>CAJVYS010000034.1 GCA_913009875.1 uncultured Gammaproteobacteria bacterium | reverse complement strand
TATGTGTACTTCGTTTTTTGTTTTTTTTTTTAGTGTTTTTTGTTTTTTTTTTTAATGATACGGCGACCACCGAGATCTACACTCTTTCCCTACACGACGCTCTTCCGATCTATATTTGCCGTATAAAGGATGCTTGACGCGACGCTCAACCATCACCGTAATGGTACGATCCATTTTGTCGCTGATTACCCGCCCGGCAAGCGTGCGGACTGCCTTATCTTCACTCATTCTGCACCACCCGCAATCTCATTCATGATCGTCTTGACGCGTGCCACGTCACGGCGCACGCTTTTCAGACGCGCAGAGTTACCCAGCTGGCCGGTTCCTTTCTGCATGCGCAGATTAAACTGCTCACGCAACAAACTCTGCAGCTCTTCGCTCAGCTCTGCCGTGTTTTTTCCACGTAATTCTTTTGCGTCCATCACATCACCGTCCGCGTCACAAAGGTCGTCGATAGA
This sequence comes from uncultured Gammaproteobacteria bacterium, assembly GCA_913009875.1. Taxonomy (GTDB): domain Bacteria; phylum Pseudomonadota; class Gammaproteobacteria; order SZUA-152; family SZUA-152; genus DRQN01. Next base: position 29,909 of record CAJVYS010000034.1, on the reverse strand, counting down.
GGCAGCTTTGCTGCCGCCAGGCGAAATGCCTCGCGCGCAACATCCTCAGCAACACCTTCCATCTCAAATAACATCCGGCCCGGCTGAATCTGGGCAACCCAGTATTCAACCGCGCCCTTGCCTTTACCCATACGAACCTCAAGAGGCTTCTTGGTAATGGGCTTGTCCGGAAACACGCGAATCCAGATCTTTCCGCCACGCTTGATGTGACGGGTCATAGCTCGACGTGCGGCTTCGATCTGACGGGCAGTAATGCGCCCACGGGCAGTCGCCTTCAGGCCACATTCGCCGAAACTGACATCACTACCACGAAACGCCAGTCCGCGGTTCTTGCCTTTCATCTGTTTGCGAAATTTCGTTCGCTTTGGCTGTAACATAATTTTGTCTCCCTAAACGCTACTTCGCAGCGGCTTGATCAGCGACAGCAGCAGGGGCCTGCCCTTTCTCGAAAACTTCCCCCTTGAATAGCCACACCTTGACGCCTATCACACCATAAGTGGTGCTGGCTTCAACAACGCCGTAGTCAATATCGGCTCTCAGTGTGTGGAGGGGGACACGGCCTTCGTGGTACCACTCGGTACGCGCAATCTCCGCACCATTAAGGCGGCCGGATACACGAACCTTGATACCCAGGGCGCCCAAACGCATCGCATTCTGCACCGCGCGCTTCATGGCGCGGCGAAACATGATACGGCGCTCAAGCTGCTGGGCTACATTTTCCGCCACCAGGGTGGCATCCAGCTCAGGCTTGCGAATCTCTTCAATATTAATGCTCACCGGCACCCCCATCATCTGACTGACGGAGCGACGCAGGCGCTCGACATCCTCACCCTTTTTTCCAATAACGATACCCGGGCGGGCAGTATGGATGGTAATGCGGGCATTATTTGCAGGACGCTCGATCTGCACGCGGCTGACAGACGCATGAGAAAGCTTCTTCTTGATGAAGTCACGAACCTCGAGATCCATGTTGAGGATATTCGCGAAATCCTTGCTGTCTGCGTACCACTTGGAAGTCCAGTCTTTGACAATGCCAAGACGGATGCCTATCGGATGTACTTTCTGACCCATTACTCTGCCTCTTAACTGTCGCTGACGGTGACGGTGATATGTGCCCGGCGCTTAAGGATGCGCGTTCCGCGCCCCTTGGCGCGTGCACGCATGCGCTTGTAGGTCGGCCCTTCGTCAACAAAGACCGCGCTCACCTTCAGCTCGTCGATGTCTGCGCCCTCATTGTGCTCGGCATTGGCGATAGCGGACTCAAGAACCTTCTTCAGCACATGTGCCGCCTTCTTGGGGCTGAAGGCCAGCGTCTGAATCGCCTTTTCCACCGCCAGCCCACGAATCTGATCCGCAACCAGACGACCCTTTTGGGCGGACAACGGCGCATTTGTCAATTTTGCACTTACTTCCATCTCGGTACCCCTTAGCGGCCTTTCCTGTCGGCAGTGTGGCCTCTATAGGTGCGAGTCGGGGCAAATTCACCCAACTTGTATCCCACCATATCTTCGGTGATGAACACCGGAACATGCTGTCGACCATTATGTACAGCAATGGTCAGACCCAGCATTTCCGGCAGCACCATCGAACGGCGCGACCAGGTTTTGATCGGTTTCCGGTTATTAGTTTCCGCTGCCACCTGAACTTTCTTCAGGAGATGCAGATCGACAAAAGGCCCTTTGCTAACTGAACGTGGCACAGTCCTGACTCTCTTCTATTACTTAGATTTGCGACGGCGAACAATCATGCCATCGGTCCGTTTATTACTGCGGGTTTTGTAACCCTTCGTTGGCACACCCCAGGGTGAAACCGGATGGCGGCCACCCGACGTGCGGCCCTCACCACCACCATGCGGGTGATCGACGGGATTCATGGCCACACCGCGAACGGTGGGGCGAACACCACGCCAGCGGGAAGCGCCGGCCTTGCCCAGTGAACGCAGACTGTGCTCACTGTTACCCACTTCACCCACAACCGCACGACACTCGACATGCACCTTGCGCATCTCACCGGAACGCAGGCGGAGTGTGGCATAGTCGCCTTCGCGGGCAACCAGCTGCGCCGAAGTACCGGCACTGCGCGCAATCTGCGCACCCTTGCCCGGCTTCATCTCGATGCAATGAATGGTGGTACCCACTGGCATACGGCGCAGGGTCAGGCAGTTTCCGGGCTTGATGGACGACTCGGCACCAGACATGATCTCAGTGCCGGCGGTAACGCCCTTGGGCGCAATGATATAACGACGCTCACCATCGGCATATAGCACCAGTGCGATGTTTGCACTGCGATTTGGATCATACTCCAGACGCTCGACACGACCGGGGATACCATCCTTGTTACGCTTGAAATCAATAATCCGATACTGCTGCTTGTGACCACCGCCTTTATGGCGAGTCGTGATACGCCCCTGATTGTTACGTCCGCCGGTACGAGACTTCTTTTCCAGCAAGCCAGAAAAGGGCGCGCCCTTATGCAGATCCGGGTTGACAACCTCGACCACAAATCTGCGGCCCGGTGATGTCGGTTTTGCTTTTACAATTGCCATTCTACCTACTCCGAAACCTTATTCGCCGCCAATGAAGTCGATTTCCTGGCCGGCCTTGACACGCACATAGGCCTTCTTCCAGTCTTTTCGACGACCCAGACGAGCGCCAGAACGCTTGGTTTTACCCTTGGTGTTGATGACGCGAACGGCATCCACTTTCACTTCAAACAGCGCTTCAATCGCCTGTTTGATTTCAGGCTTGGTGGCATCCGGGGCAACCTTGAACACGTACTGGTTGCTGGACTCACCGACGTTGGCCGCCTTTTCAGTAACATGCGGTGCCAAGATGACTTTCATGATGCGTTCCTGGTTCATCCGAGCATCTCCTCAATCTGTTTGACGGCCGCCACCGTCATCAGCACATTATTGCTGTTGACCAGGCTAACCGGATCAATTTCCTTGGCCCCACAAACATCAATCTTGTAGAGATTGCGCGCAGACAGGTAAAGATTCTCACTCTCACCATCTGTTACGATCAAGCCACGATCAAAACCCATCGCCTCGAGTTTCTCGACCAGCGCCTTGGTCTTGGGTACATCAAAGTCGAAGGTGTCGACGACCTTCAGACGCTCTTGGCGAACCAGCTCAGAAAGAATAGAGCGCATGGCGCCGCGGTACATCTTCTTGTTCACCTTCTGTGAATGGTCCTGCGGGCGCACCGCAAAGGTATGGCCACCGCTACGCCAGATCGGACTGCTGGAGGTACCCGCACGTGCGCGGCCGGTGCCTTTTTGGCGCCAAGGTTTGGCACCACCGCCGCGAACGTCGGAGCGGCTCTTGGTCGCACGAGTTCCGCTACGCCCCCCCGCCAGATAGGCGGTAACGACCTGATGAACCAGGGCTTCATTGTAATCACGGTTGAAATTATCTTCTGAGACTTCAACCGTTTCGCTTGAGGTCTCGCCCGCCGCCGTTGTCAATTTGAGATCCATGCTATCGCCCCTTAGCTACGTGCTTTTACTGCTGCGCAAAGGATCACATCGCCACCCTTGGCCCCGGGCACAGCACCCTTGACCAGCAACAAATTGCGTTCGGCATCGACACGCACAACTTCAAGATTCTGCACAGTGCGTCGCACGGCACCCATGTGGCCGGCCATTTTCTTGCCTTTGAAGACATGTCCAGGCGTCTGACCCAGACCAATGGATCCCGGTGCACGATGAGACAGAGAGTTACCGTGCGTGGCATCCTGCATGTGGAAATTGTGGCGCTTGATAACGCCGGCAAAGCCCTTACCAATACTGGTGCCCGACACATCGACCTTCTGGCCTGCGGAGAAGATTTCCACACTCACGCTGTCGCCGGTGGAAATATCTTCGCCTTCGCCATCATCAAGGCGGAACTCCCAAAGACCACGCCCCGCTTCCACACCCGCCTTGGCGAAGTGTCCAGTCGCCGGCTTGTTGACACGGGAAGGACGGCGGCTGCCAGTCGTAACCTGCACGGCACGATAACCATCAACATCCTGCGTCTTGACCTGGGTCACGCGATTGGGCTCAACCTCGATGACCGTCACCGGGATGGAAACACCATCCTCAGTGAAGATGCGAGTCATACCTGCCTTGCGGCCGACTACTCCGATCGTCATCTTTAATTCCTCAATATCTGCCGATCCGTGACCGGCACTTAAACCATCTAAAATTCGTAAACTCAGCCCAGCTTGATCTGGACATCGACACCCGCAGCCAGATCCAACTTCATCAGCGCATCGACGGTCTTGTCAGTGGGGTCGACAATATCCATCAGGCGCTTGTGGGTGCGGATTTCATACTGATCACGCGCATCCTTATTGACATGCGGAGAAGTCAGCACAGTCCAGCGCTCTTTCTTGGTCGGCAGCGGAATTGGGCCGTGAACCTGCGCACCCGTTCGTTTCGCGGTTTCAACAATCTCCTGCGCAGACTGATCGATCAGACGATGATCAAAAGCCTTTAAGCGGATGCGAATTCTCTGTCCTGCTGCCATTTTTGCTGACCTTTATCAATAAATTCTGCAATTACCTAGAGCCTGCAAGTGCTCGCACTCACTCAGCACAAGCTCTTGACCCGTATAGCGATATGAAACTTTTCGGCAATCACAACAAGGATTACGCTCAAAGTTATCATTCGCCCTACGACCCAATATCTTGCACTGCGCAAGCACGCCCACTTGCAGGATCTAGGTATCAACTGACAAGGACCAAGCGGCGAAGCAAAGCCTCACCGGCTCAGCCCTTGTTGACGACCAAATACTTACTCGATGATCTTGGCGACCACGCCCGCACCCACGGTACGACCGCCTTCACGAATCGCGAAGCGCAGGCCTTCTTCCATGGCAATCGGCGCAATCAGGGTCACCGTCATGTTGACGTTGTCACCCGGCATCACCATTTCAATACCGTCGGGCAGGTCGCAGGCACCGGTAACGTCGGTGGTGCGGAAGTAAAACTGCGGGCGGTAGTTGTTGAAGAACGGGGTGTGACGGCCGCCTTCGTCTTTGCTCAGCACGTACACTTCACACTCAAATTTGGTGTGCGGCTTGATGGAGCCGGGCTTGCACAGTACCTGACCGCGCTCGACTTCTTCACGCTTGGTGCCGCGCAACAGCACGCCGACGTTGTCGCCGGCCTGACCTTCGTCGAGCAGCTTGCGGAACATTTCCACGCCGGTGCAGGTGGTCTTGGCGCTGTCCTTGATGCCGACGATTTCAATTTCGTCGCCGACGTGCACCACGCCACGCTCGATACGGCCGGTGACCACAGTGCCACGACCGGAGATGGAGAACACGTCTTCCACAGGCATCAGGAAGTCGCCGTCGACGGCGCGTTCCGGCATGGGGATGTACTCGTCCATCGCCTCGACCAGTTTGAGGATGGAAGGCACGCCGATCTCGGACTGGTCGCCTTCCAGGGCCTTGAGGGCGGAACCGACGATGATCGGGGTGTCGTCACCCGGGAAGTCGTAGGTGTCCAGCAGTTCGCGAATTTCCATTTCGACCAGCTCGATGAGCTCTTCGTCGTCGACCATGTCGGCCTTGTTCATGTACACCAGGATGTACGGCACGCCGACCTGACGGGACAGGAGGATGTGCTCGCGGGTCTGCGGCATGGGGCCGTCGGCGGCGGAGACGACGAGGATAGCACCGTCCATCTGTGCCGCGCCGGTGATCATGTTCTTCACGTAGTCGGCGTGGCCGGGGCAGTCGACGTGCGCGTAGTGGCGGTTGTCGGTCTCGTATTCGACGTGGGCGGTGGCGATGGTGATGCCACGTGCGCGCTCTTCGGGGGCGCCGTCGATCTGGTCGTAGGCCTTGAATTCACCACCGTGCTTTTCGGCCATGACTTTGGTCAGGGCTGCAGTCAGCGTGGTCTTGCCATGATCAACGTGGCCAATGGTGCCGACGTTGACATGTGGTTTCGTTCGTTCAAATTTTTCCTTGGACATCTCACGATTCCCCTAATCACACACTGAAGTTGAAACAACACATACTGGAGCCCATACCCAGAATTGAACTGGGGACCTCTCCCTTACCAAGGGAGTGCTCTACCGCTGAGCTATATGGGCAACACCAAACTCTTACCTAAACTAACAAATTGCCCAGCCCAATAAGCAGACAAAAACCCAAAACACCTTCAAGCAAGCTGGAGCGGGTGATGGGGATCGAACCCACATAATCAGCTTGGAAGGCTGAGGTTCTACCATTGAACTACACCCGCCGGGCACTACACTATAACAACCTTGCAATCCTGTCCTTTCGCCCATCTTCCCTGAAGAAGAATTGGTGGAGGGGGGAGGATTCGAACCTCCGAAGGCGGAGCCGTCAGATTTACAGTCTAATCCCTTTGGCCACTCGGGAACCCCTCCCGAAAGGAGCGGCGTAGTTTGCTCGAAAGAACGCATTGTGTCAACTACCTAACTGGCCTATATTTAAGCGAATTTGCGGTGTCTCCTGCTAGCGCTCTTTCAAGGTGATATTGCCGGGTTCAGCGTTCCTGTGGTGTTTCGCTACAAGGCGCAGTGCGCAGGCAATGGCCTTAGTCCTTGTCAAGGCGCTGCACCACCAAAAGCAGGCGCCCTGAGGCGACAGCAGGCGCTTTAGGCGACGCTGTAGCGGGACACCACAGGAGCGCCCGAAGGGTTACTAGAGTACTGGCCCTCCCACCATCGTCAGCCAGCGGAAAAATCACCGAGGAATTTCCAGATGACCGTCATCCGCGAGGAAGACTTTATCACCAGCATTGCCGATGCCCTGCAATACATTTCCTACTATCACAGCCCTGACTTCATCCACGCCCTGCATGACGCGTACCGGCGCGAGGAGTCGCCCGCCGCGCGTGATGCCATGGCGCAAATCCTGGTCAATTCGCGCCTATGCGCCGAAGGGCACCGGCCGATCTGCCAGGACACCGGCATCGTGGTGGCCTTTCTGCGTGTGGGCATGGGAGTACGTTGGGCGAGCACACGATCCGTGGAAGAAATGATCAATGAGGGCGTGCGCCGAGCCTATCTTGATGCGGACAACCCTCTGCGCGCCTCGGTGGTCAGCGATCCGGCCGGCACGCGTATCAATACCGGCGACAACACCCCAGCGGTGATCCATACGGAGCTGGTGGCCGGCGATCGCATCGACATCACCCTCGCGGCCAAGGGCGGGGGATCGGAAAACAAGGCCCGCTTCACCGTACTCAACCCCAGCGATGATATCGTCGAATGGGTGCTGAACACCGTGCCCACCCTCGGCGCCGGCTGGTGCCCGCCGGGCATCCTCGGCATCGGCATCGGTGGCACCCCGGAGAAGGCCATGCTGCTGGCCAAGCGGTCGCTGATGGCGCCCATCGACATCCAGGCCCTGCGCCAGCGCGGCCCACGGAACACCGCCGAGGCTCTGCGCCTGACCCTGTTCGACAAGGTCAATGCGTTGGGTATTGGTGCGCAAGGACTGGGCGGCCTGACCACGGTACTGGACGTGAAGGTGCTGGACTATCCCACCCACGCCGCCTCCCAGCCCGTGGCGCTGATCCCCAACTGTGCCGCCACCCGTCACATTCATTTCAGCCTCGATGGCAACGGCCCGGCGCAGCTGCCGGTACCAAAGCTGAAAGACTGGCCCGACATTGCCCTCGCCAGCCAGGACAGCGCCCGCCGCGTCGATCTCGACCGCGTGACGCCAGAGCAGGTGCGCGACTGGCAGCCCGGCGAAACCCTGCTGCTCTCCGGCCGCCTGCTCACCGGGCGTGACGCCGCACACAAGAAGCTCATTGATCGGCTCAACCGTGGCGAACCGCTGCCCGAAGGCGTCGATCTGCGCGGCCGCTTCATCTATTACGTGGGCCCGGTGAATGCGGTGCGTGACGAGGTCGTCGGCCCCGCCGGCCCCACCACCGCCACGCGCATGGACAAGTTCACCGACACCCTGCTGGAAAAGACCGGCCTGCTGGGCATGATCGGTAAGGCCGAGCGAGGCCCCGAGGCCATCGAATCCATCGCCCGCCATGGTGCGGTCTACCTCATTGCTACCGGGGGTGCGGCCTATCTGGTCTCCAAGGCCATCCGCTCATCGAAGGTCATCGCCTTCCCTGAACTGGGCATGGAGGCGATCCAGGAATTCGTCGTGGAAGACATGCCGGTCACCGTCGCAGTAGACAGCCGCGGCGAATCCATCCACGAAAAGGGGCCCGCACAGTGGCGGGCCCGGATTGCCGGTATCCCCATAAAACAGGAGTAGGGATCTGTCTTCGCCGGCCTTGCGACTGGAAGTGCGAGGCCGGTCAGCGTGCCTGGGCCAGCGCCTCTTTGATCTCCTCCTGCGAGGCATTGCGGGGAATCACCAGCTCGACGCCCACCGGCACTTCATCGGCGCGCGGGAGTTTGTCGCGATTGGCTTTCAGCAACAGCGGCCACAGGTTCGCGTTGCCATAGACCTCGGGACGCGCGGCAATCGCCGACAACGTATCGCCTTCGCGTACCGTCACCTGTGCCAGCTTGCCATCGCTCGTCACCGGGGGCTTGAAGGTCGCACCTGGCGCAACCTCGCCCACCAACGCACTCACCAGCATCAACGCCACCTCCGACTTGCCTGCCTTGAGGGCCGATTCTGCCGAATCCAGCCGCATACGCTGCGTCGAACTCATCTTGCCCGAATACTCATCGCGCAACAGGGCAACACGCTGCTGCGCCATTCCGGCATAGCGGTCATTCAGGGCAGCACGGACACGCGTGCCCGCCTCCCCGGCCAGCTTGCGCGCCTGTGTGGCATCCCCTGCCTCCACCGCCTCGCGGGCCTGCTGCAGTCGGGCTTTGGCCTCTGCCTGTGGCATGCCGCGCGCCTCCGCCATACGCACATCGGCCATCGCCGCATCAATATCGCCACGGGCCTCGGCCAACGCCAGCGTGGACGAACGCGGCACCGACACACGGGCTTCGGCGGGTGTTTCGACCAGAGCCTCGGCAGCGTCACCCTCCACTGGCGTCGCAGACTCACCCTCAGCTACCGTGCTCTCGAGCCCCGTCGCAGACTGCCCCTCGGCTGCCTGACTCTCTGGCTCCACCACGGATTCCCCGCCCGGCATCGAGGCGCACCCCGCCAGTACACCCGCTAGCATCAAGGCCAACCACAGCCCGGTCTTTTCAACACTCCTCATCCTCTACCTCCCAGTGTCTCAGGACACTCTCGATTGGTATTACGGCTCACGGTTGGTATTTGCGGCTCATGAAAACACCGGCGACACGACCAGTCCGCCATCCTCCATGCCAAGCATACTCGCAAGACACAAATCTGCAAAAATTTAGGGGGATTATGTCAGAAATGACTATTGGGAAGATTTCGACTGCGCGTTGACAGCCTGCTCGCGCGCGGCTTCCGCATCCTCGCGGGCCTGGCGATAATAGCCTTCCGTCAGCGCCTCCTCGGCACGCTGCAACAGGTTCTCAGCGGCCTGAAGTTCCTCGGGCGCATAAGTCCGCGCATCTGCCTGGCGTGCGGCTTCAACGGCCTGCCGGGCATCACTCATCTCCTGCACGGGCACCCCGGCACAGGCCGAAAGCAGTCCAGAGAGAGCAATGCAACAAAGATAGAGTCGTGGAGAACGGAACGTCATGGGCAGTGGCCGAGGATTGTCATTGGTCAGCTTCAAAGTGCTCAGCTACAACGTGAATCCGGGAAGTCGGGAATTCCGGCCAAGCTATCACCGGCCCGCACAAACTGTCAAGGCAACCCCAACGGGGACAAACTACCACCCCCCGCACGCTGCCGGCTACAATACGCGCAGACAACCAGACAAACGGAAAAATCAATGACTACCACTATTTATCACAATCCCCGTTGCTCCAAATCCCGTCAGACCCTGCAACTGCTCGAAGAACGCGGCATCCAGCCCACGGTGGTCAAATACCTCGAAACCCCGCCGGATGAAGCCACCCTGAAGGCCCTCCTCGACATGCTGGGACTGGAGCCGCGCCAACTGATGCGACAGAAGGAAACCGAATACAAAGAACTGGGCCTGGACAACCCCAGCCTCGACCGCAATGCCCTGATCCGCGCCATGGTCGAACACCCCAAGCTCATCGAACGCCCCATCGTCGTCAAGGACGGTAAGGCCGCCCTGGGCCGACCACCAGAAGCCGTGCTGGAGATCCTCTGAGATGGCCGAGATCCTGGTTCTCTATTACAGCCGCCACGGCGCCACCGCCGCCATGGCGCAGCAGATCGCCCGTGGCGTCGAAGAGGTCAGCGGCGCCCAGGCGCGACTGCGCACCGTGCCGGCCGTGTCCAGCGTCTGCGAAGCCGTGGAAGACGACATCCCCGCCAGCGGCCCACCCTACGCCAACCACGACGACCTGCGCGAATGTGCCGGCCTGATTCTCGGCAGCCCCACCCGCTTCGGCAACATGGCCACAGCGATGAAATACTTCATCGATTCCACCAGTGACGTGTGGCTGTCCGGCGCCCTGGCCGGCAAGCCCGCCGGCGTATTCACTTCCACCTCCAGCCTGCACGGTGGCCAGGAGAGCACCCTGCTATCCATGATGCTGCCGCTGTTGCACCATGGCATGCTGATCAGTGGCCTGCCCTATTCCGAGATCGACCTGATGCACACCACCACCGGCGGCACCCCCTACGGTGCCAGCCACGTGGCCGGGGCTGATAATAAGAATCCATTGAGCGACGAAGAAAAGCGCTTATGCAAGGCGCTGGGGCGTCGGGTCGCCGAAGTGGCCGTCAAGCTGGGCGGGTGAATCTTTTATTCACCACAGAGGCACGGAGGACACAGAGAAAACACGTCGATAGTTTTTTCGCAGAGGCGCAGCACGTAGGTTGGCGGTAAGCGTAGCGAACCCCAACAGAATCATGGCGCTGAACATGAGCATCTCATTGGCGGAGATAATTGGGATAAACGTATTTGCGGTGGTTTTTACATTGCTTTGGAGATGAATTGTTGCTCTGGCGTGTTGGGGTTCACAAAAAACGTTCACCCCAACCTACGAGCTCAAGGATACAGCTTGGCCTGCAAGATATCAGCGCGCTCTGGATCGTAGATGATTAATGTTTCATAACTCCGATAATTTCCAGACTTGGACTCATCCGAGAATTGTACGACCCAATCAAAAATAGAGTTATTATTTACTTGCACCACTGCAACCACTTCCAAGGTTATAATCCAATCATCAGTATCAACAATTGCAACTGGCCCATTAGCTTCCACATTTTCGGGAAACAATGATTTAAGTGTATATGAATTCTCACCGACCAACCGGCTTAACGAATTTGGAAACGTCCTCAAATCCAACTTGGACAAGAGATCCAACCCCATTGATGAAGTATTGATATTCACTGACACATCGGGTGATTCCGATATTATTTTAAGGGCATCGCAGACTAAGTATTCACTCTTGACTTGCATATTGTGAATGGTTTCAGAAATCTTGTATTTCAACATCGTATCAAAATAAGATTCACAGCTATCGGCCACCGCCCCCCCAACAAATAAAAGCGGGCTACGCTTCATGCTAAACGACTCACCAAAGTCCCTATATGCAGCAAGAATGCTTTCTTTCAGGATCGCACCTCCATCATTATCATTAGAAATTTTTTCGTTGGCGCATGAAAACATGAACCCTAAGACCAAAACATACACCACGCCGCGATATTTCATTTTATTTTCTCCATTAACGCAGCTTCTTTTCTCCTCCGTGTTGGATATGCATCTCTGAATGACCTTAGAATCTTGATAGTTTCAGGCCAATCTTGAGAGGTAACCGCTTTCCAGAATTTTGGAGCCCTGACACTTAGACCAACCCCATATTGAAATGATACAGACACTATCACTGTTTGTGCCTGCGCAGGAATATCGACAAATTTCTTTTTATTACCTGGCGTGGAATTATATTTCAATTTCAGCCGAAAAATATGGGACAACTTTACAGCTTTGTCGATAGCTCGAGCTTGAACGGTAGTAATAGAAAGAGGGGATTTCTTCAGTAAAGCTTGGGCATCCGCTCCCTTTACCTCCAGATACGGTTTCAGCTTGGCTATTAACTCATCATCCAGCTTTAGAGATTTAAGATCGCTATCATTGCGCTGACCCAAGTCAAAACCAGTGGCAATTGTCACACCACTTTTACTAACTCTTGCAGCAGGAACGTAACCGATAGTCCTACTCCCACCTTCGAGGTCACTTAAAAATTTATAATCTATATTTTCAGGCGTAACTTATCTCCTTTAATTACTCAAGTTTCGGAGTTCAGCCCGGGTAGGCACGTTGTCTGGTGCCCACGTACAATCCGAACATCCCGCTCTGTTACCCCTATGCCTGTAGCCCGGCAGGCACGTTACATATGCCCACACACAATCCAAATATCCCACTCCGCGTGGGCACTACAAAAACAAGTAGCCTGGGTTGAGCCCGCGAAACCCGGGAGTTTATCGTGCCGCCTCCCCCGGGTTTCGCAAGTTCAACCCAGGCTACGCATCTATCCACCAAAAACCACTAAATCAGGTTACGCACAAACGGAATAGTCAATCGACGCTGCTGGGCCAGTGAGGCCTGGTCCAGCCTGTCGAGCAGGGCGAACAGGGAGGTCATGTCGCGCGGGCTGCGGCGGATCAGGTAGCGCGCCACCTCGTCGGGCAGATCGAAACCCCGCGCCTTGGCGCGCGCCTGCAGGGCGTGGGTCTTTTCATCTTCCTGCGGCTCTTGCACCCGGAACACCGGGCCCCAGCCCAGCCGTGAACGCAGATCCGGCAGGTCGATGGCCAACCCGGCGGGACTGGCATCGCCCGCTGCCAGCAGGACCGCGCCGCTGTCGCGCAGGCGGTTGTACAGATGGAACAACGCCTCTTCCCAGTGCGCCACGCCCGCCACCGCCTGCACGTCATCCAGACACACCAGAGACAGGCTTTCCAGGCCGTCCAGCGCCTCGACCGGCATGCCGACCTGTTTATCGACAAAATCGGCTAACGGCAAATAGGCGACCGCAAGACCCTGCTCCGCGGCCCGCTGGCAGGCCGCCTGCAGCAGGTGGCTCTTGCCCACGCCCGGGGTGCCCCACAGGTAAGTGAACTGGTCACCATTGCCATCCGCGCCGTGTTGCAGGCTCTGCACCACGGCGCGGTTCCCGGCGCCGCAGAAATTATCGAAACTCAGCCCATCCCGCCAGGCATAGGCGAGGGGCAGTTGCTCCTTGACGGAGGGAGTATTGGTGGAATGTTTGGGTGTCATGGGCATGCGTTCGGGAAGTCAGCTGGAGGAGGCGTACAGATCGCTCTCGGTGTAGCGACGATGCACGAAACGCAGCAGCACCATCACCACGGCCGCCACTGGCAACGCCAGCAGGATGCCGACAAAACCATACAGCTGACCGCCGGCCATCACGGCGAAGATCACCGCCACCGGGTGCAGGCCTATCCTGTCGCCGACGAAATAGGGCGTGAAGAGGACGCTCTCCAGGGTCTGCCCGACCGCAAACACGGCGAACACATAAACCAGATGGATGACATCTTGAAACTGCATCACGGCGGCCACGCCGGCCAGTACGATGCCCAGTATGAATCCCAGGTAGGGCACGAAGCTCACCAGTCCGGCCAGCGAGCCTAGCAACAGCCCCAGATCCAGCCCCAGCCACATCAAGCCCAGCGAATACACCGTCGCCAGGCTCAGCATCACCATCAGCTGGCCGCGCAGAAAGGCGCCCAGAACCTCATCGGATTCACGTGCCAGCGCCACCACTGTGGGTTCCAGGCGGCGCGGCAGCAGGCCGCGGATGTTGGCCATGAGGATGTCCCAGTCGCGCAGCAGGTAAAAGGCCACCACCGGAATCAGCACCAGATTGGCCAGCCAGCCCAGTAGCGCCATACCGGACTGCGAAACCGTCTGCACCACGCTGGCGGCCACGCCCCCCGCCTTGCGCCAGTGGGTCTGGATCGCCTGCTCAAGGGTGGCCCAGTCCAGGCTGGGCAGGTCCACACCGAAGGTGGCCCCCAGCCAGGGCATGACGTGCAGCTGAAGCCAGTCCAGATAGCGCGGCAGGGCCTCCACCAGCTTGCCAATCTGTGCTTCCAGCGCCGGCAGCAATAACAGCGGCAGGGCGGCCAACAGCAGCAATAGCAGCACGAACACCACCACCACTGCCAGGGTGCGCGACAGGCTGTGATTCTCCAGCCAGTCGACCAGCGGGTCGCCCAGATAGGCCAGCAGCGCCGCAGTGACAAAGGGCATCAGCACCGGCGTCAGTAGGTAGAGCAGGTAACCGCCGGCCGCCAACGCGGCAAGATAAAACCATTTGCGTGATTCGTTCATTGGCCCCTGCCTTTACCGTCCGGCGTCGCCAGTGCGCGGCGACCCCAGATCCACACATAATTGGCCCCGCTGATCAGCGTCGTGGCCCACACGATATAGACCAGGGCATCGACAATCCAGGGAATATGGGCAAATTCGCCGTAATGGAACACCACCGCCAGCACCAGCACGATCTGGAAGAAGGTATTGACCTTGCTGACCCGGGTGGGCTGCATCTCGAAACGGCCGTAGCGGTAATGGAGGGCGATCGCGCCCAGCACGATCATCAGGTCCCGCAGCATCACAGCCACCACCAGGGCCAGGGGAATCAGCCCCAGCCAGGCGAGGCTCAGAAACGAACACACCAGCAGCAGCTTGTCGGCCAACGGGTCGAGGATGGAGCCCAGTCGCGACTGCCAACCGAAGCGCTTGGCGAGAAATCCGTCCACCCCGTCGGAGATGCCGGCAATGGCAAACAGCAGCAACGCCGCGCCGTAGCGCTCATCCAGTAACAATATGACCACCGGAATCACCAGCAGGATACGCAGAATGGAAATAATGTTGGGAATATGGCGCACGGGTCTCAGGGGCCTCTGCGGCACTCAGTGACGGAGCAGGTAGTGCTGGCTATCGGTCGTCAAGACAGCCGCCGTCCCGGCCCCTGCCGGCTCAGTGCCCGGTGCGGCCGGGGTCAGCACACGCCCGAGGGCAATGGTCTGGGCAACACCCTCGGGCGATCCCTGCAGTGCCAGCCCGAAGTCGACCCGTCCAGCCTGCAACTGACGAACGCGCACATGCGCCACCTGCTGCAGGGACTGCAGATAGCCCTCCACGCGGGCAAAATCAGCCAGACTGCGCACCTCGTCCACCGTCACCCGCAGGTGGCCCGCCTCGCTGCCGCCACCCAGCGGCGCATAGCGCTGCGCCAGCCAGCTCACCGCGCCGGCCATGCCCTCTTCCACCACCTCCACCGGCAGCACACCATTGGCACGCCAGCGCTCGCTGTCCTTGCCCTCGACAATCCACCAGTCCGCCTGCCACTCACCATCGGTGGTGCGCAGCAACCGCCCCATCAACACCGCTTCCGGCCGATAACGCTGTGAGGCCTGTAACACCGGATCACGAAAGCGGCCCCAGACATCGGCAAAGCTCACCTGGCGCTGGTCCTGCAGATCCAGCAGCGGCAGCAGCAGTGACAGGCCGCGTCGCATCGCCTCCCGCTCCACCACCCGGCGCAGGGCATCGGGACTGTCGGCACTCAGCAGGTAACGCCGCCCGGCGTCCTCCACCGCCAGCCAGGCAAGCACCGCAGGCCGTGTCGCACCCCACACCGGCAGACCGCTCTCACGCAGCAGCCTGTCCACAGCCTTTTTGTCAAAGTGGAAAAACACCAACTGCGGATCATCGCCGGGCATCAGTTCCCCCTGTCGATCTTCCGGCAGGGCACGGTAGCGATACTGCTGCAACAGCTGCGCCGGACGGCGGATGGCCCGCGCCACCTTCGGCTGTAAACGCGCATCACGGCGACCACTGACCTTGGTCACCACCTCCGCCAGCGCCGCCGACATGGCCAGCCCGCGCTCGCTACGGGTCTGGTCCGGCACCTGCATTTCAGCCTCGTACAGACTCTTTACCTCTGCACCCATCGCCATCACAGGCAACAGACACAGAGCCAGCAAAAGCCCACTAATCGTTGATTTACTCATGCAACGCACGCTATGCGACGACTTCACACAAGTCAACCGGTAAGGATTCCAGCCCCACTCATGGAAACAGCCGGCAACAGCGCTATGAAAGCCTTGGCCACCACGGCGACGGGCGGCCAGATCACTGAACCCGTCAATATAACCTGGACGGTGTACTAACATTAGGGGCATGAGATACGAAAAACTCAGCCTCTTATTCGCCTGCGCCTTATTCACCGCGCCGCTGTCGGCGAGCGATTATTACGAGCGCTTTTCCAACCTGCCAAAGGAGGACAAAGTCATGTGGAGCAACATGGCGGGCATGGCCTTAATATCCACCTGGGGTATCGCCACCTGGGACTATGGCTCGCAAAGCCCTCACATGGAGGACGACGGCTGGTTTGGAAAGGACGACAAATATGGCGGTATGGACAAACTGGGGCACTTCTACACCAATTACGCCCTCTCCAACGGGCTCTCTTACCTCTACCAGTCCTGGGGTTATGAAACGCAACGCGCCGCCCTGCTGGGCTCGCTCTCGGCCTTCGGCCTGATGGGGTTTATGGAATTCGGCGACTCGTTTGGTGGCCATGGCTTTTCGCGCCATGATTTCATCATGAACACGCTGGGCGCTATCACCGGTTACGTTTTTTACACCCGGCCGGAACTCGCCAGGCGAATCGATATCCGCGTGGAATACATTCCCGGCGGACAACGCGACATCTTTACGGATTACGACAACATGAAATTCGTCGTTGCACTCAAACTGGATGGCATCCAGTCCGTCCGCAATAAATATCTCAAGTATCTGGATCTCCAACTGGGCTATTACACGCGCCACTATTCGTCCGGACGGCAAGAAAACAGGGAAAGGAATCTCTATATCGCCGTGGGCCTCAATTTGTCCCACGTGTTCAACAAAATGTCACACAGGAAGACGGCCAAATTCTTTAATTACTACCAAATGCCGTACACCTATCTCGAGCGCGGCAAAAACCTTAATGAATAGACCGGGCCGCGCGCCGTCAGCCCCTTGATCAGTGGCACAACGGGCTGGCCGATAGCATTTTACAGATCACAAAGACAAAGGGCCGCCGACGGCTGAAGTCCAGCCATCGGCGGCCCTGTTTCACAGGCCACACCGCGTGTGATTACACGGCGTCCGGGTTTAGAACTTCAGACCACCCCAGAGCCACAGCTTGTCGGTGTCGACCTTTCCGGTCGCGGCATCGCCGGCTTTGTAGCTTGCCAGCTTCAGGCCCACACTGTAGTTCTTGCCAAACTTCATGGCGGCCAGGAAATCCAGTTCGGAGCCGTAATCGGCACTGCCCTCGTCGGCGGAGTAATCGTGATAGACGCCGACCAGCTTCACGCCGGCGAGCTTGCCGGCCACTTTCAGCGTGGTGTCTACCAGACCAACGTCCGGCGTCTTCAGGAACTGATCGGCCCAACCGTTCTGGCCGTGCAACGTCGCCAGCGGAGTGGAGAAGCCATAATTCCCGTTATCACTGCCCAGCACCTCATAGCCCACGGAGACCGTGATGCCGCTCATGCCAACGCCGCCAATCAAGCGCATGTAGGCCTTGTCGCCTTGAGCGCCGTCCTTGTATTCACTCTGATTGGCGTACTCCGCGGTGTATACGAACTTGATATCGCCGTTGGTGGCGCCATTGAAGCGCAGGCCGAGGGTCTTGCTGGAGCTTGCCGCAGCGTCCGGGAACTCCAGGAGGTAAGCGTAGCCGGTCAGCTTGCCAAAACCCAGGCCACTATAGCTGGCATTCAGCAAATGGGCGCTGAGCTCCGACTTGCCGGCCAGGATCGTGTAGCGATTACTCAGATAGGCATAGTCCAGACTGGTGTCGCTCAGCGACTTGTTGGTGACCCGGAAGGCGTTGTAAGTCTGCTCTGTCTGGCGCCAGCCCACATTACCGATAAAGCGGGCGTTGTCGTAAATAATCCGTTGCTGACCATAGCGCAGGGTGGTATCGGCAACGCCGGTATAGTCAAGATGGGCGCGATTGACGACGGTATTGGTCGGATCCGCGATCACCGAATAGTTGGTATTGCCATTGGTTTTACTGTTGTAATCCTCATCGGAGGTCAGCGGCGTCACGTTGTTCATTTCCAGAAAACCGCTGATATTCATGAAATCACCGGTCTTGTAGCCGAGACGGGTGCGGACGGTCAGCGCCGATGCATCTTTCAGGGCATTGTCCTGAGTGACACTCTCGTAACGCACACGCATGTCCAGGGTCGCCTTGCCCCCGGTCAGGGCCTCGGTGATATTGTCGCCCGCGAGAACCGGCATCGTCGTGAAGCCGCCCAGCAGGACGGCGGAGCAGGCTGCGGCCAAGGCAGTCGGACGAAAGATACTCTTTTGTGGAGTCTGGATCTGATACATTTCTTTCTCCCAATCAAATGGGTCGCTCTGATCAATCTGCTGCCGCGCAGCGCATCACGACGACATGGTTTTCTCGTTCGGTAAAATCACAATCTTTCAATGGCTTTCTTCCAACTGCCAGCGCTGTTTCAAATTGATCAGAACTCCCTTCAGTTATAAAAGCGGGTTATAGATATACCTAAGGCCTCTATGTGACCTTGATCTATATCAAACCGCCCCTTTCATCGTCCCGTCTTCCGGTACACTGAACAACGTCAACCCGGCGGTGATTCACACCTTTCACCCAACATTCACGCTGATTCCAGATAAACCCATGGGCTCAGGGACGACCTCGATTTTCCCGCATCCAGCTTGTGGGGTTATAATTCCGCTCTCACACCAACCACACTCTCCCGGGACAAACCATGAAGAACAAAGCGTCAATTTTCTTTCTTGCCATAGCCGGCATTTTCCTGCTGGCGAGCAGCCAAGCCGGAGCAGAACCCACACAAACGGTCGCAGAGATCACCGTGTACAAAGACAAGTCCTGCGGTTGCTGCGGCGGCTGGATCGACCACCTGCGCGCGGAAGGCTTCAGGGTGATTGCGAAGGACCACACCAACATGCCGGAAATCAAAGCGAATTTCGGCGTGAGCAGGAATTTACAGTCCTGCCATACCGCCGTGGTGAATGGTTACGTCGTGGAGGGCCATGTACCGGCAGCCGACATCAAGCGCCTGCTCAGGGAAAAACCGGATGTGCTCGGCCTCAGTTCTCCCGGCATGCCGCAAAAGTCACCGGGCATGCAGCCTGAAGGATTGCCGCCCAAGGACTATGACGTGCTGTCCTTCGACCACAAGGGCAAGGTAGAGCTGTTTCAGCGTTATTAGCCCCGACCATAAAGGCAACCCTGACCCAGTCATTCTGGTAAATACCGGAATCCGGCGATAATCTGATGTCACTGGACTCCGGCATTCAACGGAGCAACAAAAAACATCTGATTCAGCGATAAACCAACCCTCACGCGCCACGGGCACTGTGACAGCAAGCCGGGCGTGCGCTACCATTACGCCCCTTTTTCCGCCCCTGACCGGCGGCGACTTCACCGACAGGTATTCCCGTGAGCACCCGCGACGACAAAACCCCGCCCGCTTCCCTCAGCTACCGTGACGCCGGCGTCGACATCAATGCCGGCAACCAGCTGGTGGAGCGCATCAAGCCCATCGCCCGGGCCACCCGTCGTCCCGGCGTGCTGGACGGTATTGGCGGCTTCGGCGCACTGTTCGAGATCCCCACCGACCGCTACCAGCAGCCGGTGCTGGTATCCGGCACCGACGGCGTCGGCACCAAGCTTAAACTGGCAATGGACATCGGCAAGCACGACACCATCGGCATCGACCTGGTGGCCATGTGTGTCAACGACCTCATCGTCGCCGGCGCCGAGCCGCTGTATTTTCTCGACTATTACGCCACCGGCAAGCTGTCACTGGACATGGCCGAGGCCGTGATTAGTGGCATCGGCGAGGGCTGCCAACAAGCTGGCTGCGCACTGGTGGGCGGCGAGACCGCCGAGATGCCCGGCATGTACGCAGGCGACGACTACGACCTGGCCGGCTTCTGCGTCGGCGTGGTGGAAAAGAGCAAGATTCTCGACGGCAGCAAGGTCACCGCCGGTGACATGCTCATCGGCCTGGCCGCCAGCGGGCCGCATTCCAACGGCTATTCGCTGATCCGCAAGATCATCGAGGTCAGCGGCGCAGATCTGTCACAGCCCTTCGCCGATAGCACCCTCGGCAAGACCCTGCTCGAGCCGACCCGCATCTACGTCAAGCCTCTGCTGGCCCTGCTGGCCGAGGTGGACGTGCACGCCCTGGCCCACATCACCGGCGGCGGCCTGCTGGAAAACCTGCCGCGTGTGATGCCCGCAGGCACCCGCGCCGTCATCGACAGCAACAGCTGGCAATGCCCAGCGGTATTCGACTGGCTGCAGGAACAGGGCAACGTCGCCGACGTCGAGATGTACCGCACCTTCAACTGCGGCATCGGCATGGTGTTGTGCATCAACGAGGCCGACGTCGAGCAGACCCTTGCGCTGCTCGCCGAACAGGGCGAGAGCGCCAGCGTCATCGGCAGAATCGAGGCCGGCGACGGCGAGCAAGTCGTCATCCGCTGAATCCGTGGATGATTTCAACCTTCGGGATATAAACGCGAAGGACGCAAAGGCGCAGAGGGCGCAGAGAAAAACCATAAAATTCTTTGCGCCCTTTGCGTTAAATTGCCAGCCCAAAACAACCACCAAAACCATGCCGCAATCCAAACTCCCCATCGTCGTCCTCATCTCCGGCAGCGGCAGCAACCTGCAGGCCATCATCGACGCCGCCGCGCGCGGTGACCTGCCGGTGGAGATCCGCGCCGTGATCAGCAATCGCGCCGACGCCCGGGGCCTGCAACGCGCCGCGGACGCCGGCATCGCCACCGAGGTATTGAACCACAAGGCCTTCGCCAGCCGCGAAGACTACGACCGTGCGCTGATGACGCTCATCGACCGCTTCGAGCCCGGGCTGGTGGTGCTGGCCGGTTTCATGCGTCTGCTCACCGACGCCTTCACCGCCCACTACGCCGGGCGCATACTCAACATCCACCCCTCGCTGCTGCCCGAGTTCAAGGGCCTGCACACCCATCGCCGCGCCATCGAGGAAAACGCCGCCGAACACGGCGCCAGCGTGCACTTCGTCACCGCCGAGCTGGACGGCGGGCCGGTGATATTGCAGGCGCGCGTGCCGGTGCATCCTGGCGACAGCCCCGAGGAACTGGCCACGCGGGTGCTGGCGCAGGAACACCGCATCTACCCCGAGGCCATCCGCTGGTTCGCCGAGGGCCGGCTGCGACTGGGCGAGGACGGCCGCGCCGGGCTGGACGGCAAGCCGCTGGCCGCGCCCGTCAGCCTCGACAACACAAGCGAATGATGGACATCCGCGCCCTCGATCACTTGGTGCTCACCGTGGCCGACGTGGCGCACAGCGCCGAATGGTACCGGGACGTGCTGGGCATGCGCCCGCAGACCTTCGGCGACAACCGCACTGCCCTGCTGTTCGGCGCCCCCGGCGAGGAGCAGAAGATCAACCTGCACCCGGCCGGCAATGAATTCGCTCCCCACGCCGCCAATCCCACCCCCGGCTCTGCGGACCTCTGCCTGCGTATCGATGGGTCACTGGAACGGGTCATGACGCAGCTCATCGCCGCTGGCGTGGAAATCATCGAAGGCCCGGTGCAACGCACCGGCGCGCGCGGGCCGATCCGTTCGATTTATCTGCGCGACCCCGATGGCAATCTTATCGAGCTGACCGAGGAGCTGGAGAGTGGAGACTAATCTCAGCCTGCGCAGCCCCCGCGCATGGGCCGTACCGCTGCTGTGCCTGCTGGGCTTCATCGCCGTCTGGGCCACCGGCAGTAACGAGGTCCTGTTCCGCGCCCTCAACCGTCTCGGCCCGCTCACCTCGGACGGCCTGTGGGCCAACCTCACCATCCTCGGCGACACCCTGGTGGCCATCGCCCTGGCCGGCCTGCTGGCGCGGCGCCGCGCGGACATCCTCTGGAGTTTGCTGCTGGCGGCCGTGTTCGCCACCCTGTGGGTGCACGGCATCAAGCCCCTGGCGGCGGCCCTGCGGCCGCTGGCGGTGCTGGGGCCGGAACAGGTGCACGTCATCGGCCACGCCCTACGCAGCGGCTCCTTTCCCTCCGGCCACACCGCCACCGCCTTCACCCTAGCCGGAGTATTCGTGCTGCGCGGCGTACCGCGCGGGCTGGCTGGAGGACTGTTGCTGATGGCGATACTGGCGGGGATTTCACGCGCCGCGGTGGGCGCCCACTGGCCGCTGGATCTGTTCGCCGGCGCCTTCGGCGGCTGGCTGGCGGCGGCCATCGGCTGCTGGCTGGCGGATCGTTGGGACTGGGGTGTGCGCCCCGGACCGGCGCGCGGTATTCGAGTCTTTTTCCTGCTCTGCGCCGTGGCGCTGCTGAGCATCCACGACACCGGATACCCGCAGGCCCAATGGCTGCAATGGCTGATCGGCGCGGTCGCTGTGCTGGGTCTGGGTAGCACGATCTGGCGCGATTGGCGCCGTTGAGCCTGTGACAATCCTTATTTGCCACAGAGACACGGAGGACACAGAGAAAGAAGATCAAAAGCGAATAACCGCGAAGGACGCGAAGTTTTCGCTGTTTTTATCGTCGCGCTCCTTTGCGTCCTTGGCGGTAAAATTTGATTTGTATCACTCACTGAATGGTTTCTCTGTGTCCTCCGTGCCTCTGTGGCGAATATTCAAGCGCTGTAGCCTGGGTTGAGCTTGCGAAACCCGGGGCGGTGGTTGGGCGTGGTGCAGGGCTGGTTTAGAGATGTATCGCAGGACGACAGCCGTTTTTACCCTCCCCGGGTTTCGCAAGCTCAACCCAGGCTACTGTTTTTTCGTTCTCTGCGCCGCCGCCACCCGCACCAGCGCCACACCCCCGCGGCGATAAATAATCTCACTGACCCGCAGCCCCTCGGGCAGCTTGCCCAGGTAGTTGGGCTTGGTCAGCACCACATCGCCCGCACGCGGCGTGCGGGTCTCGGTCACCCGTTGGGTGTAGACGCTGAAGCTGGGCGTGTTGAGGTGCCAACGAATCACCGTCAGGCCCTGCGCGTTGACAATCTGCGCCGCCGCCTTCACCGGCCCCTGCTGCATACCACCGATGGCCGGCAACAATAACAGCGAGATCCCCAGCACCGACACCACGCCGCTGGCCAGCAGTTTGTCGCCCAGAGTAAAACGCCGTTCGCCCATGCAGAAGATAGTGAACATGATGGCAGCGACGAAGAACAGCCGCCAGGGCAGACCGAAGTAAGCCGGGTAATCGGCCAGCACCGCTCGGGCATAGTCGTCATCGATGGCCGGCAGCGCACCGGCGATGATATCCGGCAGCAACAGCAGTACGCTGAAGAAAATCAGCTGCGGCAGGAACAGCCACAACCGCGCGCGCAGACCATCGAATTGCACCGCCATGAAGATAAAGGTGCCGGTGAGGCCATATAGCACATAGTGCGGCAGTTTGGTGCCGGAAAAAGAAAAGAAAGCCAGCACGAACAAAAACCAGATCAGGGCGAAGCGGGTCAGCTCGTCCCGCCACAACACCTTTACCCGCCACAGCGCGGCAATCAGCACGCCGGTAAACGGCAACACCGCCACCAACACCACCGGCAGGTAGTACAGCAGACCGCCGCCGTGGCTTTCCATCGGGTCGGAGAAACGGTCAATATTGTGCTTAAAAAAGAAGCCCTGAATGAAGGCATCGCCCTCTTTCAGATATTGCACCACGTACCAGGGCAGGGCCACGGCGAGAAACAGGGCGATACCGGCGGGATCAAACACCATGCGCAGCCAAACCTTCAGTTCACGCTGCACGGCGAAGAAGATAAAACTCACCGCCAGCGGTACCAACACCGCCACCGGCCCCTTGGTAAGAAAACCCAGCCCGATGAGGCCGAAGGTCAACAGCAGCCAGCGCCGCTCGCGTTCCCGCCAGTAGAGAAACAGGCTGAACATGGCGCCGGCGATGAAGAAATTGAGCAACGCATCGGCGGTGGCGGCGCGCGACATGATCGACACCTCCAGCGCCGTGGCGGTGATAATGGCGGCGATCAGGCCCGTGCGTTCATCGCGCACCCGGCGCAGAAAAAACAGCACCGCCAGCACCCAGCCGGTGCCGGCCAGCGCCGAGGGCAGGCGGAAAGCGAACTCATTGACGCCGAACAACGCCACCGACAGCGCCTGAAACCAATAGATCAGGATCGGCTTGTCATAGCGCGGCTGGCCATCGAGCCAGGTGGAAATAAAATCACCGCGCTCGAACATCTCCCGCGTCGCCTCGCTAAAGGCGCCCTCATCGAGATCGAACAGCGGCACCGCCCACAGGTTGAGGTAAAAGCTGCTGGCCACGGCAATGAACAGCAGCCAGCGCAGGGCATGAAGGCTGAGGGGCTGAGGAGAAACAGAGTTCATTCGCGGGAAGAATCCTTGGAGTACAATGGTGACCGGCGGGGTGGAAATGCCTTGCTTGCTTTTGTTAGCCACAGAGGCACGGAGAACACAGAGGAACAACAAGAAACGGAAAGCCCTGCTTCACCGTCATTCCGGCGCAGGCCGGAATGACGAATTGACTGGGTCTTTCCCGCGTTTTCTCCGTGTACTCCGTGCCTCTGTGGTGAATAAAAAATTCTCATTACAGCCCAACACACCGAGGCGCATTTGCACCCACGACACAAAGCCCTGCTGAAGACGGCCATCGGCCTGGCCCTGCTCGTCGGCCTGATCGTGCTGGTGGAGCGCGTTATCGGCTGGGCGGCGCTGCTGGCGCCGTGGCGCACGCTGCAGCCAACCCCGCTGGCGGCGGCCATTATACTGGTATTTTTCACCTACGGCCTGCGCGCCCTGCGCGTGCACGATTACTTTCGCGCCGACACCCACGGCCGCTTCGCCACCGTGCTGCGCCTGTCCCTGCAGCACAACCTGCTCAACAACCTGCTGCCGGCACGTAGCGGCGAGCTGAGCTTCCCGGTGCTCATGTCACACCACTTCACCATCCCTCCCCTGCGCAGCGTCCCCGCCCTGCTATGGTTCCGCCTGCTCGATCTGCACACCCTGCTGGCCTTCGGGCTGCTGGTGACGGGCGACGCCCTGCTCGGCCCCGGCTGGGCATGGCCGCTGACTATCGGCTGGATGCTGCTGCCCTGGCTGGGTTTTCATATATTCGCGCCGCGTCTGACGCGTTGGCAACTCCCGGAAGGCCGACTCGGCGCCTTGCTGCACCAGGCCGCACAGGCCCTGCCGCTGGACGCACCGCTGTTCTGGCGCTCCTGGCTGTGGACTTTACTTAGCTGGGGCATCAAGCTGGCGGTGTTCGCCTGGATACTCGGCCTGTTTGCGAGCATGGGTACCGTCGCGGCCTGGGTGGGCGTCATCGCCGGTGACCTCACCAGTGTGCTGCCGCTACACGGCGTGGCCGGCGCCGGCACTTACGAGGCCGGCGTGGTGGCCGCCCTGCTGCCCTTTGGCATCGATGCCAAAATCGCGCTGCAAGCGGCGGTCAACCTGCACCTGTTCATCCTCGGCAGCACCCTGCTGGCCGGGCTGCTGAGCCTGGGCCTGCCGGCTCGCCGCCCGGCCGACAATGGGGAATAATGGCGCCATGCCTGACCTAAACCACAGACGCCGGAATGGGCCATGCCCGCGATGATTTTACAGTCGTGCACAGGCGCTGTTATTTCTGCCCTTGTGGGAGCGGCTTCAGCCGCGAATAATGGCGAATTTCATTCGCGGCTGAAGCCGCTCCCACAAAAGAGTTATCTTTCCTCTTGCACTCATCGCAAGCATGGCTCGTTCCTTGTTGTATTATTATGGCTTCTGCTGCTGCCCTGTCTCGCCATTGCAGCCGAGTTCCCCGGCCATTTCACCGCTATCTACGACGTAAAAAAAGGCCCCATCACCATCGGTGAAACCCGCCGCAGCCTGACGCCGGACGGCCCGAACCGCTTTGTCTTCGAATCCGTCACCCGGCCCACGGGCGTATCGCGCCTGCTGCGTAGCGGGCAGGTGGTGGAACGCAGTCAGTGGATCTGGCACGGGCGACATATGCGACCACTGGCATACACCTGGTTCAGCCGCGGTGGCGAAAGGGCCCGTACCCTCCAGTTGACGTTTGACTGGCCGCAGCGAAAACTGACCAACACCGTCAACGGCGATCCGTGGCAGATGCCGCTCACGGATGACCTCACCGTGGACAAGCTCCTTTTCCAGTTACGCCTGATGCGCGATCTGCCGAGCCGCCAGCGCTGGCTGCATTACCCGGTGGCCGATGGCGGCAAGCTCAAGACCTACAGCCTGGAAATTCTCGGCGCGGAGACCATTCGCATTCCCTCCGGCACGTACAAAACCCTTCGCGTAAAGCGCAGCAACGGGGCGCTGCAAACGACCTTTTGGTGTGCAGAAAAACTGGGCTATCTGCCGGTGCGCATCGAGCGACGCAAGGCCGATGGCAGTACGATCAATGCGGTGTTGACGTCGGTAACGGGGTTTTGAGCTGACGCGTAGGCACAAAAAACATGCCCTACACTCCGCCAGCACGGCGCGCAGCAAGACTGGATCCGGTGCAGGCCCTGGCGCGGCGGTGATGGTGCTGCGCAACTAAGCCCAAAACAACCGTAAGGTTTACGGAAGGCGACCGCAAATGGGCGCAAATATTTTC
Organism: uncultured Gammaproteobacteria bacterium; assembly: GCA_913009875.1. Lineage (GTDB taxonomy): Bacteria > Pseudomonadota > Gammaproteobacteria > SZUA-152 > SZUA-152 > DRQN01. Next base: position 3,267 of record CAJVYS010000034.1, on the reverse strand, counting down.
TTTTTTATTGGCGTCCATTCGCGTGTATTTGCGGATGATACAAGGCTGTTGGTCAGCACTGGAAGCCGTAGTGTGCGCCGTGCGCACAAAAGGTGGTTCCGCGGAATCATCCGTGCGCACGGCGCACGCTACGGGCCGGCCTTTTTCAAGCCTTCGGCAGCGTCACCCCACGCTGTCCCTGATACTTGCCGCCACGATCGGCATAAGAGATATCACAGACCTCATCACCACCGAAGAACAACATCTGCGCCACACCTTCGTTGGCGTAGATCTTCGCCGGCAGCGGGGTGGTGTTGGAAAATTCCAGGGTCACGTGGCCTTCCCATTCCGGTTCCAGCGGGGTGACGTTGACGATGATGCCGCAGCGGGCGTAGGTGGACTTGCCGAGACAGATGGTGAGCACGTCGCGGGGGATGCGGAAATATTCCACGGTACGCGCCAGGGCGAAGGAGTTCGGAGGGATGATGCAGACGTCGGACTTGACGTCGACGAAGCTGTTGTCGTCGAAGTTCTTTGGATCGACTACCGCCGAGTTGATGTTGGTGAAGATCTTGAACTCGTCGGAGCAGCGCACGTCATAACCGTAACTGGATGTCCCGTAGGAAATGATGCGGCCATTGTCACTCTCACGCACCTGCCCCGGCTCGAAAGGTTCGATCATGCCGCTGCCGGCCGCCATACGGCGGATCCAGTTGTCCGATTTGATGCCCATTGCCTGTCCTCTGAATCCTGCGAAAGATCATTCACCACAGAGACACGGAGGCGCAGAGAAAAGCCGAAAGGAAATTACCGCAAAGGCCGCAAAGGAACGCGAAGCATTCAAAAGTCATTCAACTGTTTTCTTTGCGACCCTTTGCGGCCTTTGCGGTAAAGCGCTTTTTACTCTGTGCCTCTGTGGTGAAAATTTTCGGCAGATGATAACCGAAAGGGCGCAGTCTGTCGCTCAGCTGTTCTGGATGACGATATTGGGGAACTTGGCGCTGAATTCCTTGGCCTGCAGGGCCAGGCGGGCGGCCATGCGGCGAGCAATCTCGCGGTAAATCTGCGCAATGCGGCTATCGGGATCATTAACCACGGTGGGCGTGCCGCCATCCACTTCCTTGCGAATCTGGATGTCCAGCGGCAAAGCGCCAAGAAAATCGACATCGTAGTCCTCGGACATACGCACACCGCCGCCTTCACCGAAAATGTGCTCTTCGTTACCACACTGGGAGCAGATGTGAATACTCATGTTCTCGACGATGCCGAGCACGGTCACATCCACCTTTTCAAACATCTTCAGCGCCTTGCGGGCATCCAGCAGGGCGATGTCCTGCGGCGTGGTGACGATCAACGCGCCGCTCACCGGCACCTTCTGCGCCAGAGTCAGCTGGATGTCGCCGGTGCCCGGCGGCAGGTCGATGATGAGATAATCCACGTCCTGCCAGTGGGTATCATTGAGCAGCTGTTCGAGGGCCTGGGTGACCATGGGGCCGCGCCAGATCATCGGTGTGTCTTCTTCCACCAGGAAGCCGATCGACATCACCTTCAGACCATGGACCTCTTTTGGAATAATGTTCTCGCCATCTGTTTTTGGTTGCCCTTTTTCACCCAGCATGGCCGGGATACTCGGTCCGTAAATATCTGCGTCCAGCAGCCCGACACGGGCACCTTCGAGTTGCAAAGCAAGCGCCAGGTTAACTGCCGTGGTGGATTTACCCACGCCGCCCTTACCCGAGCCAACAGCAATAATATTTGCAATAGAGTCAAGTGGTTTGAGTTCTTCCTGTACTTTGTGCGGTTGAATTTTGTAGCTGACGTTTACAGACGCAGCATCAATACCCGGATCCTCTTCGAGGCGGGCCTTGATATCAGCAGCCAATGCCTCACCCTGGTCAGCCCGCGGCTCTCCCCACCCGCTGTCCACGCTCCCTCTCTCTTCCTGTCTCCCCCCTTCCCCCCCCTCCCCTTCCTTCCCCCCTTCCCCCCCTTTCTTTTCCTCCTTTATTTCACCCAACAGGGTCATTACGGATTCTTTATTCATGGCGTTGGCACACTCACTGTCTTCATCAATTGCACAGAGCGTGCATTGTACCCGTTAAGCCCGCCTGATTGGCAAAAATGGTACGCCACATTTTGATGTGCAACAGGTTGGGCAAACAGGTACCCGGCACAGCAACCAGACAAGTGTCAACAGGCCCAGGTCAGTTCTGATACGATGGCAGTTTGAGACTTGGCTTTCGAGCTGAAAACTTCCTCCGCCTTAAAGCGTCTTCACTGAAAAGAGGTTAACAATGAAAAAGTTTCTGCTACTTATCGCCCTGCTCGCCTCCAGCCTGACCGGAGCAGCGCAGGAAACCAGTCTGAAGGACATCGTCAGCGAGTACCGCCTGGACAATGGCATGCGCTTTTTGATGGTACAGCGACCGGGCGCACCGATGATTTCAGCCGGCTGGGTCGCCCATGTAGGTTCTGTCAATGAGCGTCCCGGTACCACCGGAATATCCCATTTGTTTGAGCACATGATGTTCAAAGGAACCGAAACGATTGGGGTAAAAGATGCCGCCCTGGACGATCAACTCAGGGCGGAACTGGATAGGCTGCGCGAACAGATGTTCAGGCTGGAGCGGGAAGACCGCCTGAAGGTTCGTACCGGGCAGGCGGAATCCATGTCAGATCCTGCGCTCGACAGCGATGAGATGAAGGCCCTGCGCGAACAGTTCGAGGCCGTCATCAAACAACAGCGTGCCAACATCATCAAAGACCAGTTCGATCAGATTTATACCGAGCAGGGTTCTACCGGTATGAATGCCTTCACCAACCAAGACATGACTGTGTACTTCCTGCGGGTGCCGAGCAATAAGCTGGAACTCTGGTTCTGGATGGAAAGTGATCGCCTCTCTGACCCGGTGTTTCGTGAATTCTATTCCGAACGTGATGTGGTTTACGAGGAACGCCGCATGCGGACGGAATCCACCCCCACCGGGGTTCAAAATGAGGTCTATAATTCGATGTTCTGGCGTGGCCATCCGTATGGCTGGCCAGTGGTTGGCTGGCCCAGCGATGTATCAGCAATCACCCGTGAACAGGCGGAGAACTACTTCGATATTTATTACGCGCCGAACAACCTGACTAGATCGGAAGAGCGTCGTGTAGGGAAAGAGTGTAGATCTCGGTGGTCGCCGTATCATTAAAAAAAACACCCCCCCCCCCACCCCCACCCACCACCCCCCCCTACAGCCAGTACCCGACCGCCCAGTCCTTAACTTCCAACACAACTGCGCTCTG
>CAJVYS010000033.1 GCA_913009875.1 uncultured Gammaproteobacteria bacterium | reverse complement strand
AACACGATAGAGAAGTGCTAGAATGGAGTACACATATTGACAAGTGTATCTGAGTATGATTCGTTACAGTGATCAGGCATCACATGCTGATATTGTTTTTTTTTTTAATGATACGGCGACCACCGAGATCTACACTCTTTCCCTACACGACGCTCTTCCGATCTCCGATGGTGAAGAACGCCGCGCCTGGCGAATGGTAGGCTACATGCCGGCAGAGGAATTCCGTGACCATGCCACCCAGGCCTTCCGTTAGAAGCCCTGCACCTGAAATGAAAAAACCCGTTCGTCTCGCCGCCTACATCCTGACCTTTGCCGTCGGCATGTGGGGCGGCAACCTGTTGATCCAAAAACTGACCGGCAATGCCTCCGGTCAGGAGGCCGCCGAGGCCATGCTCGACCGACCCGCACCGGACTTCAGCCTGCCCGATATCGACGGTAAAATACGCCATTCCGAGGAATGGGCCGGCACGGTTCGGGTCGTCAACTTCTGGGCTACCTGGTGTCCGCCCTGCCGCAGCGAGACCCCCATGTTCGTCGATATGCAGGAGAAATATGGCGCCGCCGGGCTACAGTTTGTCGGCATCGCCATCGACGACACCGACAAGGTGCAGGATTTCATGGACACCTATGGCATCAACTACCCGATGCTGATCGGCGATGACAATGCCATCGACGTGGCCAAGCGGTACGGCAACCGTTTCGGCGCTCTGCCCTACACCGTAATCATTGATCGCAAGGGGCAGATCCGTCACGTGCAGCGCGGTGAACTCAAGCAGGAAACCGCCGAGAAAGTCTTCCGCAAGCTGTTATAGGGTGACGCCGAAATAACCGAACAATTAGCTATACTTTGCGGCGATCATGCAAATAACAGCGGAGATCACCCGGAAACGTGCAGACTTATGGACAAGCCTCCATGAATTGGTCATAATCGCGCCAATAGCGGGGGGCAACCAAATAGGGCTCCCGCCGGATTCCCGACGTTCGGACACGTTATTACTTGTTGGCGTGTGTATTCTTCATTTTCACTGCGAAGCAGACATGGCGAACATCCTGGTTCTCAATGGCCCCAACCTTAATCTGCTCGGCAGCCGTGAGCCGCAGCATTATGGCCGAACCACACTGGCCGACATCGATCGGCATCTGCAACACCTTGCCAGCCAGGCGGGACACACACTGAGCAGCCTGCAAAGCAATGCGGAGAGTGAACTGCTGGAACGCATTCACCTCGCTCAGAGCGAGGATGTCGCCTTTATCATTATCAACCCGGCCGCCTTCACCCACACCAGCGTCGCCCTGCGTGATGCACTGTCTGCGGTAGCCATCCCCTTTATCGAAGTTCACCTGTCCAACGTCCACGCACGCGAGGCCTTCCGCCAGCACTCCTATTTTTCAGACCTGGCCGTTGGCGTCATCAGCGGACTGGGCGCGCAAGGTTACGAATTGGCGTTAGACGCCGTCATCAGAAAATTATCGAATCACTGAATTCAACTTACACCGAGTCGACAAGATCATGGATATTCGAAAAATCAAAAAGCTCATCGAACTGCTGGAAGAATCCGGCATCGCTGAACTGGAAATTCACGAAGGCGAGGAGTCCGTACGCATCAGCCGCTACGGCACTGCTGCACCGGCACTTGTAGCAGCCGCAGCCGCCGCCCCGCTTGCGATACCCGCTGCCACAGCCGCACCAGAAGCTGAAACCGAAGCCGCCGCCATCAGCGGCCACACCGTCAACGCGCCCATGGTCGGCACCTTCTACCGCGCGGCCTCCCCGGGCACCGCCCCTTTCGTCGAGGAAGGCCAGACCGTGAAGGTCGGCGACACCCTCTGTATCATCGAGGCCATGAAACTGCTGAACCAGATCGAGGCCGACAAGGCTGGCGTCATCACCGCAATCCTGGTTGAGAATGGCGAACCGGTCGAATACGGCGAACCCATGTTTGTCATCGAGTAACTACAACCTAGATCCTGCAAGTGCTCGCACTCACTCAGCACTAGCTCTTGATCCGTATAGCGATATGAAACTTTTCGGCAATCACAATAAGGATTACGCTCAAAGTTGTCATTCGCTCTACGAATCAATATCCTGCACTGCGCAAGCACGACCACTTGCAGGGTCTAGGTACAAACCTAACTGTAACCAGTCGTATCAATAACCGGCAGCCAGTCGCGCGGCACACAACCCAGCGTGATATCGCTGCACCGATACCTACAAGAGCGTGCACCAAACCATGTTTGACAAGATAGTCATCGCCAACCGCGGCGAGATCGCATTACGAATCCTCCGCTGCTGCAAGGAAATGGGTATCGGCACCGTGGCCGTGCACTCCAGCGCCGACCGGGATCTGAAGCATGTGCGTCTGGCCGATGAGTCCGTGTGTATCGGCCCCGCCTCCTCCGCCGAGAGCTACCTCAACATCCCGGCCCTGATCAGCGCCGCCGAAGTCACCGATGCCATGGCCATTCACCCCGGTTACGGTTTTCTGGCGGAAAACGCCGACTTTGCCGAACGTGTTGAGCAAAGCGGCTTCGCCTTCATCGGCCCACGCCCGGAGACCATCCGCCTGATGGGCGACAAGGTTTCGGCCATCAAGTCCATGAAGGCCTCCGGCGTGCCCTGCGTGCCCGGTTCCGATGGCCCATTGGATGACGACCCGGAGACCAATATCAAAATGGCGCGGAAGATCGGCTACCCCATCATTATCAAGGCCGCGGCCGGTGGCGGCGGGCGCGGCATGCGCGTGGTACACAGCGAGGCGGCGCTGATCAATGCCATCTCCCTGACCCGCGCCGAGGCCCAGGCCACCTTCGGCAGCAACGTGGTGTATATGGAGAAATTCCTCGAAAACCCGCGCCATATCGAAATCCAGGTGCTGGCCGACCAGCACGGTAACGCCATCCACCTGGCCGAGCGCGACTGCTCCATGCAGCGCCGCCACCAGAAGGTGGTCGAAGAGGCCCCGGCACCGGGCATCACCCCGGAGGTGCGCGCCGAGATCGGCGGCCGCTGCGCCGAGGCCTGCCGCAAGATCGGCTACCGCGGCGCCGGCACCTTCGAATTCCTCTACGAAAATGGCGAGTTCTATTTTATCGAAATGAACACCCGCATTCAGGTGGAGCACCCGGTCACGGAGATGATCACCGGCGTCGACCTGGTCAAGGAACAAATCCGCATCGCCGCCAACGAAACCCTCAGTCACACCCAGGACGATATCGTCGTACGCGGCCACGCCTTCGAGTGCCGTCTCAATGCCGAGGATCCGAAGACCTTTATGCCCAGCCCCGGCACCATCAGCCAGTTCCATTCACCGGGCGGACTGGGGGTGCGCGTCGATTCACACATCTACAACGGCTACTGCGTCCCCCCCTATTACGACTCCATGATCGGCAAGCTCATCGTCCATGGCGACAGCCGCGAGACGGCCATGGCGCGCATGCGCACAGCGCTGGGCGAATGCGTCATTGAGGGCATCAAGACCAATATCCCGCTACATCAGGACATCTTCAGCGACGCCGCCTTCCAGGCCGGCGGCACCAACATCCACTACCTGGAAAAGAAGCTGGGACTTTGAAGGACAGTGTTGAGTGCTTAGTGTTGAGTGTTGAGTGGGCACATCAACCCAGCCCTAAACACTAAACACTGCCCTTCATGTCTTGGCTGCAACTCACCCTCGAAGGCTCGCCAGATGACGCCGAACGTATCTCCGACGCCCTGAGCAGCCTCGGCGCGGCCGCCGTGACCCTGCAGGACAACGCCGACCAGCCGCTCTACGAACCACCACCGGGGCAAACGCCGTTGTGGTCAGCCACGCGCATCATCGGCCTGTTCGAGGCCGATGCCGACATGATGACCATCACCGCACAGCTGGCCATCCAACTGGAAATGGATGAACTCCCACCGTGGCGTGTCTCACCGCTGGAAGACAAGGACTGGGAACGCGAATGGATGGACAACTTCCACCCCATGCGCTTCGGCAAGCGTCTGTGGATCGTGCCCAGTTGGCATGCCGCGCCCGACGGAGATGCCGTCAATATCCTGTTGGATCCGGGCCTCGCCTTCGGCACCGGCACCCATCCCACCACCGCCCTGTGTCTGCAATGGCTGGATGAGCACGGCGCCGGCCACCCCGAGGCCATCGACTACGGCTGTGGCTCCGGCATCCTCGCCGTGGCGGCACTGAAGCTGGGGGCCGGACATGTCTGGGCGGTGGACAACGACCCGCAGGCGCTCATCGCCACCCGCGACAACGCCGCCAAAAACCAGCTCACGGGGCATATCGACGCCATCGCCCCGGCCCGCCTGCCGGAACAGCCAGTCCGGCTACTGCTCGCCAACATCCTCGCCCAGCCGCTGCTGGAACTGGCGGAAAAATTCTCCCGTTTAGTCGAGCCCGGTGGACATATCGTCCTCTCCGGCATCCTCCAGCATCAGGCCGAGGATATCACCCGCCACTACACACAGTGGTTCGACATGGCCCCCGCCGCACAGCAGGAAGAATGGATGCGCCTCAGCGGCAAACGCAGACGCTAAGCCCACGAGCCGAGCCACCTGCCCCGAAATTGCTCAACTTTGCCTATGCGCTGCCGAAAATACTGGCAATACCGCATGAGCCATGAGACCGATGAATCCGTTGAAACTGCGCCTGCCGATCCCGGCGCACGCCGATACCGCACAACGGGCACCCCGCCCCGAGGAGATCCGTGACTGGCTGGCCTCGCTGCCTGCGCATGATCCAACGGCCAATCTTATCCATGTCGCGGCCCTGCTGGTACGCTATAACCAGCACACACTACCGACCTCGCAGCGCTTCGCGGCCATGCAGATCCTGCAACTCTGGGTACTGCAACAGCTCCCCGGCCTGCAGCAGAAATACCGCGACCAATCCCTGCCCTTGACGCCCAAGCTGCAAACCTTAGCCGACGACGTGTTCGACCTGCTGGACAACATGGCACAGGGCTACAAACAGGTCATCAACGATGCCATCAGCGACGCCGATGGCGACGACCTCAGTCCCGATACCTTCCTGCTGGCACTGCGCCAGACCATCGAACAAACCGGTCTGCTGATGCTGGAGAGCTACGCCCAGTACCGCAGCGAGCCCATCGGCCTGTGGGGCGAAATACACCGCTTGTACGCCCTGGCCGAACGCAACGGCCTCAACACCATGGCCATCGATGCCAGCGATGCCAACAGCCAACCCGTGACCACTATCCAGTACACCTATCTGCGCATCGTCCTACTGGGACTGGCACAGCCCTACCGGCTACTGTCCGGACAGGCCGATGCCCTCTACGGCTTCCTGCACCAGTGGACCACCGGCTGCCGTATGGTGGAAAAAAAGAACACCCTCGCCGAGGCCGGCGACTGCGTGGTCGACCTCGCCGGCAGTCGCCCACCGGAAATGGCCACGCAACAGACCCGCTTCCGCCCCGTCGACGGCCGCTTTCTCGACATCAGCTCGCTACGCAGCCGGCTGGAGGAACTCAGTCGCCAAAAAGCAGACAACAGCAACCAGTCCCTGAGCGAACGCATGCGTCGCGATCTACTAACCCAGCTGTGCAATGTCTGGCAGGGCCGGAGCGAGCGCCGTGCCGAGCGTCATGCCGATGGCCGGCACATTCTCATGATGTGCATAGGTCTCGGCGCAGCGCACCACCAGGTCAGTGGCGAGGCCGAATTCACCCCGGAAGAAGATGAAAGCGAGTTTCATCGCCCGCAAAAAAAGGACGACCGCCTGTCATTGCAGTCCAGGGACGATGCCCCCCTGCAGGTCACGACAACAACCGCCGAGGGCCTCGAAGCCACCCGTGTCTCCCGATTTACAACCGATATGGACGTGTGGGATGCCGTGCACGATACCCAGCTCCACGCCCGTGTCCTGCGGGACTCCGCCATGGCCGGCTATGCCGTCGAGCCCTGGCTGCGCATCAACCACAGCAACGGCGGCGTCGCCCTGCTGCACATGCCCGACAACCGCACACAGGCGCGGGTCGGTGTGTTGACGGCCTATCGAGACGAGAATGAAACATTACTCTGGCATATCGGCACCGTGCGTTGGCTGCAGATCAATAAACAGGGCAGACTGACACTGGGCATTAAATCACTGGGCAACCACATGGCCGCCGTTGCGGTACGTGCCATCGGCGGCACCGGCAGTGGCGGCGAATACTTTCGCAGCCTGCTAATCGATTTCATTGATACAGATGGCAACACCGGCAAGGGCCTGCTGGTGCCCGTCAGCATCTATGATATCGGCACACAGTTGGTACTGAACCTGAAAACCGAGCTGAAATATGTGCGACTGACGCGCATCATCGAAACCACCAGCTCATTCACCCTGTTCGCCTTTAATGCCATAGAAATGCCACCCCAGGAAAAGGCTCGGGTGCAGGGCCTGCCCCAAAAGGACTGAGGCTCCACGTCCACGGCAAAATAGTAATCCGCCAGCACAGATAGAAAAGATCAGAGAGTACAGCGACACATTCCGTGTCGCGCTATAATGGCGGCCCGCGAAGAAAGCGCAGACATCCCGGATATCATGTACACCCAATGCCCACACTGCCAGGCCTACTTCGAGGTCACCGCCGACCAGCTCAAGGTCGGTGAAGGCGACGTGCGCTGCGGGCAGTGCCTGTCCATCTTCAATGCCCTGCAACACCTCACCGAGCGTCTGCCCAACTGGGAAGAGGATGATGCCAATCAATATGCGGACTGGGCAAAAAGCAACCCGTCACCCGACACCGCCGAACCTCCGGTACAGGGCGGCGCAAACAAAGCGCCTTCACGGCAGGCGCCGGCTGAAGACACTGCATCATCCACCACAGCATCTGCGGCTGCACAACCCACGATCAATGGCCCCTGGCCAGATCTAGGCGATATCGACGCCGTGGTCGACGAACTGGATCCGCACATCGGTACGCCCCGCCGCAGCGACATCTTTAATACTGCCGGTGAATTCACCAGCCAGCAGATCGAAGCCATCGAACTTCCTGATGACTGGCTCGACGAGTCCCCGAAAAAGATTCTTACCGATGCCTTACCCACCAGCAAGACACCGGAAACCAGCCCACCCGAGACTTCCGCCGACGACGACACCGCCGAAATCGCTCCGGTCGCTCCCATTCAGCGGGACACCGCGGAAGCACCACCACGCGAGATCTTTGCCGAGCCACTGACGCCCGAAACAGGGCAAGCGGACGCGGAACAAGCCCCTACATCGAACCTTCCCGCTCCCCTGCTGCGCCAGTTGCAGGAGGAAAAGGCCGCCAGCCTGCGTCCACCGGCAACACCGTGGGTTATCGGCAGCCTGCTGATGCTCATGCTGTTCCTGGCCCAGGCCAGTTACTTCTATCGTGACGAACTGGCCTTGCGCAAACCCGAGCTACGCCCCTGGCTGGAACAGGCCTGCAGCTACCTCGACTGCAACCTCCGCCGTCCACCCCGTCAGGCCCGCATCGACATCCTCGGCTGGGACGTGCGCTCGCTGCCTGACACCCCGCAGGCACTGATCGCCAGCACCACCCTGGTCAACAAAACCCCGGAGCCGCAACCCTACCCCCTGCTAACCCTGCGCTTCTCCGACATGAACGGCGCCCCGGTCGCACAGCGCCGTTTCCTACCGCGCGAATACCTGTCTGCCGGCACCGACATCAAGGCTGGCATACCCCCGGATACCCCGGTGGTGGTGGAGCTGGCGTTGGTGGACCCCGGCAAGCAGGCGGTCAACTTCGAATTTCACACCGAAGCCGCCAAACTGGCGCAATAATTGCTGGTGACCGCCAGCGTAGATTTGTCTAAAAAAGCAGCAGATTTGCGCCTTATCACCTTGTCTCCCCGGCGTGCCGCGGGGTAGTATTGTCGACCCGATTTCCCCCGGGGATTCCGACTAAAACGCCACGTTTTACCACTGCCTGCAGTGGGGAAGAAACCGGCAAAAGGCAACACACATCTCGATGCAGATCGGCCCCTACAAACTGTCCAACCAACTCGTCCTGGCCCCTATGGCAGGCGTCACTGACCGGCCCTTTCGGCAGCTATGCAAGCGTCTCGGTGCTGGCATGGCGGTGTCCGAAATGGTCTCCTCCAACTCCCTGCTGTGGGGTTCGGAAAAGACCAAGCGGCGCGCCAATCACGACGGCGAAACCGATCCACGCTCGGTACAGATCATGGGCGCCGAACCGAAGCTGATGGCCGAGGCGGCACGCTACAATGCCGACAACGGCGCGCAGATCATCGACATCAACATGGGTTGCCCGGCCAAGAAGGTATGCAACGTCGCCGCCGGTTCCGCACTATTGCAGGACGAAGGACTGGTCGGAAAAATCCTCGATGCCGTGGTCGGCGCCGTGGACATCCCCGTCACGCTAAAGATCCGCACCGGCTGGGATACCGAGCACCGCAACGGCGTCCGTATCGGCCACATTGCAGAAAGCGCCGGCATCCAGGCACTGGCGGTGCACGGCCGCACCCGCGCCTGCGCCTATCGGGGAAACGCGGAATACGACACCATCGCCGCCATCAAGGCCGCTATTGGCATCCCGGTGATCGCCAACGGCGACATCACCACGCCGGAAAGAGCCAAGATGGTACTGGACTACACCCAGGCGGATGCCGTGATGATCGGCCGCGCGGCCCAGGGTCGCCCCTGGATCTTCCGCGAGATCGACCATTACCTGCAGACGGGTGAAAAACTGCCGGAACCGACCCTCGCCGAAGTGCGGGGCATCCTGCTCGAACACCTCGATAACCTGTACGCCTTCTACGGCGAATATGCCGGCGTACGCATCGCCCGCAAACACATCTCGTGGTACAGCAAGGGACAACGGCATGGCGCTGCCTTCCGTCAGGCAGTCAACAAAGTGGAAACCATCGAAGAACAATTACAAATCACAAAAGACTTCTTCGACAAGCTAGTACTTCGTCAAGGTAATAAATTAGGATTCAGTTGGTCTGTCAGCGTTCAGGGCAAGGCGCTCCTCGCAGCGAATGGTCGTCGCCCTTTGCAAGAGGAGCAACGCAGCCATGGACGCTGACAGGCCAACCCTTCGGGCGCTCCTGTGGTGCCCCGCTACGGCGTCGCCTAAAGCGCCTACTGTTGGTGCAGTGCTTGGCAAGGGAACAACCATTGCCCGCGCACTGCGCCTTGTCGCGGAACACCACGGGAACGCTGAATCCTATATTTATTACCTTGACGAAGTACGAGTGGTTCGGGAGGAACTAGCCGCATGACACACATCCAGGGTTTGGCCGCCGAGGGGCTGGCGGCCGACAGCGCAATCACCGAAGGATTAAAGAACACCTTGCAGGAAACATCGAGCCCGAGCGCCCTCGCCAGCGAGTCGCCGGACGACGACATCAGCGACAAACCCACCGCCATCGCCACCCCGCGGCCGTTGGGCCAGCACGTCAGGCGTATGCTGGAAGACTACTTCCGCGACCTCGACGGTCATGCCCCGACCGACCTGTACCAGATGGTGCTGAGCGAGGTCGAGCAGCCGCTGCTGGAGGCCGTGCTGCGTCACACCCGCGGCAACCAGAGCAAGGCCGCCACCCTTCTGGGCCTCAACCGCGGCACCCTGCGCAAGAAGCTCAAGCAGTACGACATCAACTGACAAGCGGACGCCGGACGCCGCGTAAAGAGTCCGCCAATGAACGCAAATGCACGCGAATAAAGACCCGGACAGCAGGCCCGGTCTTTAATCCTCCATGAGGATTTACGCCCATTTGCGTTCATTGGCGGATGATCATCACGCCCAGAACCACCACGCGAGAACGACACCATGAACCCCATCAAGCGCGCCCTGATCAGCGTCTCCGACAAGACCGGCATCCTCGACTTCACCCGTGAGCTGCACGCCCGCGGCGTTGAGATTCTCAGCACCGGCGGCACCGCCAAACTGCTCGCCGACAACGACGTGCCGGTTACCGAAGTCTCCGACTACACCGGCTTTCCCGAAATGATGGATGGCCGGGTGAAGACCCTGCACCCGAAGATCCACGGCGGCCTGCTGGGACGGCGTGGCACCGACGACACGGTGATGGCCGAGCACGGTATCCAGCCCATCGACCTGGTGGTGGTCAATCTCTATCCCTTCGAGCAGACCGTGGCGCGGTCCGACTGCGACCTCGCCCTGGCCATCGAGAACATCGACATCGGCGGCCCCACCATGCTGCGCGCCGCGGCCAAGAACCACACCGCGGTGACGGTAGTGGTGGACGTCAACGACTATGCCGGCGTGCTGGCCGAGATGGACGCCCATGACGGCGCCGTGTCCGATGCCGCCCGCTACTCACTGGCGGTGAAGACCTTCGAACACACCGCCCATTACGATGGCGCCATCGCCAACTATCTGGGCGCCATCGACTTGGCAGGCAACACGGTGGACTTCCCGCGCACCTACAATACCCAGTTCCTCAAGAAGCAAGACATGCGCTATGGCGAGAACCCGCACCAGAAGGCCGCCTTCTACGTCGAGGCCAGCCCGGCCGAGGCCAGCGTCGCCACCGCCAAACAATTGCAGGGCAAGGAACTGAGCTTCAACAACATCGCCGACACCGACGCTGCACTCGAGTGCATCAAGCAATTCAAGGCCCCGGCCTGCGTCATCGTCAAGCACGCCAACCCCTGCGGCGTGGCCGTGGCCGGCGACATCCACGGTGCCTACGACTGCGCCTACCGCACCGATCCCACTTCCGCCTTCGGCGGCATCATCGCCTTCAACCGGCCGCTGGACGCCTTTACCGCCCGCGACATCATCGAGCAGCAGTTCGTGGAAGTGATCATCGCACCCAGCATCGATAACGATGCCCGCGAGGTACTGGCGGAGAAGAAAAACGTGCGCGTGCTGGCCTGCGGTGACTGGGATTCAGAACGCGTAGCGGGTCTGGATTACAAACGTGTCAACGGCGGCCTGTTGGTACAGGGTCGTGACCTGGGGATGGTCGACGAAGAACAACTGAAAGTGGTGACGCAGCGCGCGCCCACAGCGCAAGAGATGCGTGACCTGCTGTTCACCTGGCAGGTGGCCAAGTACGTCAAGTCCAACGCCATCGTCTACGGCCGCGACGGCATGACCATCGGCGTCGGCGCCGGGCAGATGAGCCGCGTCTACTCCGCCCGCATTGCCGCCATCAAGGCCGCCGATGCCGGCCTGGAAGTGAAGGGCTCGGTCATGGCCTCCGACGCCTTTTTCCCCTTCCGTGACGGCCTCGACTCCGCCGCCGAAGTGGGCATCAGTGCCGTCATCCAGCCTGGCGGTTCGATGCGCGACGAGGAAGTGATCAAAGCCGCCGACGAACACGGCATCGCCATGGTGTTCACCGGCATGCGCCACTTCCGGCACTGAGCCCCATCCTGACCAAAAAAACAACCACAAATGTAGGAGCGGGCCATGCCCGCGATGGGCTTGTTCTCACCGCCGAGATTATTATTTCGAGTATTGTGGGAGCGGCTTCAGCCGCGAAGGATAAGTTTAGTCTTTATTCGCGGCTGAAGCCGCTCCCACGGACTTGTTATTTTCCCGGCTGTTCATCGCAGGCTATCAGGACTCAATGCTGGTAAGTCCCTATCAACTGCGCCTCGGCCAGCACATGACCGAGCATGGCCTGCAACACCTTGTTCTTGGTGGCCAGACCCAGACCGGGTAGCTCCGTGTCCAGCGCATACAGCTTGAAGAAATAGCGGTGCCGGCCCACCGGTGGACAGGGTCCGCCCCAGCCTTCACGCTTCCAGTCATTGAGGCCCTGGCGCGTGCCCGGCGGCAGGCTGGCGGCATCGGCGCCCTCCGGCAAACCCACCACCGACGGTGGCATGTTGTAGACCACCCAGTGCACCCAGGTCATCTTCGGCGCGGCGGGATCCGGCGCATCGGGGTCGTCGACAATCAGCGCCAGGCTCTTCGTGCCTGCCGGCACGCCCTCCCAGTGCAGGGCCGGCGATTGGTCCGTGCCGTCACAAGTGTATTGCCGGGGTATCTCACCGCCATCAACAAAGGCGGGTGATGCAATCTTCATGGTCATAATCTGTTCCTCCGCGGAAAAGGCCGTAGGGCCCGTTATGGCGAGCAACAACATCAGCAAGCCGCCGATTTTCATCGGCCGCTCCGCTCAACAGAAGCATGCCTCGTGACCATCCGCTTGGCCAGCCGATCTACAACGATTTCGCGTCACCAGCTGGACCGGTAAACGGCTCGACATACTTGCGCACCAGTTCCTTCGCCAGCGCCTCGGCCTGCTCGCGCTGCGTCTCATCCAACTGCATCAGGGCAAACTCGCGGCTGCTGTCCGCCACTTCGTTGCCCTGCGTGGTCGCCACCGTCAGCCAAGCATAGGCGCGCACGTCATCCTGTTCAACGCCCTGGCCCTTGCCGTACATCAGGCCCAGGTTCATCTGCGCCTCCACATGGCCCTGTTCGGCGGCCAGGCGCCACAGTTTCGCGGCCTCGACATAGTCCTGTTTCACGCCCTGCCCCTGGTAGTAGAGCCCACCCAGCGCCGCTTGAGAACGGGTGTCGCCCTGCTCCGCCAGTTTACGCCACCAGTGCGCCGCCTGGCTGAAATCCTGCACCACGCCCTGGCCATAGGCATACATCTGCGCCAGATTGATCTGCGCTGTGATATTGTCCTGCTCGGCGGCCTTGCGGTACCAGTAGAGCGCCTGGGTATAATCCACATCGCGCCCCTGACCCTCGTAATACATCCAGCCCAAGCTCTGCTGGGCGCGCTCGTCGCCCTGCTCCGCGAGCACGGAAAATTCCTTAAAGGCCTTATCGAAGTCGCCGGCATTGGCCGCCTCGACAGCCTCGTCAAAACCGGCCTGCGCCAGCGGCGCCAGCAGCAGTAACACGGCCAGCAAAATCCAATGGGAACAAAACATCTGGTTCATAAGGTCACACCTGGAAAATGCGAAGATAAGAGTACGCATTCTACGCAAGGGGGTTGGAGAGGAAAAGCCGCTCCCCCTTTAATGCTGCAAGGAATGCCGCAAAAAATGCTACAAGAAAAAGGGACGGCCCTCCCAGGCCGTCCCTTCTATGCCTCAGCGCAATTGCACTGCGTCCGCCATTCAGGCCGGCACGGCACTGCGACGACGTCCGCCGCCCTGACCGCGACCCGCACCCTGGCCACTGCGGGCGCCAGCGCGGTTACGCTGACCACCGCCACCGCTGCGGCCACGACCGGCACCGTTGCGCCCGTTGGGGATGGGCTCGGCCTTGATGCTGGGGTCGGGCGAGAAACCCTCGATCACGTCCTTGGGAATCTCGCGCTTGAGCAGACGCTCGATATCGCGCAGCAGTTTGTGCTCGTCCACACACACCAGCGACATGGCCTCACCCTCATTACCGGCACGACCGGTGCGGCCGATACGGTGCACGTAGTCTTCCGGCACGTTGGGCAGCTCGAAGTTGA
Organism: uncultured Gammaproteobacteria bacterium; assembly: GCA_913009875.1. Taxonomy (GTDB): domain Bacteria; phylum Pseudomonadota; class Gammaproteobacteria; order SZUA-152; family SZUA-152; genus DRQN01. Next base: position 17,539 of record CAJVYS010000033.1, on the reverse strand, counting down.
CCACATGCGGCAGCTGATCGATGTCCAGGCCGCGGGCGGCGATGTCGGTGGCCACCAGCACACGGATCTTGCCCTGCTTGAAGTCGGCCAGAGCCTTGGTGCGTGCGGCCTGGCTCTTGTTACCGTGGATGGCGGCGGCCGAGATGCCGTCCTGCTCCAGCTGCTTGGTGAGGCGGTTGGCGCCGTGCTTGGTGCGGGTGAACACCAGCACCTGCTGCCAGTCGCCCCCGCCGATGAGGTGCGACAGCAGCTCGCGCTTGCGCTCGCGATCCACCGGGTGCACCACCTGGGCGACATGCTCGGAGGCGGTATTGCGGCGCGCCACCTCGATCAGTGCGGGGCTGTCCAGCAGGTTGTCGGCAAGGCGCTTGATCTCGTTGGAGAAGGTGGCCGAGAACAGCAGGTTCTGGCGCCCCTTGGGCAACAGGGCGAGGATCTTGCGGATGTCGCGCAGGAAGCCCATGTCGAGCATGCGGTCGGCCTCGTCCAGCACCAGGATCTCCACCTGCGAGAGGTCAAGGGTACCCTGCTGCACGTGGTCGAGCAGGCGGCCGGGGGTGGCGACGAGGATGTCCACGCCATTGCGCAGCTTGGTGATCTGCGGGCCGATCTTGACCCCGCCGAAGATCACCGTCGAGCGCAGGGGCAGGTACTTGCCATAGGTTGATACACTCTCACCCACCTGCGCCGCCAGCTCACGGGTCGGGGTAAGGATCAGCGCGCGCACCGGACGACGGCCCTTGGACGCGGGCGCGCCGCTCAGGCGCTGCAACAGCGGCAGGGTAAAGCCGGCGGTCTTGCCGGTGCCGGTCTGTGCGCCGGCCAGCAGATCGCCGCCCTGCAACACGGCGGGAATGGCCTGGGACTGCACAGGAGTGGGTTCCGTGTAGCCCTGTTCAGAGACCGCACGCAGGATTTCGGTCGACAGACCGAGGGTATCAAAAGACATGAATTTAACTCCGGGGATTGGCCTACCCGGCGCACAAGGCACGGGACGGTCTTAGGCAGAATCTTGCTTGATTATGTTCACGATTTGCCCTGGACGCTTTGCCGGGAGACATGCCGCGAAGGAGAAAACAGGCACAGACCGATGTGTGCCAGAAGCGCGCACTATAACAGATCGTACGGCGCTTGCGGGATTTATCATCCTGATTTGCCACAGAGACACGGAGCACACAGAGAAAAGACATTGTTTCTCGCTGAGGCGCGAAGAGCGCAAAGAAAATACAAAAATACATTTGTACCCCTGCATCTCTGCGTCTTTGCGTCTTTGCGCCTTTGCGAGAGCAGGCATATTTTGTTCTCTGTGTACTCCGTGTCTCTGTGGCAAACCCGCAAAATCCCCGCAGCACTCGCAGTACAGCGCTATAATTCCGTCCTTTATTCGATAGCAATGCGAGAAACCCATGTTCAAATGCAACGAATACTTCGACGGCAAGGTCAAGTCACTGGCCTTCCAGACCACCGACAAACCGGCCACCATCGGCGTCATGGCCGCGGGCGAATACACCTTTTCCACCGAGGCCCCGGAGACCGTGACAGTAATTAGCGGCGAACTCATCATCACCCTGCCCGGCAGTAACACGGCGCAGAGCTTCAGCGCCGGCGAGAGCTTCGACGTGCCGGGCAACAGTGCCTTCGACGTGCACGTGATGGCCGACAGCGCCTATCTCTGTCTGTACGGCTGAGTCTGTTCCACCGCCATGCTGCGCATCAGCCACAACGTGGCCATTCCCGACCACGAAATCACCCTCAGCGCCATCCGCGCACAGGGGGCCGGTGGGCAGAATGTCAACAAGGTCTCCAGTGCCGTACACCTGCGTTTCGACGTAGCCCGCTCTTCGCTGCCCGACTTCTATAAGCAGCGCCTGCTGGCCTTACGCGACCGACGCTTGAACAGCGAGGGCGTGATTGTCATCAAGGCGCAGAGTCATCGCAGCCAGGATAAGAATCGCGCCGAGGCGCTGGAGCGCCTGCGCGAAATGATCATCGATGCCGGTCGCACGGTGAAGAAACGCAGACCCACCAAACCCACACGCGGCTCACAGCAGAAACGTCTCAACAGCAAGACCCGCCGTGGTCAGACCAAGGCCCTGCGCGGCCGGGTCACTGACTGACAGCGGAATATTCGACTTTCGGGATATAAACGCAGAGGCCGCAGAGACGCAAAGGGCGCAGAGAAAAAACTTTCAAAAACTTCGCGTTCTCTGCGCCTTTGCGGCCTTTGCGTTGATATCACCCAAGCCGGAAAATTCCACGGATTCAGTCCGCCAATGAACGCAAATCAACGCAAATGATTTTTAATGGATTTACGTTCATTGGCGGACCCATTTCCCACGGCGCTCACCACGCCTGGCAACAAAACACAACCGAACAGGAAACCTCATGGCTCTCAAGGCAACCATCTTCAAGGCCGAACTTCAAATATCGGACATGGACCGCAACTATTACGCTGCCCACAGTCTCACCATCGCTCGCCATCCCTCGGAGACCGATGAGCGCATGATGCTACGCCTGCTGGCCTTCGCCCTCAGCGCCGACGAGCAGTTGAGTTTCACCCGCGGCATCAGCAGCGACGACGAGCCTGACCTCTGGCAACAGAGCCTCAGCGGTGAAATCGAACACTGGATCGAACTCGGCCAGCCCGATGAAAAACGCATTCGCAAGGCCTGCGGCCGCGCCCACCGCGTGACCCTTCACCCCTACAGTGGCAGCAGCGCCGATATCTGGTGGTCACAAAACAGCGACCGCCTGCAGCGCTTCGACAATCTTGAAGTGATTGCCTTTCCCGCCGAGGCGGGCCCCGCCCTGGCACCCATGACGCGGCGCAACATGCAGCTACAATGCAACATCCAGGATGGCGAGGCGTGGTTATCAGATGGCGAGATCGACGTGACCGTCAGGCCGGAGGCATGGAAGGCGGTGTGATTTTTTCGGATCCGTGATGTGAAACGCCAAGAACGCAAAGGCGCAAAGGACGCAAAGAAAAAACGAAAATGATTCTTTGCGTTCTCTGCGTCTTTGCGCCCTCTGCGTTATCAACACCCAAGGCAGAAATTCCCTTGAAATCGATCCGCCAATAAACGCAAATGGACGCGAATAAAATTATTTTTCCATTTGCGCTTATTGACGTTCATTCGCGGACGCCTTTTCCGCCTCCCCACCCGCCAGCAGGTGGTCCTTGATGAGATACAACGGCCGCCCCTTGGTCTCGTCGAACATACGACCGAGATATTCACCGATCACACCGAGGGCCATGAGCTGGATGCCGCCGAGAAACAGTACCACCACCAGCAGGGAGGGATAACCGGCGACGGGGTTACCGAAGAACAGGGTCTGAACGATGATGAACAGGCCGTAGAAAAAGGCGCCAAAGGCGGTGAAAGTGCCGAGATAAGTGGCCACCTTCAGCGGCAGGGTGCTAAATGACGTTATGCCCTCAAGGGCAAAATTCCACAATGCCAGATAATTCCACTTGCTTGTGCCGTCGTGGCGCGCGTCGCGGTCATAGGGAATGGCCTTTTGCGGATAACCGATCCAGGCAAACAGGCCTTTCATAAAACGATGTCTTTCGCGCAGGCCGGAGAGCGCATCCACGGCACGGCGACTGAGCAGGCGAAAGTCGCCGGTATCGACGGGAATCTGCACCCGGCTGATACGCTGCATGATGCGATAGAACAGCGAGGCGGTGGTTTTTTTCAGCGTCGATTCGCCGGTACGGGAACGGCGCTGGGCATAGACCATATCGAATCCGTGCCGCCATTCCTCGATCATCTGCGGAATCAGTTCCGGCGGATCCTGCAGATCGGCATCGATGATGACCACGGCATCGCCGCGCACGTGATCCAGCCCGGCGGTCATGGCAATCTCCTTGCCGAAGTTGCGACTCAGGTCGAGAATGACGATACGGGGATCGCTTGCCTGAAGTTCCTGCAGTTGAAGCAGCGAATAATCTGTGCTGCCATCGTTGACAAAGACAATTTCCATTGTCGCATCGATACCATCCAGCACCTGCGACAAACGCCGGTAGAATTCGCGCAATACCTCTTGCTCATTGAACACGGGCACGATGATGGAAAGCAGAAAGGCATCGTCCATTGTTGTTTTTATCGAAGCTTGCGTCATTGACCTGTCTCGCGAAAAACCCAGAATTTGCTCAGCGCAAAGGTAATCAGCGGCACCACGAATACCGCCACAATCAGGGCATAACCATACCAGTAGCCGCCAACATCAACCACCAGCCAAGTGATCAGCAGGTTGAGAAAAAAGCCGTTCAGCGCCACAGCAAAGAAGCGCGGCAGCATTACGCGGTGCGGGCCGCTGGCGCCAAAGGTCCAGCGGTAGTTGAGTCCGTAGGAAACGCTCAGGGCGACGAGAAAGGCGGGGACCACGGCGGGCACCGGCGCAATGCCCAGCCATTCTACGCAGATGACGAATACGCTGGCATGGACGGCAGTCGCCAAGCCGCCAGTGATGCCGAAGCGTGTCAATGCACCGAAGGGAATGCGCCGCCACGGACTCACGGCTTGCGGGCCATGGCGATCAACGAGACACCAAAAGGCAGGCCAACCCGCCCCAACAGATGACGCTCGGCGGCGAAGAGATTTTCCAGCAGGGCGTTCATGGGCGCGGGCGGCAGAGCGAGTTCATTGCCGGCCTCACCGGCGGGCAGCAGCTTGTGCAACAGGCGCACGGCGGCCACGGCGGGAAACAGGCTACTGTTGTAATAGCTCAACCATTGCACATCCAGCCCGGCCGCCGTGATCCGCGCACGCAGACCGGCAGCACGGTAACGGCGCTTGTGGTGGTGAATTTCATCGTGTGGCCCCCACAGGAAGGGAAACGCCGGTACGGTGACCAGCAGATGGCCACCGGGGGCCAGCAGATTCGTCAGTGCCCGCAAACTGGCGCTGTCGTCATTAATGTGCTCCAACACGTCCAGCAGGGTAATGAGCTGAAACTGCATGGCGGTGAAGGGCATCTCGTTGGGCAGGCCGGCGCGCACCACCTCACAAACGCCACGCGCACGCGCCAAAGCCGCAGCCACGGCATCGAATTCGGCGCCAACCAGCTCACCGAAGCCGGCCAGCATGGGCAGGTTGCCACCGGTACCGCAGCCGGCGTCGAGGATACGTGCCCGCCTTGGCAGCGCCAGGCGCCGGATCACCTCGGCGACGATGCGGCGCCGCCCGGTGAACCACCAGTGGTGGTCTTCCAGTTCGCGCATCTGCGCATAAAGCTCGGTCTTCATGGGCGTCCACCGAAGAAATCCCGCGCCGCCCGGCGTACGAACACCACGCCCTGCGCATCGCGGTAGGCCAACCGCCAGTCACTCTGCGCGGCCAGATAGTCGATGAGCTTGTAGCGCTGCGGGTCGAAACGGCCGTGATACGGCAAAATAACCAACTGGAAGTTGCCCCTATTAAACAGCTGTACGCCCTGCGGTGTGGCCCAGAGAATGTGCGTATAGGGAGGGAAACGTGACATGTCCAGCATGCGGCCGTCGATGTAGGGCTGCACCTGCCCGCCCAGCCGCCACAGCAGATAGCCGCCCCATTCGAGGTTGTTAAAGGCTGACCCGCTCAGTTTCTCCTGCTCGATAAAATCGGCAATGGCAATGGGATAGGCCGCCTGATAAAGACCACCACGGAATACCGTGCCGCGCGCTACGCCACTGATCAACACGACCACCAGGATCCCCGCTACCAGCGCCTGCACACGCCGTAGAGTGGCCACCCTGCCCAGGTTTTCGGGCATCAGCCGCCCCAGACCCAACATCAAATAAGGGGCCGCGATAAACAGGAAAAAGGCGAAGTAGCGGTAGGAGGAAATACTAATGGCGGCAAGAAAGGCGACCACCGCCACCTCCTGCCAGCGGCGCAGCCACAGCAGCCCGGTCAGGCCCAGGGCGGCGAGGGCGAACCAGGCATAGGCCCACAGCTGCGGCCAGACGAAACCGAGGGCGTACAGCTGCAAGGTGCTGGTGTATTCGGAGGTACGCTGTTGCAGCACGCTGCCTTCTAGCTGCAACAGGTAGAGGTAGGTCTGGATGCCGTTGGGGGTCAGCAGCGAGGCGAGGAAGACCGCGCCGCTCACGGCCAGCCACTGGCCGCGCTCGCGCGAAGACAGGGACTTGTCCAGCCAGCCAAGCACGCTCCACAGGCCCAGCAGCAGCACGCCGAGAATCACCCCGCCATGGCTGTTGGCCCACAGCACAGTGATGACCGGCAGCGGCAGCAGCCAGCGCCAGTCGCGCCGCTGCCGGGCCAGGTCGATGCAGACGAAAAACAGCGCGGCGAACAGGAAAGACAATAGCTGCGGGCGCTCGCCGCCAAAGCCGAAGGCATTGAGCGCTACCAGCGCTAGCACGGCCCACAGCGCCAGTGGATTCGTCGCCGCCAGCCAGCGTGCGCGGGTGTAAATCAGTGCGATACAAGCCAGCAGCACGGCGACGCGAAAGGCCACCACGGCGTTGATACCACCGGCCTCGAACAAACCGTACAGCACCACCTGTCCCAGCCACTGACCCTTCAGCACCGTGTCGTTGCGAATGACATCAGCGGCGGGAAACACACCGAAGGGGTCAACCATCGGCAGGGCACCGCGCTGCAGGATGTCGCGCCCGGCGGCGATGTGCCACCAGAAATCGCTATCGGCCAGGGGCACGGCGTAATAACCGGCGCAGACGAATAACAACAGGCCCAGCACGACAGGGTGCAGACCTGAAAAATCACCCTTCACTGCTACGTCAGTGCCGCGGATACCCCTGTCCTCTCATCGCCGTGATCATGTTCCGTGCATACGGCAGACGCCGCAGCCAAAACTGTGCGCTATTGTAATCATTTCGGGGAGTTGTTGTGTGGAACAGGGACTCAGCGCAGACCCTCATCCGTGCTCAGCACATCGTAATAACCCTTGGCGCCCCTTTCCATAAACCAGTAGTTCTTCATGCCTCGTGCCTCCAGCTCGTACTGCAGCCAGCGCACTTGTTTGCCCACGTTGTCATAGATGAAGAGTGTACGATTTTGCGCCTTGGCCTTTTTCAGATACTTGCGCAACTTGTCCATGTCTTGCAGGCTGGCCCAACGCTCGATGGCGGGGAAAAAGCCGATACCGGCACGCTGGAAATGATCGCGGATATCGATAATCAGACGTGACTTTGACGCTATGGCGGTGGCCTTGTCACTGAAGGTGTCAGGATCCAGAAGATGGGCCTTGAAGACCTTTTTGGAGATCAGCCGGGCGGAGTCCACCGGGCTCTTGCCCAGCAGTTCGGCCTCATCAGGATAGCCCCGCGCCCAGTCAAAGATGCCGGCGTCATAGGCATAGACCTTATCCAGACCTGTCGCCATGGCCTGCTTGGTCGCCTTGTAGGATTTCATACAGGTGTGGCCGTTGCAGTAAAAGGCAATCGGCTTGCCGGTCTGTTCACGCAGATCCCGTACCGCACTATCAAAGTTTTTGGCGGTCACTGGAATGTTCACCGCGCCCGTGATACGCAGGGTGTCGAACTCGAAGCTGGAGCGGACATCCACTACTGTGAATTCATCTCGCCGCCGATGCAGGTCTTGCAGTTCGATGACCGACACCATGCTGTATTTCTCCAGCGAGCGCCCGGGAAAGCCTTCCTTCTCGGCATAGCTGTCGGTGACGGCGAAAAAAGTAAAGGCGAAGAACAAAAAGCGGGTTAAGTTATGCATGTATAGCTACTCCATGGCTGCAAGCCAAAATGCTTATAAAAAAACCAGCGTATCAGGTAATCACCGTCGGAAACTCACGCCCGGTGAGACGCCGGATACCGGCCACGTCGTCTGCGATGGCGATGAGGTCAGCCAGGGCCTGCTGGGTATCCTGATCGTGACGCGCGGGATCGGCTTCGAAGCGCTCCAGGTAGATGCGCAGGGTAGCACCCTCGGTGCCGGTACCGGAAAGCCGGAAGACGATGCGACTGCCCTCGCTAAAGCCAATACGGATACCCTGGCCAGTGCTCACCGAGCCGTCCACCGGGTCGGTATAACTGAAGTCGTCGGCGTAGGCCACCGTCAGCAGACCAAGTTGCCGACCCGGCAAGGTCTCCAGGCCCTCGCGCAGGCCGGCCATCAGTTGCTCTGCGCCGGCCGTGTCCACACCCTCGTAGTCGTGACGGGAATAATAGTTGCGGCCGTATCTGGCCCAGTGTGTGCGTATCAATGTCTCCACCGGCTGCTGGCGCCTGGCGAGGATATTGAGCCAGAACAACACGGCCCACAGGCCGTCCTTTTCGCGCACGTGACTGGAACCCGTGCCGAAGCTCTCTTCACCACACAGGGTGACGCGGCCGGCGTCCATCAGGTTGCCGAAGAACTTCCAGCCGGTGGGGGTTTCAAAACAGTCGATGCCCAGGGCCTCGGCGACACGATCCACCGCCGCACTGGTGGGCATGGAACGGGCCACGCCGGCGAGGCCGTCGGCATAGCCCGGCGCCAGGGTGGCGTTGGCGGTGAGCAGGGCCAGGCTGTCACTGGGGGTGACGAAAAAGCGCCGACCGAGGATCATGTTGCGGTCACCATCGCCGTCGGAGGCGGCGCCGAAGTCCAGTGCCTTGTCGCCGAACATTTCGTCGACCAGCTCCTTGGCGTAGGTCAGGTTGGGGTCGGGATGGCCGCCGCCGAAGTCGGCCAGCGGGACGCCGTTGATCACCGTGCCCCGGGGTGCGCCCAAGCGGTTCTGGAGGATTTCCGTGGCATAGGGTCCGGTGATGGCATGCATGGCATCGAAGCGCATGCGGAAGCCGGACTGGAACAAGTGAGCGATGGCCCTGAAGTCGAACAGCTCGGCCATCAGTTCGGCGTAGTCGGCCACCGGATCGATGACGTTCACGGTCATGCCGTCTAAGGTGAATTCGTGCTCCCGGTCCAGCGCTATCTCCTCCGCATCGACGATGCGGTATTCGCGGATAGTCTTGCTGCGCTCGAAGATGGCGTCGGTGATCTTCTCCGGCGCCGGACCGCCATTGCCGGTATTATATTTGATACCGAAGTCGCCGTCCGGCCCGCCCGGGTTGTGGCTGGCGGAGAGGATGATGCCGCCGAAGGCATCGTGCTTGCGGATCACACAGGAGGCCGCCGGTGTCGACAGCAGGCCGTCACGCCCCACCAGCACGCGGCCAAAACCATTGGCCGCGGCCATGCGCAGGATGACCATGGTCGCCTGCAGGTTGCCGTAGCGGCCGTCGCCGCCCACCACCAGGGTCTTGCCGGCGAAACCGTCCAGGCTGTCGAAGATGGACTGGACGAAGTTCTCCAGATAATGCGGCTGCTGAAACACCGCGACCTTCTTGCGCAGGCCGGAGGTACCGGGCTTTTGGTCGGGAAAGGGCTGGGTTTGGATCGTCTGTATCGCCATGATGGGGCCTTGTATTACCTGAGAGGAACAGAGCCGCATCCAACGCTCAGCCGGCTAGTCGACGATAACAAAATCTTGCACCGGGGAAAGGCGGATCTTGGGTTCAGGACTCTGCCTGTGCAGGGAAGATGTTCTTCTAACCTGGCAACTTCCAGCACAAACAAAACAGGCTGCTCTATTTGTGATGAATGCATTCATCCATCACGCCTAAAACAGCCCGCTAATTTTGCCTTTTTTATTTGTTAGTTGATAGCTTTGAGCAGGTCGCCTTTCCTAAAACCCGAACCGCTTATGATGCTGCCTTCGGAGACATTTTCATTGGTGTGACTGCTTAGGCGAATTTCCCCAATCTTCTTTTCGCGTTTTCCAAGTGAGCGGCCCGTATCAGGATCGATCAACTCTTTTCCTGGCCGGTAGACGGCCAAGGTGGATCCGGAGCCCAGCTTTGAACGTGTGCCAGCTCTGAAGATCACGATATCACCATCCATAAGTAGGACACGGCCCTGAAAGGGCCGTTTGCTCAATTCAAGAATCATCGCTTCGACCGCTTTATTCATAGCATCCCGCAACGCACCCTGGCGAAGACTGGTGTCCGCGCCGGAACTATCGCCAAGACCTAATATTTTGCGGGTCGTCTTTTTGTATTCTCCCTGGCCTGATTTTGCGACCAATGTCTTTCCAGAGGCGATATCGACGAGCGCGTAGTCCACACCCACCCGGGCAATTTGCGTTTTGGTTTTGGTAAGGAGTAAATTGCTGCCTTCGGAGAGCTCCGAGTAGGAAGTGATGGCGCCCGAAATACGGAAATCGATTGAATTCATGCCTTCAGCCGCATCTTTCTTCCCGGTTTTAACAATACCGGACTGCTGTAGCTCAATCATGGCATCATGTTGTTTGAGCTCATCTTTCGTGAGCATGACCGGTTCGAGGCCTGCCTGCTTCAGGCTGGTCCTCAGGATGTCGGTTGCGGCCTCACCGATACCCAACACCTTGGATGGTGTTTTATTTAAAAGCGTAATAATGCCGATGGTGTACGCTGGTCCGATATAGTTTGAGCCCGCTTCTTCCAGTTTCTCAGTTTGGTCCGTAAGCGACACGTCTTTTTTGACTTCCCCCCCCATGGATGTACATCCCGAAAGAAGTAGGGATGTGACGATAAATGCCGATAGATAACCAAACACTTTAGTTGTATTCATTGTTTAAAGCTCCTCTCTTATTGATTTATATCCCATGTTGAAAATATCCTAGTGTGCCTCCGTATTGCTGGTCATGCTGACTGGAACTCCGGGACCGATGAGCATGCCAGGGAAGAGACGGTTGAATGCAAAATTCATCTCATTTTCTAAGTGATTGCCTGTCATTCCGCTAACGACCGCTCCTCCGATACCGCTGATCAATCCTCCAACCAAGCTGGTCGATTCGTTGCCCATTGAGATCCATTTGTTCAAGCCGGGCATCTCTTGCATCGGATTTTTCGAGCCGGGCAGGGAGCGAACTTGTTCCGCTTCGTCAGAAGCCAGGCCTGCCAGCCCTCCTATGGACTGGCTTCTTCGCACACCGACACCGCGACCCCAGGAAATATTTCCTGTTTTGGTGTCGACCAATTTCCAACCCATGCGGACTTTATACGTATTGACCACGCCCGTTGTAATTTCATCAAAATTGAGGAGGTAGCCGTAGAAGACACCGTCAACCCCAAGTTTTTCGCCAATCTGCTGTGCCGTCGCCATGTCAAGCTGTTTTCCCATGGTGATGCCCATTTGTAAATTCAAGATATCATTTGTTTCCTTGAGGGCTTGAACATTGTAGTGATAGTTTACTAAACGGTTATAGAATGCTTCCCGGACCCGGGTTGGCGCATTGACATCATCTGAATTGTTAAGCATGGGAAGAATCGCTACGGTATGAATTGGGTTGCCGGGATTCGTGGAAATGGTCCGCGGCCCGGTAGCGCATCCTACTAAAAATAATATGATGATCGTGAATAAGAGCACCAATCTGACGTTTTTTTTATTCATATGACCTCGCTTTGCTCAATAATATTATTGCCCGATTTTTCGGTTAATTTGCTCAATCATTTTTCTGGCCAGCTTTTGAGAGGCCTTTTCAATCGCCTGGCTTCCTCCCGTGACTTCAGAAATATGCCGGGATACGCCATTTGCTCGCCCTGAACCCAGCACCAGGCCATCTTTTACTTGAAATGCCGTTGCAGTAATATCGGCCATGTACGTACCGACATTGCTATTTGTGTTGGCTGGCCCCCGTTTGGCGAGCACTTTTCCTTTGATAACAATATCTGCGCCGACGTCTTTGCCGATTTCAATCGCGGCTGCTCTGGTGAGATCCGATACTTTATAGGCTTCGGAGACGGTAATTTTGTCTGAAACGTTGGAAATATCGATGACATCAAAACCTTCGTTGAGAAACTCTTCTTTGAGAATGGTTTCGCCAACGGAAAGATCAAAACGCTGCGCTTTAATATCAAGCTTGCTGCTGAACCAGCCCCACCAGTAGACTACGATCTCCTGCCCGATATTTTGCTCCGCAATCATAAACATGACGCTCGGCCGCTCGCCCGAAGAGGCAATTTGGGGAGACAAAAGCAGTGCCATAAGCAGAAAAGCAGCAAAATTCCTAATGGTGGCTTCTTGTAGTTTTCGCATTTTATAGAGACTCCCTCTTTAAAAAAGAGTGTGAGTGAAGCAAAAACATCTTGCAGATGTGTCTTGTGAGGATTCCTACATCCATTGATGTCAATGAATCCGATAATTTCAGAAAAACGAACAGTCAGGCTACCATACTTAACAAGAAAGGTGCCGCATTCAGAGCATGGGGAGAATAAACACCCCATTATCCAAATTCAACAGTCATTTCACTGGTCAACAGAGGCCCCCACCACTCTTTCCCGAACCCTCACCGTTACCCGCCATCATTCTCCAGAAACCGCCCTTCTACGGCTAAGTCTTTATCGATTCCGGTCATCAAGCCAAACTGCAGTAATTGGAGGTTGCCGAATTTGTGCGTAAATTCCCTACGCATAGTACATGATATCCGGAGTCAGAATTAAAATAAAGGCTCAGCCCGAAAACGTGTTGATCAGCGAGCCCTATGCAAAACCCTTGCTGGTAGTTGGTTAAACGTCGAACTCGCACCCAGCAGATGCGAACGAGTGTCATTCTTGATCTTTGCCTGCGGAGCTTGTCGCGCTTCCTTTTTGGCTTTTCTGCGAGGATTCGGGTCAATGATGGGGCTTTGCATTACTTGGGGAGGACAGCGCCGCATCCAACGCGCCGCCGAGTAGGAACTAAAGAGATATGGCGTATGACTGGCGCCCAACAATACCAGAATCCCGCGCCGGCGGAAGAAACTGCGAATGAGGCACCCGTTTTATTCAGGCTCAAGGGCACTATACACACTAACAGGCCCCCCATAATAAGTAGAGGGCCTGCAACAAACTACATGATGTAAATAGCGTTAAAGGGCTCGCAGGAAGGCAACAAGGTCGCCCTTCTCCCTCTTGTTCAGGTCGAGCTGCAGGATCAGGTTGAAGAACTCCACCGTATCCTCCAGGGTCAGCAGACGGCCATCGTGCAGATAGGGCGGGGTATCCTTGACGCCACGCAGGGGGAAGGTCTTGATCTTGCCGTCGATGCTGGCCTGGCGGCCATTGACCAGGGTGGGCTTGAAAAACCGTTCGGTCTGCAGGTCGTGCATCTGGTTGTCGGTGTAATAGGGCGGCGTATGGCAGGTGCTACAACGGCCCTTGCCGAAGAAGAGGTCTTGTCCTCGCAGCTCGGCCTTGCTCGCCTTGGCGGAATCAAGCTGACCAAATACGTCGAGCTTGGGCGCAGGCGGGAAATCCAGGATGGACTCGAATTCCGCCATGAAGTGCACCTGGCTGCCACGTTCGAGGATGTTGACGCCCTTCTTGGTGGCGATCACAGGGTCTCCGTCGAAGTAGGCGGCCCGCTGTTCAAACTGGGTGAAGTCTTCCACCGTCTTCAACGCGCGCTTGGAACCGAACAGGCGCTGGACATTGACGCCACGCAGGCTCGGCGTGTCGATGCGCAGCCGGAACGGCTGGGGCCGAATGTCCCCCAGCAGATGCGTGGCGGCATTACTGTGGCCATTGACGTGACAATCGAAGCAGGCCACGCCCAGGCTGGCATGCGCCGAGCGGCGATCATTGGTGGCATTGAACTGTTGCTGCGGTGTCGGCGTTACCAGCAACCGAACACCTTCGAGCTGCTTGGGATTGAGGATGCCATTAAACAGATCAAAATAGTTCTCGATAGAGATCAGCTTGCCCTGGGAGACATCACCCAGATCCGGGCGGGTGGTCAGATAGAGGGGGGGCGGATATTCCGGCAGAAAATGCGCCGGCAAATCATAATCCAGATCGAAACGCTGCAGATCCCGCCGGCTCTGCTTATTCACCGCATCGATGTGATACTGCGGAAACACCATCCCGCCTTCCGCGTGGTTGGGATGAGGCAGGGGGAGGAAGCCCGCCGGGAACAGTCCCTTCTCACGAATTTCCACCGGGCTCATGGCCGACAGATCCTGCCAGTCAATCCCCTTCGGCAACTTCACCCGCACCCCTAGCTGCTGGGGCTTGCCGCCCGACATGGTCAGGCCTTTCTCCGAGCGCTCTTCCAGCACATAGCGCTCTTCCAACAGTTTCATCTGCCGCTTCATTACCGCTGGGCGGGCCTTTTCCATCTTTTCCTTGGTAGTCTTGAAATCACTGATATTGGCGACCGGGGCGTAGCTGGACACGAGCTCCGCGGCTTGCGCATTTCCCACGGTGATGACCACCGCAGCGAGGGCCGCTAGGCCCCACGACTGTTGGCGTAGTAATCTGTTCATTGGCGTGTTTCTCCTCATCGTGATGTTGTTATCTCGGTTTCGTGCTTGCCCAGGGGCTATTTCACATATCGTCATCCTGACACCACAACTTTAGACCAAGTCTAAGAGTCTGTCTAACTTTAACGCCGACCACATCGCCCACACACGCCATACCACACAAGGTCTGATATCATTTACGGCTTAGACACAGACGGGAACGCACATCAATGAAGGTACTGGTGATCGGCAGCGGCGGACGCGAGCACGCCCTGGCCTGGAAAGCGGCGCAATCGCCGCGTGTGGAGAAGGTCTTCATCGCCCCCGGCAACGCTGGCACGGCGCACGAACCTAAGATGGAAAACATCGCCATCGGCGTGGAAGACATCGACGCCCTGGTGGCCTTCGCCCGCGACAACGACATCGTACAGACCCTCGTCGGCCCTGAGGCGCCACTGGTCCTCGGCGTGGTAGATGCCTTCATTGATGCCGGCCTGCGTTGCTTCGGCCCCACACAGGGCGCAGCGCAGCTGGAGGGTTCCAAGGCCTTCACTAAGGACTTCCTCGCCCGCCACCAGATTCCCACCGCCGCCTACGGCAACTTCACCGACATCGACTCCGCCGTGGACTACATCCGCCAGCAAGGCGCGCCCATCGTGGTCAAGGCCGACGGTCTGGCCGCCGGCAAGGGCGTGATCCTGGCGCAGACCGAGGACGAAGCCATCACTGCCGTGAAGGACATGCTTGCCGGCAATGCCTTCGGCGAGGCCGGACATCGGGTGGTCATTGAGGAATTCCTGCAGGGCGAGGAGGCCAGCTTCATCGTTATGGTGGACGGCAAGCACATCCTGCCGCTGGCCACCTCGCAGGACCATAAGGCCCGCGACGAGGGCGACCTTGGGCCCAACACCGGCGGCATGGGTGCCTATTCACCGGCCCCGGTGATCACCCCGGCGATGCATGCGCGCATCATGCACGATATCATCGAGCCCACGGTGACCGGCATGGCCGCCGAAGGCCATCCCTACACCGGATTTCTCTACGCCGGGGTAATGATCGCCCCCGACGGCACACCCAAGGTACTGGAATACAACTGCCGCTTCGGCGACCCCGAGACCCAACCCATCATGATGCGCCTGCGATCCGACCTCGTGGAACTTATCGACGCGGCACTGGACGAGAGGCTCGATCAGATCGATATCGACTGGGATCCGCAGGCGGCCCTGGGCGTAGTGCTGGCCGCTGGCGGTTATCCCGGCGACTACCGCAGGGGTGATATTATCCACGGGCTGCCTGATGACAGTGCGAACGCTATCCCGGAAGCCAAGATTTTCCACGCCGGCACCGCTGAGAAAGATGGGCACATCGTCACTGCCGGTGGACGCGTATTGTGCGCCGTGGGCCTGGGCAACAGCGTCGGTGCCGCGCAGGCGCGCGCTTACGAACTGGTCAAGCAAATCCACTGGGACGACATGGTCTACCGCCGCGATATTGGTCACCGGGCCATTGTACGGGAACAGAAACAGATATTGAGCACACCGTAGGAGCCGGCCATGCCCGCGATTGATCGTGAAAAAAACTATCTGTGGGAGCGGCTTCAGCCGCGAATGAGCGGCCTGCTTTCTTCGCGGCTGAAGCCACTCCCACAATTTTCAACACAACAACTATCGCGTATCACGGGCATGACCCGCTCCTGCACGGATTGATAAACTAAAACCCTGGCCGAACACCGGCCGACAACATATTAGGTAATCAAACATGAGCAAACCCTTCGTCGCCATCCTCATGGGCTCCGACTCAGACCTGCCCACCATGCAGACCACCCTGGGCGTGCTGGCCAAGCTGGAGATTCCCTTTGAAGTAAAAATCACCTCCGCCCATCGCACCCCCGATGCCACCCACGACTACGTCACCGACGCCGACAAGCGTGGTTGCAACGCCTTCATCGCCGCCGCCGGTCTCGCCGCACACCTGGCCGGTGTGGTCGCCTCGCTGACCCTCAAGCCGGTGATCGGCGTGCCCATGGACGGCGGCCCGCTGAAGGGCCAGGACGCCCTGCTCTCCACGGTGATGATGCCCGGTGGCATCCCCGTCGCCACCGTCGCCATTGGCAAGGCCGGCGCCAAGAACGCCGCCTACCTGGCCGCACAAATCCTCGCCACCAGCGATACCGAGCTAGCCAAACGCATCAAGGCCGAACGCGCCGCCAATGCCGCCGCCGTCATCGCCAAGGATGCCGAGCTGCAGGCGCAGTTGAAGAAATAGGATCCGTTTGCCACAGAGACACGGAGAGCACAGAGAATCAAAGCCGTTCGTCATTCTGAGTGAAGCACAGCGTAAAGCCGGAACCCAGCACATACTTGAAGCACACACTGGATTCCTACCTTCACCGGAATGACAGGGTCTTTATTAAATTGTTTTCTCTGTGTCCTTCGCGCCTCTATGGCGAATTCCCTGTAGCGAAAACCCCATGAACCCCTGGCAACTGCGCCAGGCCGCCCGCATCGTCCACGGCGGCGGCCTCATCGCCTACCCCACCGAGGCGGTCTACGGCCTCGGCTGCGACCCGCTGAATGCCGGCGCAGTGCAGCGCCTGCTGACCCTCAAGAACCGACCCATGGACAAGGGGCTGATCCTTATCGCCAGCGATCTCTACCAGCTGCGCCCCTTTCTGCTGCCCCTGAACACCGATGACGAAGCCACCCTGCACACCACCTGGCCCGGCCCCGTCACCTGGCTGCTGCCTGCGCGCCCCGAAACGCCCCGCTGGCTGCGAGGCCGCCACGACACCCTCGCCGTACGCGTCACCGACCACCCATTGGCCGCCGCCCTCTGCCGCCAGCTTGGCCATCCCCTGGTTTCCACCAGTGCCAACCGCAGCGGCCAACCGCCCGCGCGCAGCCCGCTCGACGTACAGCGCACCTTCGGCAACAACATTGATCTCGTCCTGACAGGTGCGCTGGGAGAACAGCGCCGCCCCACCCTCATCCGCGACCTTGCCAGCGGCCATACCCTCCGTCCCGCCTGACGCCTAGGGTCTGTTGAGGTTTCATTTTCATCACTGTAGCGCCCGAAGGGTTGCTCTGTCAGCGTCCATGGACTGCGGTGCGTCTCTCGGCCTAAAAGCGCCTACTAGATCGGAAGAGCGTCGTGTAGGGAAAGAGTGTAGATCTCGGTGGTCGCCGTATCATTAAAAAAAAAAATAAAACCAATATGAGCATATTTACCAAAATTCATCCTCAGCAACAACATATCGTTTTCTCAATCGTATCCGCCCGTACCTCAATGACCACGTCACCACGAGCTAGCT
>CAJVYS010000032.1 GCA_913009875.1 uncultured Gammaproteobacteria bacterium | reverse complement strand
CTCAGCCCTCAGCCAGCCGCCATACAGTCCACCGCCAGCGGACAGGCCTCACACAGCGGCCGCTTCCTGCACGCTTGCTTGGCATGCCGCACGATGAGGGCATGATATTCATTGAATAGCGCAACATCCACCGGCAGCGCTGTCTCGAAGTGACCCCGCAGGGTTTCATAGCCCAGCTTTCCATCCAGCAGACCAAGGCGTGAAAACAGGCGCCGGGTATAGGCGTCGATAACGAACACCGGTCGTTCGAAGGCATACAACAACATATCGTCCGCCGTCTCTGGCCCCACCCCGTTCACTGACAGCAGGCCATGGCGCAGTTCGTCGGTCGGTCTCTGACTCAATGCCTCGAAACCACCCTGGGCAAGATACCAGCGGCAGAAATTCTGTAACCGGGTGGCCTTGATGTTGAAATAGCCGGACGGCTTTAGCCATGCTGCCAGCCGGTCGTGCTCACAAGCGACAATCGCCTCGGCCGACAGTGCATCGTTTTTCTGCAGATTGGCAATGGCCTTTTCCACATTGCCCCACGCCGTGTTCTGCGTGAGCACTGCACCCACCATCACCTCGAAGGGCGTATCACCCGGCCACCAGTGCTGGGGGCCATAGGCTGCCAGTAAATCATCAAAGACCTGTTGCAGTGACATTCGGTAACCTTTGGCAGTCGAAACGTCCTTGGTAGGAGCGGGCCATGCCCGCGATAGCTCTATTACCACCGAGATTGTTATTTCAACTATCTGTGGGAGCGGCTTCAGCCGCGAATGAAAGGCTAGATTCATTCGCGGCTGAAGCCGCTCCCACAAATTGATCATTTTCCCGCCTCACCCATCGCGGGCATAGCCCGCTCCTACCTGGCCGGCATCATGGCTTGGAGTTTCTGTTTATCGGCACTGCTGGGGCGGTGATCGAGATGATAGATGATGGCCGCCAGTTCACGCTCGTTAGCGGGTGCGTTGCTGTTGTCCATGATGCGCTTCAAGCGGGCCTTGTCGTCGGCCGATGCCTTGTGTTGCAGATTCATCATCGCGCCAGCCAGGGCGCGCTCATTGTCGTTGCTGGCGCGATCATCCATGATCGCCTGCAATTCCTGCTTGCCCTGCGGACTCGGGAAGTGCTTGAGACGATGCATGATGGTGGCCATCTTCTGCAGGGCGGCCGATGGTTGGTCAGTGCCCGCCTGAGCAGTACCCGTCGTCAGGGTGACGAAAAAGAGACCTGTCAGAAGTGTGACCAGCATGCGGCTGGCCGGTAATCTCAGTGCTTTCATTGCCGC
The DNA here is from genome assembly GCA_913009875.1 of uncultured Gammaproteobacteria bacterium. GTDB lineage: Bacteria > Pseudomonadota > Gammaproteobacteria > SZUA-152 > SZUA-152 > DRQN01. Next base: position 29,688 of record CAJVYS010000032.1, on the reverse strand, counting down.
TCTCTCCTCTGTGAAGGAGGCATCACCGAACGATGATGCCCTCCCCGAAGCCTAGCGCAACCGACGACAATTACCAGTCTATTTTACTCAGGAATTAGCGCCAAGTCGGGCGCGCACAATGTCGAGATCCCGCATCGTATCCACCCCCGCCGGCGGTGTCTCGACCGCCTCGGCCACGTGGATGCGCTGGCCTTGCCAGAGGGCGCGCAGCTGTTCGAGGGACTCCATTTCTTCCAGGTGACAGCTTGGCCAGTTGACATACTGACGCAGAAAGCCGGCACGATAGGCGTACAGGCCGATGTGGCGATAGTGTTCAGAGCGTTCCGGCAACTCCTCGGTAGTGCTGGCAAAGGCATCACGATCCCAGGGGATCGCCGCGCGGCTGAAATACACCGCCATGCCCTCGGCGTCCATCACCACCTTCACCGCATGGGGGTCGAACAGTTCGGCGGCAGTGGTGATACGGCTGCACACCGTAGCCATGCCAGCGGTCGGCTTTGCCGCCAGATTGTCCGCCACCTGGTGTATCACCGCCGGCGGCATCAGCGGCTCGTCGCCCTGCAGGTTGACGACGATCTGCCCGTCATCCAGGCCCAGCTGGTCCACCACCTCGGCGAGGCGGTCGGTGCCGGAGCGATGCTGGCTTGATGTCATGCACACGCGGGCGCCAAAGCCCTTGGCGGCGGCCTGCACGCGGGCATCGTCGGTAGCGATGATGACCATCTCGGCACCACTTTCCTGCGCGCGCTCGTGCACATGCTGGATCATGGGCTTGCCGGCGATATCCAGCAACGGCTTGCCCGGCAGGCGTGTGGCCGCATAGCGGGCAGGGATAACGACGCAGAAGCTCACGGGACAGTTCTCACTTTGAATCCAAATGCGTTTGCCACAGAGGCACAGGGGACACGGAGAAAAGATAGTTAATGTTTTTCTCTGCGTTCTCTGTGCCTCTGTGCCTCTGTGGCAACAGATCTTCCGCGACCTCAGGCCACCTCTTCGTCCGGCGCCAGCACCCGCGCCTCGTCTTCCAGCATTACCGGAATGTCGTCGCGGATCGGGAAGGCCAGCCGGTCGCCCTTGCAGATCAGCTCCTGCGCCTTTTTGTCGTAGACCAACGGTCCCTTGCAAAGCGGGCAGACCAGAATGTCCAGCAATTTCTTATCCATGTATTTTTCCTATTAAGCGTAACAATATTTGCGGAACGCGCTCGTCAAGCTGCGCATCCACCGGCAGATACCAATGGTTTGCTGCGGCGAAGACCTGGCATTTTACCGCATCCTTCTCCGTCATGAGTACCGGTAGCTCATCGCCGAAGTCGATGTCCTCAGCGCGGAAGGGGTGATGATCCGGGAAAGGGTGTTCAATGGCATCGAGTCCGTGACTGGCCAACAGTTCAAAAAAACGCCGTGGGTTGCCGATGCCGGCAACGGCATGCACCCGCTGGCCGGCAAACTGCGCCAGCGGCTGGGTCTTCTCCACCTGTTGCAGATTATGCAGGCTGGCGGGCTGCAATTTCATGGCGTATTCGCGCGGCCCGGCGGTACCGTTGGCGATCACCATATCCACGGATTGCAGACGCTTCACCGGTTCGCGCAGTGGCCCGGCGGGCAGACAGTGGCCGTTACCGAAGCGCCGCACGCCATCAACCACGGCAATCTCCACATCGCGGCCCAGCCGATAGTGCTGCAGGCCATCGTCGCTGATGATGATGTTGCAATCGGCGTGGTCAAGCAATGCCTGTGCCGTGGCCGGGCGGTCCGGGCCCACCGCCATCGGGCAATGGCAACGGCGCGCCAGCAGCACCGCCTCGTCACCGACCATGGTCGGATCACTGTCCGCTCGCACCTGCTGCGGCCAGTGCCTCGCGCCGCCACCGTAACCCCGGCTGATGATGCCGGGGCGATAGCCCTCCTTGCGCAACAGCGCCACCAGCCAGGCCACCATGGGTGTCTTGCCGGTGCCGCCGACACTGATATTCCCCACCACGATGACCGGCATAGGAAGCCGCACCGTTTTCAGCAAGCCGGCGCGGTAGGCCCAGCGGCGGCCCAGGGCGACGGCGCAGAACAGCCACGACAGCGGCAGCAGCAACAGGGTAAGCGGGGTTTTGCGATACCAGTGTGACTCGAGGCCATTCACAGATGCGTTACCTTGCCGGATCAGCCGGCACTGGCGGGCGAGGATTCGTTGAACTGCATGCGGTACAGGGCCGCGTAATCCCCTTCCGCCGCCAGCAGATCGGCATGGCCACCGGACTCGACAATCCGCCCGTCTCGCAGCACGAGAATCTTATCAGCACCTTCCACGGTGGAAAGACGGTGGGCGATCACCAGGGTGGTGCGACCCTTCATCAGCACATTCAGCGCCGCCTGAATGTGACGCTCGGACTCGGTGTCCAGCGCCGAGGTCGCCTCATCCAGAATCAGGATCGGCGCATCCTTGAGCAGTGCGCGGGCAATGGCGACGCGCTGGCGCTGGCCGCCGGACAGCAGCACGCCCTTGTCGCCCACCCGGGTATTCAGGCCCTGCGGCAGCTCGCGGATAAACTCCATGGCATGCGCCGCCTCGGCGGCACGGATGACCTCCGCCTCATCCGCACCGGCCATCGCACCGTAGGCGATGTTGTTACCGATGGTATCGTTGAAGAGAATGATGTCCTGGCTCACCAGGGCGATCTGCGCGCGCAAGCTGTCGAGGCTCAGTTCCTGAACCGGAATGCCGTCAAGGGTGATCTCGCCGCTGCCCAGATCATAGAAGCGCGGCAACAGACCCACCAGGGTCGACTTGCCACTGCCGGAGCGGCCGACGATCGCCACCGTCTGCCCCGCCTCGGCGGTAAAGCTCACACCATCCAGCACCTTGCCCTTGGCCGGGTCATAGGTAAACGTCACATCGCGAAACTCGACCCGCCCTTGTGCGCGATCGATATGGCGCGTGCCGGTATCTTTCTCACCCTCTTCATCCAACAGGAAAAAGACACTCTGTGCCGCAGCGATGCCCTGCTGCACAGTGGACTGCACCATGGTCAGGCGTTTCATGGGTGCCAGCAGCAGCATGCTGGCGGTGACGAAGGACATGAAGGTGCCGACACTCAACGATTCCAGCATCGCATCCGAGGTAGCAATAAACAGGATCACCGCCAGCCCCGAGGCGCCGAGAAACTGTGAAATGGGCACACTCAGGGCGCTGGTGATGGCCATCTTCATGTTCTGGCTGCGGTTGTATTCATTGGCTCCGCCGAACTGCCTTTCCTCGTAGGCCTGACCACCGAAGATCTTCACCACGCGATGCCCCTCGGTGATCTGCTGGGACAACTGCGAGACATCACCCATGGAATTCTGAATGCGCTTGCTGATGCGGCGGAAGCGCTTGCTGACAAACACCACCAGCACGGTGATCAGCGGGCCGAGGAACAGGAACACCGCCGCCAGCTTCCAGTTGGTGTAAAACATGAAACCCAGCAGACCCAGGATGGTCAGGCTGTCGCGCACCACGACGGTCAGCGCCGAGGTGGCCGCCGAGGCCACGCGCTCGACGTCATAGATCAGCTTCGAGGTCAGCTGGCCTGCGGCGTTGTTGTCGTAAAAGGCCGTCGGCAGGCGCATCAGCTTGGCGAACATCTGCTGGCGCAGATCATGGATGATGCTGCGCCCCACCTTCTGCATGCCGTAGTTGGCGGCAAAACTGGCGAGGCCGCGAATGATGAAGATGCCCAGCAGCGCCCAGGGAATCCAACGGATCACCGCCGGATCCTTGTCGACGAAACTGCCGTCCAGCATCGGCTTCATCAGCCAGGCAAAACCGGTCTCGGTGGCGGCCACCACGGCCATGCCGAAAATAGCAAACACCAGGATCGGCCAGTCGCGCCAGGCATAGCCCAGCAGGCGCCGGTAGATCTGACCCGGTGTCTGCTGTTGTCCAGCCTGACTGGCCGGGTGCTGTGTGTGGGAATCGGCAGGCATAAGGGCACCTCTAATAACTGCTTGCGGCCTCTGGCCTACAGGCGGGTTTGCCATCAAGGCGCAACTTTGCAGGCAGGCTGGTTGCCTGTCAAAAAGTTGCAACGCCGAGGGCGAGCCCGCCTGTAGGCCCCGAAGGGCGCGGCCTGCCAAGGACTGTCGCCGCGTTGGCTTGCTTGTAAAGGACAACCAGCCTTCCCCTGCGCAAGCCGCCTTGCGACAGCCCTTGGCAGGTTGCGCAGAGGCCACAAGCAGTTATTAGAGGTGCCCATAATGCGGTAAGGCGTAAACCGCTATTCTTCGTTGGACTTGACGGTGGCGAAATTGAGATGCACAAAGCCCAGCTGGCGCGCCGCATCCATCACCGTGATCACCGCCTGATGAGGGGTCTGCGCGTCGGCGCTGAGAATGATCGGCGGATCCTTGCGATCACCCGCCACTTCCTGCATCGCCTTTTTCAGCGTCTCAATCTTGGAATTGATGACTCGCTTGCCGTTGACGTAAAAGGTGCCCTCGGCATCGACGGTCACTTCTAATGCAAAATCATCCGCGGGTACCACGTTGGCGGCCGCCTGCGGCAGCACGATCTCGATCTCGGATTCGCGCTCGAAGGTGGTAGAGACCATGAAGAAGATCAGCAGCAGGAACACCACGTCGATCAGCGGCGTGATATTGACGTCCAGTTCTTCCTTGCGGTCGGAGCCGATATTCACTGAGCGGACTCTCCCGTGCCGACCTCAGTCTCACGCTCACCGTGGATCACTTCCACCAGTTTGATGGCCTCCTGCTCCATGAACACCACCAAGCCATCGATGAGCCCACGGAAATAACGGTAAAACATCAGGCTGGGGATGGCCACAGAAAGCCCCGCCGCGGTGGTAATCAGCGCCTCGGAGATGCCGCCGGCCAGCACCGCAGGATTGCCCACGCCCTGCGAGGTGATCACACTGAACACCTTGATCATGCCGATGACGGTGCCCAATAACCCCAGCAGTGGCGTGATGGCGGCGATGGTGCCAAGGGAATTCAGATAGCGCTCCAACTCGTGCACCACATGACGGCCGGTTTCCTCGATGCTTTCCTTCATTATCTCGCGATCATGCTTCATGTTCGCCAGGCCCGCGGCGAGGATGCGCCCCAGCGGCGATCCCTTGCGCACACTTTCGATCTGCTCCGGGGTCAGCTGACCCTTGGCATGCAGGTGCCAGATCTGCGCCACCAGATGCTTGGGGGTGATGCGCTTGCGCTGCAGTGACCACAGTCGTTCACCGATGATGGCCAGGGCAATAATGGAACAGAGAATGATCGGCAGCATCAGCCAGCCGCCGGATTGCACGATCTCGAACACGTTGGATTTTCCTTGCTTTCAGATTGGGCGTTACTGTAACAGAGACGCCGTTTAGCCGGAAGATTCCGTGCGCCGCGCCATACTTTCTTTATCGCCACAGTCAGGGTGGTGGGCATTGCCCACCCTACAAACACATCACTTTGGTTTATGGACGGTTTTCGGCAGTATAAATATCTTCGTGCACTCTGTGGTGAAAAACCACAAAAGCCGAAGCGACAGCGCAAGGCGGTCGGGCGCTTGCCATACCCTGCGGCCCATCAATACCGCCACGAAGCTCACGAAGGACTCGAAGAATTTTTCCACGACCGAGGCAGAGAAATCCATTGAGTGTAGGAGCGGGCCATGCCCGCGATAGCCTTGCTTTTGACCACAGAGGCCATGGATCTGGGCATTGTGGGAACGGCTTCAGCCGCGAAGAAGGCGGGTTTCATTCGCGGCTGAAGCCGCTCCCACAGGTTGTTGTTTTTTTGTTATTTTTCGCGGGCATGGCCCGCTCCTACCACCCATTTGGTTTTGCCACTGAGGCAAAACGCTATCCGTCGGATTCATCCGGCAACCGATGCCAGTAACGCCGTGCGGATTGCCGCCAGGTGTCCACCAAGCGAAGCCCCCCTGCCCCACCGAGGCGAAAACGGATCGCACCGTGACTGGCGCTGTCGAGCAGGCGGATATTCCGCTGCCGGTAACGCTCGGCGATGTCGGCCTTGGGAAAGCCATAGCGGTTACGATAGCCCACAGGAAACAGGGCGAACTGCGGCGCCACGGCATCGATAAAGGCCTCGCTGGACGAGGTCCGGCTGCCATGGTGCGGCACCACCAGTATGTCGGCGGCCAGGCTGGCAGACTGGTTTGCCAGCAGATGTGTCTCGGCAGGCTGTTCGATATCGCCGGGTATCAGCACACTGCCGCCAGCGGTCACCACGCGCAGCACACAGGAGCGGTTATTGCCTTGCCGGCCACCGCCGGCGTAATCCGCCCGCGGATGCAGCAGCTCAAAACCGACCCCGTCCCACTCCCAGCGCATACCGCCGAGGCAGGGGCCGGCCCCCAGCTCTACCAACCGCTGCGGCACACTGCTCAATACCCGCTTCGGCGGCAGTTCGGACGCCAGCGCCAGCGCCCCGCCGATGTGGTCGTTATCACCATGGCTGATGATGAGCAGATCCAGCCCCGTCACCCCCTGCTGGCGCAGAAAGGGCGTGACCACTGTCTCGCCGGTATTGAAGCCACTGGGAAAGCGCGGCCCCGTATCAAACACCAGTGTGTAATGGCGGGTGCGCACCACCGCCGCCAGCCCCTGACCCACGTCCAGCAGCGTGAATTCCGCTTCCCCCGGCGGCAGGGCCACGGGGCGGACAACGAGTAGTGGCAGCAACCACACCCAACCCAGCCAGCGGGCCGGGAAGCCGCGCGGTAGAATCAACAGCATCACCCCGACCAGTGCACTGGCCACCGCCCACACCGGTGGCGCCGATTGCGTCCACTGTGCCAAAGACCACGCCCCCAGCCACTCCAGCACCCACCATAGGGCCGACAGGCTCCACGCCGCAGCACTCAGCAGCAAGCCACCCAAGGCGGGAAACAGCAGCCACAGCAGGCTCCCCAGCAGGGTCAGCGGCACCGTGAGCATGCTCACCCAGGGCACCGCCAGCAGATTGGCCAGCGGTGCCACCAGCGAGGCACGCTGAAACAACAGGATCAGCAGCGGCAGCAGGCCCAACGTCACCACCCACTGCACCCGTCCCCAGCTGCGCCAGCCGCGCGTGCCGCCGACCCGGCCAGACATACCAAGCAGGATCGCCGCCACGGCGGCAAAGGAAAGCCAGAAGCCCGGCGCCAGCACCGCCAGCGGATCGATCACCAACACCACCAACAAAGCCAGAGCCAGCAGTGACGAGGGACGGATCTGGCGTTGCAGGATCAGCGCCACCATCACCACCGCGACCATCACCAGCGCACGCTGGGTGGGCACGGCGAAACCGGCCAGCGCGGCGTAAGTGGTCGCCGCCAACAGGGCCGCCACCGCCCCGGCCTTGGGCGCAGGCCAGCGCAGACTGGCGCGGGCGGAGCGACTCCACAGCCAACGCATGAGGAAGAAAAGCATCCCCGATACCAGCCCCACGTGCAGGCCGGAGATGGCCAGCAGGTGGTTGGTGCCGGTACGGATCAGCATGTCCCACTGCGCATCCGCAATGGCCGAGCGGTCCCCCACCGCCAGCGCCGTCACCAGTCCGGTCTGTGGATGCCCGGCGAGTGTGCTGTGGATACCGTCGCGCAGGGTCTGGCGCAGGCGGTCAACGACGTGGCCGGAGGCCGCTTGCAGGCGCTGGTTCTCGTCGTCGGCCTGCGCCTTGCGCACATAGCCCTTGGCACGGATGCCCTGAGCAAACAGCCATCCCTCATAATCGAAGCCGCCGGGATTCATAAAACCGTTGGGCTGTTTGAGGCGCAGCCGCAGGCGCCAGCGCTCACCCACCTGCAGGGGGGGTGCATCACGGTACCAGCTCAGAAGGAGTTTACCGGGAAGATTTCCTGTTGAATGAAAGGGCTCGTCATCGAGCCACAGTCGTTCGGCCTGAAACTGAAAGCGGCTGCGGTACCCGTGCGGGTCTGGCAGGGAAATGATCGTTCCCTCCACCAACACATCCCGGCCCTCCAGCGCAGGATCCAGCCCGCCAGCGGACATGACGTGCCCCATGGCGGTGGCCCAGAGAAAGCCCAGCATGGCAAACCCGGCCATGCGCACCCGCGTGAACCGCACCCCCGGCGCCAGCCAGAGAAACAGCAAGACGACAGGCAGCAGCAACGGCCAGCGCCAGTCCGGCAGACTGGCCAGCTGCTGTAACATCCATGTTCCAGCCAGGAAACCCAGCGCCGCGGCGCGCATGTCCCTGCATCTCCCTGATATTTGAAAGTGGTGTTAACCGGCCCTAAAAGATGGATAATGGCCTGACGCTATATACTCTATACCCCAACCAGGCATCACCGAGCTTCAATGCCCAGACGCATCATCAAACGCTACCTGCCGGATCCGCAAAAAATCCGCGATCACAAGTGTCTGCGCTGCCTGGGCCCTTTGCGGCACGACCCCAATATTCTGCACCTGAATCGCCATTCCGTCTCCGGCGCCTTCGCCGTCGGCCTGTTCTTCGCTTTCTGGCCGGTGCCCTTACAGATGTTGCTGGCCGCCATCGGCGCCATCCTCGTCCGCGTCAACCTGCCCATTTCCGTCACCCTGGTATGGATCACCAACCCCATCACCATACCGCCCATCTTTTATTTTTCCTACCTGGTGGGCACGTGGGTGCTCGGCACACCTGCACTGGGTGTTGAATTTGAATTTACCGCCGAATGGATTGCCCAGGAACTGTCACTGATCTGGAAACCCCTGTTTCTGGGCAGCCTCATCTGTGGCACCGTTAGCGCCGCGACGGGCTACATCACCATTCAGATTGTCTGGCGGCGGCTGGTACAGCGCAGCTGGGATCGCCGTTGCCGGCGACGCCGTGCGGCCCGCCGCAAGGACGCCGCGGATGCCTTTCAGGCAGAAGTCGAAAAGGACTAGGGGGCGGACTCCCGCCGGGCCATTACTCCCTGGCCAGCAGCCCTTCCCTCAGCGTCAGCACCGTATCCATGCTCCGAGCCAATTGCAGATCGTGGGTCACCATGATGATGCCTGTGCCCATATCGTCATTGAGTTGCAGCATCAGGTCAAACACCTGCGCCGCGGTGTGGGTATCGAGGTTGCCCGTGGGCTCGTCGGCCAACACGCACAGGGGCTTGCTGATCAGGGCGCGAGCGATGGCGGTGCGCTGGCGCTCACCGCCGGACAACTCACCGGGCTTGTGACGCAGGCGCGGACCGAGGCCTACCTTGTCCAGCAGCGCCGCCGCCTGTTCCCGTGCACTGGCCACGCTGTCACCACGGATCAACAGCGGCATGGCGACGTTCTCCAGCGCGGTGAATTCCGGCAGCAGGTGATGAAACTGATAGACGAAACCCAGCATGCGGTTACGCAGACGGCCACGTGCCGCCTCGCCGAGGCGCGACAGGTCTTCGCCACCGATGAATACCTCGCCGCCGCTAGGCCGATCCAACCCGCCCAGCAGATGCAACAGCGTGGATTTGCCGGAGCCGGAGCTGCCAACGATGGCGATCTTCTCGCCGCACAGCACGCGCAGGCTCACATCGCGCAACACCTCCACCTCCAGCCCGCCTTCGCTGAAGCGCTTGGCCAGGTGGCGGCATTCCAGTACCGCCGTGTCACTCATAGCGCAGCGCCTCCGCCGGCTGCGTGCGCGAGGCGCGCCAGGCCGGATACAGGGTCGCCAACACACTGAGACCGAAGGCGATGGCAACGATCTTGCCCACGTCGTCCCAGTGCAGCTCGGAGGGGAAGGTGCTGATGTAATAAACGTCGGCGGGCATAAACTGCATACCCAGCGCCCCTTCCAGCCAGGCCACCACGCTGTCCACATTGAGCGCCAGGCTGATACCACCCACCGCGCCCAGCAGCACACCGACCAGGCCGATCACCGTACCCTGAATGATGAAAATCAGCGTGATGGAGGCCGGGGTGCTGCCCAGAGTACGCAAGATGGCGATGTCCGCCTGCTTATCCGTAACCACCATCACCAGGGTCGAGACGATGTTGAAGGCTGCCACCGCGACGATCAACGACAGGATCAGGAACATCATAGTCTTTTCGATTTTTACCGCGCGGAACAGGTTGGCATGGCGCTGGGTCCAGTCACTGACCCAGTAGCCACCGGGCAGGGCCTGGGCCAGCTGGGCGCGCACCGGCATGGCCTGATACAGGTCATCCAGTTTCAGGCGCAGGCCGGTGACGCCACCCTGGGTGCGAAACAGCTTGGCCGCATCGTCGATATGGATCAATGCCAGGGCGCTGTCGTATTCGTGCATGCCCACCTCGAAAATGCCGGTAACCGTGAAGCGCTTCATACGCGGCAGGATACCCGCCGGCGTGCTGCTGGCCTGCGGCGTTATCATGGTTACCTTGTCGCCGGGCATGACGCCAAGACTGCGTGCCAGGCCTCGGCCGAGGATGATATTGAACTCGCCGGGCCGCAGATCGGCCAAGTCGCCCACCAACATGTGTTCCCAGACATCAGACACCTCGGGGTCGAGTTCCGGCAAAATGCCGCGCACCAGCGCGCCGGTAACCGCACGCCCGGCGCTGAACATCGCCTCCTTGCGGATGTAAGGCGCCGCACCGATGACGCGTGGCTCCAGCTTGCGCACCCTTTCATCCAGCCGCTGCCAATCCTGCAGTGGGCCGTTGTAACCCGAAATAGTGATATGCGAGGCCATGCCGAGGATGCGCTCACGGACTTCTTTTTCAAAACCGTTCATCACTGACAGCACGGTAATCAGCGCCGTCACGCCGAGCACAATGCCCAGCATGGAGGTCATGGAAATGAAGGAGATAAACTGGTTGCGGCGTTTGGCGCGCAGGTAGCGCAAGCCAATATAGAGTTCCAGCGGCCTAAACATTCAGTGCGCAATCCAATGGGGAAAGAGGGTGATAGAAAGAAGGCGCCACCTTGCCCATATCGCTCAGTCATGTCAAATAGTGGTGTCGCCAAACTCAACAATCACCAGCGAACGATACAGTTTCAAGAGCCCACCACATCGGCAGACGACCTTCAGGGTGGGCCGTTTATCGGCCAATAGAGATTTTTCCCGACCTCAGTCGTCACCAGCCTTTGATGGCAGAACCGATGGAGGGACATAGGCATCCGGCTTTTTCGCCACCACGGGATACTGACCAAAGCACTTCAATACACACTCTTCTTCCGATGTCTTGACCAACCCGGCCCAGAAGCCGCGATCGACCCTGAGCCAGCGCTCGACGATCTCTTCACTGAGCCCTTCCTCGCGGATGGCGTCGCGCAGAATCGCTTCCCGAGCCTCCAGTTGCTCCTGGGTGATCAACATATGCATATGCACAAAGGCCGGCGTATCACCGCGATAGCGGTTTTCACCGCCAAAGGCCGCCACCATGAACTCAGTCTGTTTGCGCGCCAGGGTCGTTTCGTGCTTGCCGCGAAAGAATTTTCCCAGCCAGGGCTCGTCGAAAATGACATCGTAAAAGCGCCTGTGAATGCGCAGCACCACCTCCTCTCCGCCGATGGCCTGCAAAAGATCGCCGTCATAACCGGTCAGTGACGGCAAACCATCGTCTGCGTGGCGGGTGCGGGAGATTGCCGTCTTCATCAGATCAGCAACCTCATCGAAGACCCCGTCCCAGGCCTGCCGCAGCTCGACCGTAAATCCGTCACCGAGATACCCTTCAAGTGCCGTCATCAAGGCTTTTTTTACTGGCGAAAAATGCTCATTGAGAACGGCGTACTGCTGCCCGTGGCGCTCACCCAGCTGGCAAATCGAGGCCTCGATCTTTTCCAGATGCTTCACATTTTTCAACGCCGCCAACATATTGAAAAACTTGCGGTTCAAGGCCGCTGTATTGCCTGAAAATATCCGGCTCAGGGCGGGATTATCCTGCAGCAAATGGCGGTAGAAATCTTGTGATACCTGATTGATATCCGAGCCGATATCTTCGATGCAGGTTGCAACCTGCTGGCGATTTTCAAAACTCATTGGCAACTCTATTAAATATGACGTCTTGCAGACAGTCTGGGAAACTCAAAAAAAGCTAATGCGCATCACGCACCAGGCGCAGCTTCCACTCCTGTCGCGCGTTGCCCATATAGCTCTTGCCATGCAGGAAGTATACCAGCCAGACGCCTTTTTTATGGTCTTTGTCCCGGGTGGCAGACCAGAACCCGGTCGGTGGTGTGGCAGGAAATATTTCAAGATTGATGACCGGATTGATGCAACGATGTTCAATAATGCTCTCGAGTTCTTTCAGGGTCGGCAGTCGCCAATCACTGTGGCCCGCATAGCCACCGTCCCCATTCAGTCGCTTGATGAAGCGCCCGGCATCCTTCCATTCATAATGGGCCGGAACGTCTGCACAGGTTTCCTCCTTCCAGTGCATACCAACACTGCAACGCATCCAGGTCAATTTAGTCTTGGTGTCGGTCACGATACCGTTGGCATGTTCCCGGAACTGAACAGTAGGCGTCGTTGCATATGTATTGGGGTCGCAATCCTGGGCCAGCAATGGGCTGCCGAAGGCCATCAGAAAGATAGCTGAAAACAGTTTTCTAAAATACATCACGGCGGGCACCTTGAGTTAGGGTTCGCTGTTTAGCAGACTGCTGAAAAGCAGAGCTGTTCAGCAGTCTTTACCGATATCTGGATGTATAGGCAATATCGAGGGCTGCCACGTCTTTGTTTTTTGTATGCTGTTTTACGTCTGCTACTTTATTGCATGCCTAAAAAGAAGATAGGAAGCCTTTTTCAACGATCTATTTGGGAACGTTGTCTATCGCATATAGTGGCAAATCGCATATCGGCTATCCCTGCATGCTATAGAGCACCACCTGTCAGTCTATAGCCCGAAACTGAATGCCAGCTGACTGGTCCAATAATTTATTTTTGCGGCTTTGCGTGACAAAACGAAGGAGACAGGGAAGCAGAAGGCCCACCCCCAGTCAGGGCTTGATTTCAGGCACCATGCCCAACCTTGAAGACACCGAACGAGCTACTTCACATGGCAAGTCAGACAGAGGGCACTGGCACCGTCGCTGACGATGCCAGCGGTGCCGTTGTTGATACGCAGAAAGGTGGGATTGAAGCGGGTGCCGATACCACCGGATGGCACGCCGTGCGGATCGTGGCAGGAAGCACACTCGACCTGATAACCGCTGCCGGAGTCGTATAATCGCACCTCGTTGGTGTCGACGCGGCTGTTGCCGTTCGTATCGAAAAAGGCCAGCTTGCCGGGTAGTTTCATGGTGGGCTCGTTGAAGTCGGTCACCGGCATATAGTCATCCGGATAGAGGATGCCGACCGGGTGGTCGTTACGCAGATCCGTGCCCAGCATGAAAGCACGGAAGCTGCCCGGCCCAGAGGTGAAGTCGCCATTGTGGCAGCGGGCGCAGGTTTCGGTAATCGTCCCATTGCCCAGCTCCGGGCCGAGGGTGCGGTGGGTTCCCAAGGGTGCTCCGGTATTCGGCGGCCCCACATTGCCGGCGGCCTTCCACAGCCCCAGGAAGGACTGGTTGGAAACACCGGTTTCATTGTTTGTTGCTCCTGACAGCGTAGGTTCCCTGCCGGAACCCGGCATGTTGAGTACGGAATCGATGGCAATGGTGCCATCGTGGCAGGAAAGGCAGGTCAAGGAGCTGGGCCCGGGCTGGCCTATAGGGCGCATCAGCGTCGTGGGCTTGTCGTAGATAGTGTAGGCGCCGCTGTTAATGGTGCGGTTCCACAACGGGGCGTTGATCCGTTTATTGGCCCCGTGTGGCGTATGACAATAGACGCAGACCGCGCCATAATCGTTGCGGACACCGCTCATGAAGATGGCGCTGGCGCCGAGGTAACTCATGGTCATGTTGTGGCGGGTATTGACGATGCTGCCCTGCGCCGTTGCCTTGGAACCAGGATCCCAACCATCGGCGAGACTGCCCGTCGCCAGCATGGCCAGCCCCACGGCCAGAGCCCATACGGACTTCTTCGTACGCCTGACACCCATGATTTTCGACTCCCGCTTTAATACCACCCACTTGGGAACTACGTCGATACCTCAAACCCTTCGGCTGCAGCTCGCGCAACAGCAATGATTACAGAATAGCAGAATAGCAGAAGAGTAGTGGGTATTTTCACTATATTATAGGATAGATTCACGGAGTCACAGGGCCAGATCGGCCACGGGGTCTTGCCTTTTGCCTGATTTTTCTATCGAACAATCCAGCTGGGTTTAAGCCATTCGCCGGGGGGAGCAATTCCGGCGGTAGCTCAATAGCTACCCCAGGACCGGTCCTTCGCCGCGTGCACCATTTGCGCACGCGCAGGATTGAGCACGATGTAGCGTACCAATTCCAACAGATATGATTCCCTCTGTACAAGAATGGCTTTGTAGCGCCCCTGAAAAACATATCCGGCCCGGCCGTGACGACGGTTGAAGCGCTGAGTGTAGACACCGTTGAGATGACGCATGCCGCCAGCCAGATTGCCGTCTGGCGTCTCTACCAACAGGTGGTAATGATTGGTCATTTGACATTCAGCATGCACCTCCCAATTGAAGCGTCGGCACACTTCCGAAAGAACCACATAGAAGAGTCTGCGATCCTCATCATCATGATAGATATCCTCCTGTCCATCTCCCCGAGAGGTCACGTGATAGAGATCACCGGAAAATTCAATACGAAGTGGACGAGCCATGAACACAGTCAAGAAGGGAATAGGCAAAAGGCAAGACCCCTTGTCCACGCTTCCCGCAACAGCTCCACCGCGTGACGGAAACTGACCCCTTGGGACGTCATCATCCAGTTGATCACATCGCCGCTTTCACGACAGTCCCCCAGACAACACCAGAGATCTTTTCGGGACTGATCACTAGACTGCCCCCCCCGGTCATCATGAAAGGGACATAGCCCCACATAATCCTTGCCGTGTTTTTTTCAAGGTAACGCCCTGACACTCCACCAAGCGCAGCAGGAAGATTCCTGTTTCAGGCGTTCGATCTGCTCGTCGGGGATGCGGACCATGGGTGGGTTCCTCTCAAAATCGTGTCAAGATTTAAGTTGACACTTATTGTGACCCATCTTTTATGCTTAAAAAGAGTACTTCTGGGGCATACCCATATACTCTGGGTCATCATATGAATCAGGATTTATTGCTTACCATGCAGAATGAAGACTTCCGCAAAGCATTCGGGGTACGCCTGAAGAACCTGCGCAAGCAGAAACGTTGGCCGCAAAAAGAGCTGGCCGCTAAAGTGGGCATCCGTTTTCAGCAGCTCAACAAGTATGAGAGCGGACTGAACCTGCCACCAGCAGAGATACTGATTAAGCTGGCCGACGCCCTGGTCACCACGGTAGATTTCCTGCTCACCGGCAACCCTGCCGAAAAAACGCCGCTGGGAAATATCCGCCTGTTCACGCGATTCAAGGCAGTTGAGGATTTTGAATGCGCGGATCAGGAGACGGTTATCAGCCTGATTGATGCCATGATTGCCAAGCGACAGATGCAGACGACCCTTGTTTCACTGGACGACCAGACGGCGGCTAGTGGCTAACTGATTCTGGAGAACCACCATGCAAGCAGCTAAACAGGAAGCACTCAACACCATCGGCCAGTTGCCGGAAGATACCGACATGGATGAGATCATGTACCGGCTTTATGTGCTGGACAAAATCAGGAAGGGACAGGAAGCGGTCAAACAAGGCAAGACCATCACCAGCGAGGAACTCAAGCGGGAAATCGATTCATGGTGACCTAGTCGGAACCAGCCAAGGCTGATTTACGATCCATGATTTTATTGCCCGCGACTCCCGCCACTATGCCAAGAAGGTCACTCAAGATATTCGGGAGAAGACGGATATTCTGGATGCGTTGTCGAAGGTCGGTAAGAAAGTGCAGGAACTGAATGATGAAGCGATCAGAGAGCTATCGCTGTATTCCTACCGGATTATTTATGAGATCAAGGAACCTGATATTTTCGTGCTGGCCGTAATCCACAAAAGAAGGGGATTACAGCCTGAGATGATTGAACGTTAAATCCGCCCCATCACCGACGGCTAAAACGACAAGCCCCGCGACAGCGGGGCTTGGGTGGGATATTCTCTTTTATAAAAAAATTAATCAGGGTTGCTGGGCATTCACAATTCAAGACCTGACACTACTATTTGCTCATTTTCTCTGGCCGTGGACCCTGACCGTGCTTCTTTCCATCATAAATCAAAGACCTGACCCTGACCTCCTGCGTTTTTTTATGCGTGGGGGAAACCCGAAATGCGGTCGTTCAAATTGTGCTATTTCATTTGAGGTGGTCGGGACAACCGCCGCACAGCAGTAGGATGCTGGTGAGCACAGCGAACCGCATCTGTCGCGTAGGACTGCCGCGATCGATGCGGCTCATGCTTCACCTCACCCTGCCTTGCTAGGCAATAAGTGGACGAAATTAATTCCGCCTATCACGATTTCGATGGAGAATTCCTCGGTGAGTATTGCCGCCTATCATCATGCAGACCCGCAGGCCAAAAAACGGCAATATCCCTTGATATTCCAGTGAGTCTGCGTCTTAATGCGGTAAAAGGAACTCGGCTTCAGGAAACACCGATTCACAATAAGCCGAATCAGTATTTCGCACGATAGGCGGAATCGGCGCTATTGCAATAGACACGATTCATTAGATTGAACTTTATATTCATTTGGACTGAGCATTAGGACAAAACAGAGTTGGAAAACTATTTATACCATTACACATCAATTGATACCCTAGCTCTAATACTTAAGTCGAAGAAAATACGGTTTAATAGATTAGATAATGTTGATGATTTGTCTGAGTGTGAGTCTGTTGAAGGTAAACACGCTGGGCGCACTTTATTCATAAGCTGCTGGACGAAAGATTCGAAGGAAAATATACCACTATGGAAAATGTATGCTGGCCTAGATGGCGTTCGAATTAAATTTCCAGCAAAATGGTATAAAGAATATAGAGTCGAAGGCTCCCGCGGAGAAAAAAAGAGATTTTTTCACAAATCACTTCAAATGGATGTTTCTTTGCCTTATTCAGGCCCTATTGATCCGCAAAAACTAATTAATGATACCTATTCAATAATGCCAAACTTTACCCCGAACGCTTTTCCTATAGAGGTTGAGTACACCGATGATGAGAACAAGTTGATTCCGAAAACGATATTTAAAGAAGGGGAAAAGATCACAATAGGGCTAGAATACATAGGAAAGTATAAATCTGTTTATTGGGAATTCCAGAAAGAGTGTAGATACATACTCCATATTATTCCCTTAAAGCTACCAAAGGGTTCTGGTGCTTCGATACATGACATTTTCCCAACAGAGATTTCGCTTAGCGAATATCCTATTAAAGAATACTATGTAGATATTTCAGACGAGGCCCTTTCGAATATGGAAGTTGTTATGGGGCCTACGTGTAACGAATCTAAGAAGCTAATTCTAAGAGCGCTCCTAGAAAAATATGCGCCAAACTCAACATTAAGCGAGAGCGTATTGAAGGAGAAAATAAAATGAATATAACAATGCAAATTCACTTGAAAAGAACAATCGGAACAATCGGGGACAGACCACGGTTTTAAATCAATCGGGGACAGACCGCGGTTTTTGCAGAGGCAATAATATGTATCACGGTGAACGTTTCAACAGCATTACCCATCTGGTAGCACGTAGCCTGGGTTGAGCCTGCGAAACCCAGGGATTTATTGCGGGCAAAGCGGGGCAAAGGGGTCTCGCATTGAACAATCGGGGACAGACCCTGAGGTATCCCCACAAAATAACAATTGCTTTCAATGAATTAGGTAGTATGATTCATCTAAAATGGCGTGTGCACTGGATTTTTTCCTCCGAACTCTTCACCTTTTACTCTGGTCACAGGCTCTGGAATGGTAATTTTCCCCTTGCCGCCAAGCCCCCAGGACAATAGTCTCACTCCTTGACAGGGAGTGTAGTCTGGCATCTGTAGATGGCGGTCAAAATCCGCGCATAATTGGCGAACACCGGTAATCGGACAAAGTAGCTGCAGATAGTGAGGCAGAAGAAACAGTCACCCAAAGAGAGTGACATCAAGAAATAAATCGGGAAGATGGGGGGAGCCGTTGAGAAGGTGCGATACCGGGTGTATTGACCTCGACAGTCCCCCGATACCGCACCCCAAGAGCCGTGCAAGGCACGAGTCCGATAAGTATTTATCACTTTCTCCCACTAATCCAGTTCTCATCGGCAATAGTCGCCGATGGAGAACACCGCTCGCCTCTATAACTGTGCTCGTTGCCATTGCCAGATCACTATCTGCAGCTACTGTGACCGAGGCAATATCTATTGTGGGCCGCCTTGTGCCCAAGCCGCCCGTAATACATCGCTGATAGCCGCCGGAAAGCGCTATCAGCGTAGCTATCGCGGCCGTCTAAAGCACGCTGAACGCCAACGTCACTATCGATCCCGATATAAGAAAGTGACACATCAGGGTTCCCCGGAACCACCCTCCAATGATCCACTGGCCACTCGGTCAGAAACTCCGGCATCTATTGCCACCACTGAGGTTAAAGGCATTCGCTGTCATTTCTGCGGACGTCCATGCTGTTCCTTTTTGCGGCTGGATTTTATGCATAGAGCGGTGCCTCCCCTGGCTTCTGACCGGAAAGCCATTCATCGGCCACCTCCGGTTTGGGCGCAAGCCCCCTGATCCCTGTTGGTGGCCCGGTTTGGAGGTAGAGCCTTGGCGATTGATAAAGAACTGGAAGCAAAAATCCTGCGTTACCATCATGTGGAGAAGTGGCGAGTGGGCACCATTGCCCGGCAACTTGGGGTCCATCACGGGGTGGTGGACCGGGTGCTGTCTCAAGCCGGGATGCCCAAGGTGGAGCGCGCCATCCGTCCTTCTGTCATCGATGCCTATCTTCCCTTTATTCACGAGACCCTGAAGCGGTATCCAAGCCTCACCGCCAGCCGTCTCTATGCGATGGTGCGCGAGCGTGGTTATGGGGGTGGCCCAGACCACTTTCGTCACCAGGTGGCCCACTACCGCCCCCGGCCACAGCCCGAGGCCTTTCAGCGCTTGAAAACCCTGCCCGGTGAACAAGGTCAAGTAGATTGGGGGCACTTCGGCCACATCACCATCGGTCGCGCTCAACACAAGCTGATGGCCTTTGTCGGGGTGCTCAGTTACTCACGCCGGATCTTCCTGCACTTTTACTTCAATGCGCAGATGGCCAACTTTCTGCGTGGCCATGAGGCGGCCTTTGCCGCTTGGAACGGAGTGCCCAGAGTACTTCTTTATGACAACCTGA
This sequence comes from uncultured Gammaproteobacteria bacterium, assembly GCA_913009875.1. Lineage (GTDB taxonomy): Bacteria > Pseudomonadota > Gammaproteobacteria > SZUA-152 > SZUA-152 > DRQN01. Next base: position 10,465 of record CAJVYS010000032.1, on the reverse strand, counting down.
AAAGCGCAGTGCTGGAGCGCCGGGGTCAGGCGATCCGCTTCCATCCCACACTGCTGGACTTTGCGGCTCATTATCGCTTTGAACCCCGCCCTGTGGCGGTGGCCCGTGGTAATGAGAAAGGCCGGGTGGAACGCGCCATTCGTTATGTGCGGGACAATTTTTGGCCCGCACGCCAATGGATCGATCTCGACGATCTCAATGCCCAGGCCCAAGCTTGGTGTGACGGTTGGACTATGGATCGCCCCTGTCCGGAAGATCGTTCCATCTCCGTGCGTCAGGCCTTTGTACAAGAACAGCCACTCTTACTGAGCTTGCCGGCCAATCCCTATCCCACCGATGAACGAATGGAGGTTGCTATCGGAAAAACGCCCTATGCCCGCTTCGACCGAAACGACTACAGCCTGCCTCACACCCATGTTCGGCGGACACTCACCGTCTCCGCCACCCCTGACGAGGTGCGGGTCCTCGACGGCACGGAGGTGATCGCCACTCATGAGCGCTGCTATGACAAAGGCCAACAGATCGAAGACCCCCGTCATATCGAGGCGCTGACCGTGATCAAGCGTCAGTCCCGGCGCCACCGGGGGCAGGACCGTCTGATCCAGGCCGCTCCTAATGCGCGTGAACTGCTGACCCGGGCGGCTGAACGCGGCAACAACCTCGGCTCCATAACGGCGGCCTTGCTACGTCTGCTCGATGACTACGGCAGCCCGGCACTGGAGGCGGCCATTGCCGAGAGTCTGGAACAGGATGTGCCTCATCCCAACAGTGTGCGTCTGGCATTGCAGCGGCATAGAGAAGAGCGTGATCAACCACCACCGATCGGTGTACCCATTGATGATGAGCGGGCGAAGAGGCTGGTAGTACGTCCACATGACCTTAACAGCTATGACCCGCTCAAACTATCGATGAAGTGGGTTACCTCTCTTACTCCAACCGCCATGCCGACCTGCTGTTCGATATCGTCTCCCGGCGTTATGAAGAGAAATCCACCCTGGTCACCACCAATCGCCCCTTCGCCGAATGGAATGAGGTCTTCCCCAGTGCTTCCTGTGTGGTCTCCCTGGTGGATCAGTTGGTACACCACTCAGAGATTCTCTCCATCGAAGGGGAATCCTACCGGCTCAAGGAGGCCAAGGAGCATCAGCAACAACAGGCGGCAAGCCGGAAGAAGCGCAAGACTAGCGCGCGAAAAAGAGGGGGTACCTCATGATCCCTGACTACTGGACAGCACGAGAGGCACTGGCCGTGTATGAGTTTATTGATGAGATCCGCGAGGGGATTTGGAATCGATACGGATTGCAACTGCAGGAGTTGATGCAAGAGGAGGTCATTACCGGACCCGAGGAGATTGATGATGATATAGAGTTCTGAGGAAGGAGGGCGACAGCGGCTATGCAGCCTTCGTTGTCTTGCCTTGAGGGTATTCGCCATTTATGCGCGGTTTTAGGCAGCCGTTAACACGGGGAAACCTCGAACCTTTATTTCTGGCGTGATCGTTCAGGACACGAGGTAGATCTGCTGATTGACCATGGAACCCATCTGTCACCACTGGAAATCAAATCCGGGCAAACCATCAACAAGGATTACTTCAAGGGGTTGGCATTCTGGCAAAAGCTGGCAGGTAAAACGGCCGGGAAGGCGTGGCTGGTTTATGGCGGTGACAGTCGACAGGTACGCTCCGATGTTACTGTACTACCGTGGTATGACATTGACTCCGAGCAGATTGTGATGACTGTGTAATTTGGCCATCATTCCTTATCCGCGTCTAATCTGCTCAGATCATCCAATGCACTTTCAGTCATAATTATCTTGTTCTTTTTCTTTAACTTCACTACCGCAGGATCAAAGTTTTCCTGAATATCCTGATGATTTTCGACTAACCAGACATTTGCCCGGTCGATCTCTTCTGCCAGAAGCTTTTCCACCTCCGCATAGTCAGCCACCTGTGAGTTGCAGTCTGACAGAAAATGGCGCCAGCGAATCTGTCTCAGCGTTCTTTCATTCGTAAAAACAAAAATCCTGTGAGGATCATCATCCCAATCCTTGTCGTGTACATATACGGCAGGAAGTCGCTGGACATTTGACTCACTCAATGCCAACCAGCGTTCTCGTTGATAGCCATGCCAGCGGCTTCTCAGTTCATCCAACTGAGCCTCCTGCCCTGCGGCGTCAATTTTCACATCCCAAAGAAACCCGCCTTTTTCCTGCTTGCCGTGGTTATTGCCTTCAATATATTCATGGGGAATGAGCTGACCGATAATTTCGTCGCCCGCAGATTCGATTTCATCCAGCGCATAGGTAGCCAGGGAAGTTAAAGTCGCATAATAAAACTGCTCTTGTATGAGCAATCTGGCCCAGCAAGGGTGCTGGCAGGCGTAGTATTCAATGCCTTTGTAATCCGGAAAGTCCCGCTTGCGTGCCTCTTCCTGAAACAGGTAATCAGCATAGTCGTAAGCATAGAGTGTCGCGAAATCCAGCAGAGTCTTACTCTCCGCCATGCACTCATTAAGATAGATATAATCTTCACCAATACCTGTTGCCAGAAGTCTTGCCCAGTTCAGCTGGTTGAGGCTGGTTAGATCCACATTATTCCAAACCGCATCAACCTCGTCTGTCCGGCACTTGATATCGAGCAAATCATCCAGCAGTACGCGCTGTATTCTACGCCTTGCATCTTCACCCATGGTTGCCCGAAAGCATTCCTGTTCCCGGGCTGTCCAGGCGTAATAATGCGCATCCGCCGCGATTAACGCCTTGCGTGCTGCTAACAACAGCTTTTGCCTATCTAGATGAGCCAGTTTGTAAGTTTTCTCCTTCATTCCTGGATAACTCCATGTCTACCAAGTGCAACCCAACTAAAGCGGGAAATAGCAGGTTTCAGGATTGCCACAGAGCCCACGCCGTTCAAGCGCTCTGATACCATGACAGTACCAATCTGCTTCTCATGGTATCGCAGCATGTTGCGGTACAGCGCGCAGGAAATACCATGAAAAATACCATGTTCAGAAAATCCTTCAAAAAGTATTATTTTGTCCACAAATTTGCGAGCACTAGATGCCTCATTTGAACACCATTTCAAGAGGACTTACAGGTTGATGATGTCGGCAAAGCCTGTTGTAGTGGAAAAATTGTTGCGGCAGTCCCATTTTGGGACTATTATATCGGGCACATGAGAATCATTGCACTGTCGACGCTGAAGGCCTTCTGGGAAGAGAGCCCGGAGCACCAGGATGCCAAAGAGCCAACATTGGCCTGGTACCGTCATGCCTTGCAAGCCGACTGGAGCTCGCCCGCCGAGGTTAAGCGGGACTTCGGGAATGCCAGCATCCTTAAAGATGGCCGAGTGGTTTTCAATATCGCAGGGAACAAGTACCGACTCGTCGTGTGGATCAACTACGCCTACCGGGTTGTCTGCATCCGTTTTATTGGCACCCATACGCAGTACGACAAGATTGACGTGCAAACCATTTAACTGCCGGAGAACTATTTATGGACATCAAACCGATTAAAACCGATGCCGACTACCGCGCGGCATTAAAAGAAGTTGAACGCCTGATGATGGCGGAACCCGATACGCCAGAAGGCGAAAAGCTGGATGTCATGGCCACACTGATTGAGGCTTATGAAGCCAGGCATTTCCCGATGGACTTGCCTGATCCTGTTGAGGCGATCAAGTTCGAAATGGAACGCAAGGGCTTAACAGTGAAAGACCTGGAGCCAATGATCGGCAAAAGCAACCGCGTTTACGAGATTCTTAATCACAAGCGTTCGCTGACTTTGAAGATGATCTGGAAGCTCCACGAAGGCCTGGGTATTCCGGCTGAGTCGCTGATCAAACCACCTCAAGCCCATGCCTGATCGATATTTCCGCTATCGATTCGAGGCTGGCTGAACTTGAACAGGAAAAACAGCAGCTCATGGCGCTCAGGGAAGAGCTGCAAAAAACCAGGCTAACACCTGCCGTTTCAGACTCTTTCTCTCCAGAACAAAAGATCGAGATTTTTAAAAGCCTATTTCGTGGTCGCACCGATATTTTTGCCAATCGCTGGCAAAATCAACAAGGACGAAGTGGCTATTCTGTTGCCTGTAACAACGAATGGGTGAAGGGCATCTGCAACAAGCCACGGATCAAATGCCTGGACTGCAATCATCGTCAGTTCAGCAAATTAACCGATAAAATCATTTATCGCCACCTGGCTGGACAGCAGGTCGTTGGCCTGTATCCATTACTCCACGACAACACCTGCTACTTGCTGGCCGCAGATTTCGACAAAGGAAGTTGGCAAGATGAAGTAAAAGCGGTGTCCAGAGCTTGTACCGAATATGGCGTGCATCATGCAGTAGAAATTTCACGCTCAGGAAATGGAGCTCACCTATGGATATTTTTCGATAACAAGGTTCCTGCCAACGAAGCACGCTTACTGGGATTCGGGCTCCTCGATAAAGCGATGGAGATTTATCCAAACCTGTTATTCGACTCCTATGACAGATTGTTTCCTAATCAGGACATCTTGCCTGAAGGGGGATTCGGCAACCTGATTGCATTACCGCTACAACGCGAAGCCAGACAAGCGGGCAATAGCTTTTTTGTCGATGCAGAATTGAATGTCATTGAAGATCAATGGCAGCACCTCTCACAGATATCGCCAAGCGTAAAACAAATACGCTCATTCTTGTGCATAGCCGTCAACTTCTTGATCAATGGCAGGAAAGACTACGCTAATTTTTGCCGGGAATTGAGATTGGTGTCATCCGTGGCGGGAAGAAAAAGCCCACCGGCGTCGTTGATATAGCCACGTATCAAAGCCTGATAAACAAGAAAGATTATACTGTTTCTTCCATTGTTCAGGACTACGGGCATGTGATAGTTGATGAATGCCACCACGTATCCGCGCCGCGCTTTGAGATGGTATTGAACGAAGTACGAGCAAGATATGTGCTCGGCCTTACTGCCACCCCGGAAAGACAGGACGGCCACCAGAAGATCATCTTTATGGCTGCCGGCCCCATCCGTCACAAAGTTAAAAGATCAAGTGATGAAAAATTTGAACAAGAAGTTCAAATCCATCAGTTCTATGATACGCCACCACTGCATCTTTCCCAGCCCGAGGAACGTCCAAGAATTACAGATACCTACAGATGGATCATGGAAAACGAAGCACGAACGCGGCGAATTACGTCGGATGTGATTGATAGTGTTCACGAAAACAGGCACCCAATCGTCCTCACTGAAAGGCGCGAACATGCCAAGATGATTAACAACCTTCTCAAAGAAAACGGTATTGATTCCATCATATTAAAAGGCGCAATGAAAGCCGCTGAACGCAAACGAGTTGAAGAGCATTTGCATTCGGCGCAGGTTGTGGTTGCCACTGGAAAGTATGCGGGAAGGATTCATCGGGAGTCAGACGGTAAAACGCAAGTGACAATTCACGACTACGTTGACTGCGGACTTCCTATGCTCCAGCGCATGTTCCATAAACGCGAAAAAAGCTACAAGTCGATGGGCTATACCATCTTGTTCTCAGGTGAATCAGCCTGCACGGATAGCGCAAAGCAATTTGATGCCGTGCTGGTGTAGTAGTCGCAGGTTTCCGGATTGCTCCATTGCACACGCGGCTCAAACTCAAGCGCTCTGATACCATGCCAGCATCAATGCTTCTCTCATGGTATCAATGCTTTCTGCCTTGCTACGCGTAAAAAATACCATGAAAAAATACCATTAATGATGTAGATCATATTATTGATTGGGGTTATTTTATCTTTAAATATCAATAACTTGAAAATACCTGTCACTCCCGCTTGATTATAAATTAGCCATTTTTCTCTCTTATATTCAATGGCTTATTTTCCTGCTAATTGGGAATACCATGATCAGGAATTCCTGCTAATCAGCAAAAATTCACCTGCTCATGCAGTAATTTATTTCTTCCCTAAACCAAATCCGACCGGTTCGGAAACGTTCAACTCATAACGGGTCGTTCTGCCTCCACCCGGTAACGGGGTGATAATCCCCTTGGCAACCAGGTCTGACAAATCTCGGCTGGCCGTTCGGTTGGGACACTTGGTGATCACTTCATACTTCCTGGTCGTTATTCCGCCTTCAAAGCCCTTTCGACCTTCGGCGAATACCCGCGACACCATCCTGGCTTGCCGGTCGCTCAGCTGGTCACCATAAACTTCGTAGAATCGTGTCTTGGCCAGTACAAAGTCCACCTCTTCCCTGGCAATTTCCTGTGCCTTGATGATTATGTCTGCGAAATAATCCAGCCAAACGTTAACATCCAGACTTCCACGACTCGCTTTCTCCAGTTGCGAATAATAGGATTTTTTATCAGCCTCGATCGCCGTGGCAAGACAAGCCGTGGTCGGATAGCCGAGAGACTGCGAAAGCGCGTGATCAGCAATCGCCCTGCCGACTCGCCCGTTACCATCATCGAAGGGATGAATCACCTCAAACCAGAGATGAACAATACCTGCTCGGGCGATCCCGGGTATTGTCTTGTCCTCGCCCAAGGGACTAGTCTGATTGTACCAGTCGACAAGCTTCGCCATTTCATCCGGCACCTGAGTCGCTGGCGGGGCTTCATAGTGAACCTTTTCCCGTCCGTACGGGCCACTCACTATTTGCATCGGTGAAGGATCGTTGCGGTATGCGCCTCGCAGAATTGACGTGTAGCGTTGTTCCGGGACAGCCATGGACTGCCACTTGCCCAACAGCTCATGTGTCAGGGATGTTTGCCAGTTCTTGCGAACGCCCACAAGCAGGGAAGCAGCCCCGGCAGCTTTCTGATCTGAGTCGTCTGGTAACGTATCCGATGTGATCAAAGAGAGTAGCGACGACCTGACCGATTCCCTGTCCAGATCCTCGCCCTCAATCGCGCTGGTTTTGATGGCCTCGGAGAGCATCAAGTCAATCGTGGCATCCTCTTGAGATGCCATCGGTAGCGCATCAATGCTGCCAGACAGACGCTCTGAGTTCAGGCGAAATTGAAGTTCGCGCTCTTCGAGTGCGCGGCTGTCGTAGCGGAAATCCGGCCAATCAGGTTGTTGCCATATCCAGCTCATGGCGTGATTCTAGCATTTATTCACGCCATTTTATACGTATAATTGGCGTGATTATGAAGGATAATCGCGCCACACCCACCCAAGAAGACGTATCTGAGCGCCTCCCCTAATACCATGACTGCACCAATCTGCCTCTCATGGTATCGCCAGGTTTTGCGTTACAACCCGTGGGAAATACCATGAAAATACCATTAATGATGCAGAATATATTATTGATTGGAGTTTTTTATCATTATATTTCAACTACTTGAAAATTCCGGTCACTCCCACTCTATTATCAATAAGCCTTTCTTGGCTTTTATTTTCAATGGCTTATTTTCCTGCTAAACGGTAATACCATGAAAAATACCATGCTCAGAAAATCCTTCAAAATGCTCGAAAACGTCTCCTATTGAATACTTGGATTCCTTTGCCTATTCCCGATTGGAATAGTTCGTACACACCTCTCAGATTCCTTATTTATCACTTCATAATTCCGTATTTTACGTTATCGTTTCGCCATGAATACACCATCCCTGTATCCACGTTGGATTGAACCACGAATTGATGAGGCTTTACAGGATACACCCGTGGTTTTGCTTGCCGGACCACGCCAGGCCGGCAAGACGACCCTCGTGCGCAAATTCGCTGAACGGGGACTACACTACCTGACCCTGGATGATGAGCTAACATTGCTGTCGGCACGCGAAGATCCGGTCGGCATGATTCGCAATCTTGATCGCGCCGTTATCGATGAAATACAACGGGCACCCCAGTTGCTTCTGGCAATAAAAAAAAGTGTCGATGAGGATCGCCGCCCCGGGCGATTTCTGCTGACAGGTTCGGCTAATCTGATGGCGCTGCCCACAGTTGCGGATTCACTGGCCGGACGCATGGAAACTCTGATGCTTTTACCCCTGTCGCAGAGTGAAATCGAGAACAGGCCGGCAAACTGGATAGACAGTATTTTTGCCGGTGACATCCTTACAACAGATCATCCCGAACTGGGCAATAAACTGATTGAACGTGTATTGCGTGGCGGCTATCCGGAAGCGGTTGCAAGGCCAACGGAAAAACGTCGTACTGCCTGGGCCAGGCAATACATTGATGCCATTCTTCAACGTGACGTCCGCGATATCGCCGAAATCGATAAACTGGATCGGTTACCACGCTTTCTGCGCGCACTGGCACAGACTGCTGGTCAGATGTGCAACTACTCTGAAATAGGCGGTCAAGTCGGTCTCGATGGCAAGACCGTCTCTCGCTACATCAGTGTCTTTGAGCAAATGTACCTGCTTAAACGCGTTGATGTGTGGGCACGCAATCGCCTGAAACGCGTTGTCAAAACCCCCAAGCTTCAGTTCATCGATTCCGGTTTATTGGCGATGCTTATGGATATCAGCAGCAAAGATGTTCATGCAGACAAGGGCCGTTACGGTCACGTTCTGGAAAGTTTTGTATTCGGTGAGCTGCTCAAGCACATGACAACAGCGGATAGTGACTATCGGCCACTGTACTACCGGGATGCGGACAAGTTCGAGGTCGATGTTGTAATTGAGAACAGCGCAGGACAACTGGTCGGCGTCGAAGTAAAAGCCTCTGCCACCGTGAAAGAGCGAGATCTGCGTGGATTGAAAAAACTCGCCAACTTGGCCGGTGATCAGTTCACAGCAGGTGTGCTGCTATACGATGGTGATGAAACAATGCCTCTGGGGAACAACCTGTGGGCTGCTCCCTTGTCCACCCTCTGGGGCTCGTAAAGCAGGCCATCAATATGCCTGCTCAACCGAGCGCCAGAAATACCATGATTACGCCAATCTGCCACTCATTGTATCGCTGCTTTTCATACTATAGTGCACGGAAAATACCATGAAAAATACCATTGATGATGTAGATTATATTATCAACTGGAGTGTTTTTATCATTATAATTCAATGCGTTATAAATTCCAGTCACTCCCACTCAATAGTACCCGGCGGCTTTCCAGTAATATCATAGACCACACGGGAAATACCATTGACTTCATTTACGATACGCCGCGAAACATGGTCGAGAAAATCATAAGGCAGATGTGCCCAACGTGCAGTCATGAAATCAATCGTCTCTACGGCACGTAACGCCACCACATATTGATAACGACGACCATCACCGGTCACACCGACAGACTTAACCGGCAGGAAAACCGTAAAGGCCTGGCTGACCTTGTCGTAGAGCTCGTGCTTGCGTAGTTCCTCGATAAAGATATGGTCCGCCAGACGCAGAATATCGGCATAGTCTTTTTTGACTTCACCCAGGATGCGTACACCCAGGCCAGGCCCGGGGAAAGGGTGTCGATAGACCATGTCATAGGGTAAACCTAACTCTACACCCAGCTTGCGCACCTCATCTTTAAACAATTCACGCAGGGGTTCGCACAGTTTCAGCTTCATGTGCTCGGGCAGGCCGCCAACAAACCCAGGGGCGCCGCGGATGGCGACATGTTTTGCAAAAAACCACCAATCCCAGTTTAGAGTTTCACCCGGTTGCGGGGCCTCCGGCGGCGGCAATGGCGATTCCAAGACCGCCGCATTCAATAGCTCACGGACGCCGGCCCCTTCGTCACCCAAGAAGAAAAACCAGGGCAGACGGGCACCCCCCTGCAATTGCGGCGAGCGATCAATTACCTTCATGGCGCGGCGCATGGCGAGGTCCAGGCCGGGGATATCCGTGTAGTTCTCCGCCGCGGCCCGTAGTGCTTCCGAATCCTCGCCGACAGGCGTTGGGGCGGGCGCTGCGGATGCAACGACCGGGCGGAGCGCCATGTCGTTCTGAAAGCGGGGGGGGGCCGGTTGCCGCGCAGGTGCTGCCGGCATCGCAAAGAGAACTTTAAAGGCGCGAACATCCTCATCAATGTTCTTGACCTTATGTGACCCGAGATCTTCAAAATCAAAATCGACCTTGTTGCGTACATAGGTACGAATATGCTCGGCCACGGCTATGCCACCGGGCTCCGCCAAGCCTTCGAGGCGGGCCGCGACATTGACCCCGTCGCCGTACAAGTTGTCGCCATCAACCATGACATCACCAAGGTTGATGCCGATGCGCAATCGAATGCGCTGATCTTCGGGCAGGTCGGCGCTGTGCTCGCGCATCGCCTCTTGGATGGCTACCGCGCAGCGAACGGCATCGACGACGCTAGCGAACTCGGCCAGCATGCCGTCGCCCATGAATTTCAGCACTTCACCACCGCGTTCCGTAACCGGCTTGACGATTTGCTCGAAATGATCGTTGAGCAAATCCAGCAGCACGTCGCTCGGCAGCTTGTCCGTCATCGCCGTGAAGCCGCGCAGGTCGCTGTACCAGATCACCGCGTTGATGGTTTCGACACTGCCCCGGCGAAGGGCGCCGAGATCGGCAAGGCGACGAGTGGGTGGCG
>CAJVYS010000031.1 GCA_913009875.1 uncultured Gammaproteobacteria bacterium | reverse complement strand
AAAGGAGAAGGATATGAGGTGACGGAGAGAGAAAGAGAGAAACAAAGTAAATAAGACTTTGCGCTGTGTTTTGTGTTTTGTTTTTTTAATGATACGGCGACCACCGAGATCTACACTCTTTCCCTACACGACGCTCTTCCGATCTTGCGCGATTCGATGCTGTCGAGGATGTGGTAATACAGCGAGGCCTGCTTGTCTTGTAACAGTTCCGGCGCCAGCTTGCGTAGTTCGATCTCGGCACTGGCCTTGAATTTTTTCTGTTTGCGCTTGGCTTTTCGCAACAGCGACTGGATTTCATCGCGGTATTTTTCCACGCTGTCGGCCGACAGGCGCACGGAAAGATCCGGCATAAAACGTTTTTCCATGAAATCGAAAAATTCGTCACTGGCCTGCTGGATGACCTGTTGGGCCTCCACCTCGCGCACCAGCAGGCGCTTACGCTCATCTAGCTCGGCGATTACGTCGCTGAAATCACTGATGATGCGTTCCGAGTATTCATAGGCATCGAGCAAGTCGTACACCTCGCCGCGCTCGAGGAAGGATTGCAGGGCATTGCGCGTGTTGCGGGTATTGCGATGGCGGGTACGAAAGCCGCCGCCAGCCGTCTCCACCATGGGTTGGGTGAACAGGCGGCCGACACGGCTGAAGGCATAGCTGCTTTGCAGGGTGGCCTCGTCGGCATGGCGCTCGACCCAGCCGTGCTCCAGCAGCAGGTTGAGAATCCAGTTGGCCTGTTCCCGCTCGCTGCGCACCGGCGCGGAAAAATCTTCTTCTTCCTCGTCCAGCACCGGGGTACGGGTGATGGCCTCCTGGAAGGACTCCAGCACCTGATCGCGGGTAAAGGCGCACTGGTAGTCGGCCAGCGAGCCATAGAGGTGGGCGTGCAGGATGCGCAGGCATTCCACCACCTGTTCCCGGTACTTGCCGGCGAAAGGGCGGAAAAAGTGTGTGCGATTGTCGGTGAAAAACATCGCGGCGATTTTGTCAGTAATCGCGGCACAACGCTATTGATCTGCTGAGGGGAAGGTTTGCATGGCGCCCCCTACGGGACGGTCATCAATTCATCTATTCAGCATTTTGCCGGTGAAGTATTCACTGGTTCGGGGGCAGATCAGTGCCGTTCCTTGTTACAACGGATTGGCTCAAGAGGTGCTGGCCGGAACGAACAAAATAGTAAGTCAATCCCAGTAAGGTCGCCGCACCGGTCCACATACCCAGATCAATCCAGGTGGGGTGTGTTTCCGCCACGGGCAACATAATGATTTCACGCACCACGACGACCAGTGCGACTTCGATAAATACCGCCACATCGATGGCGCCTCCTCGCAGGTGATCGAGTTCCGTATTGATGAGTTCCACCATGGTCCAAAGCAATAACAAGATACCAAGGGCATGCAGAAATCCTTTTATCAACGAGTGGCTGTGAATGGCCATGTAGATATCGTGGAAAAAGAGTGCGGTCAGCAGGGCCGTGGCGGTGACGAGTGCCAGGCTGATCACGATATGTGTCAGGCGACTCGTCCAGGTCAGCAGGTTTGTCGTGTAATCAATAACTCTTTTCATGGGTCTGTAGGCGCTTTTAGATGAGCTGATGAGATGTTGTGGGAGCCGCAATAGCTGTGGCAGCAAGTCATTCGCGGCTAAAGCCGCTCCCACAAATTTTTGTTGTAAGCAGGAGGAATCCAGTCCAGAAAATTTAAGGGGATTCGTTTAATTCCACATATCCCGCTTTGGCCGCAATGGCCTGTCCTTGTGCCGAACGGGCGAAGTCGAGGAAGGCGCGCAGGGCTGGTGTTATGTTGCGACCCGGTGGCAGGTTGTAGGCAATGGCCAGGGTGCGGGCGAGGGGATAGTGCCCGCTGCGGATGGCCTTTGCAGTGGGGGCGATGGCCGGTTCGTCATTGCGGCGAGCTACAGGGACGATGCGCAGGCCAGGGCTGCGCAGAGCGCTGCTGGCGAAACCGATGGCGGCACGATCGTTGCTGATGGCAGTCTGTACGCCACCGAGTCCGAGGATGGCCTTGAAGTCTGGGCGGAAGTCTCCAGCGCACAGTGCCTTGTGGCGAAACAGGTAGTAGGCCCCGCTGTCATCGCTGAGGCCGACGGTGCTGATGGGCAGTCGCGCCAGTTCACCGGTGATGCCCAGTTCACCCCAGGTGCGGATGGGGTTTTTAGCGCCACAACGCAGGGTGCGAGTGAATACGGCGTCGAGTTGAGGCAGGCTGATACTCGCCAGCGGGTTTGCTGTGTTGACGAAGACCGCGACGCCGTCGAGGGCTACGGGCGTGGTGGAGGGTGCATAGTCGTAGCGGTCGATGAATCGCTGCCGCTGGTGATCGCTCAAGGGCGTGCTGATCAGTACCGCTTCGGCGCTGCCATTGAGCAGGGACTCCAGGCCGACCGCGCTGCCGGGATCGGCGATAGTGAGAGAGACCGCCGGGGCGTACTGGCGGAAAGCCTCGGCCCACAGGCTCACCAGGTTGGAGAGGTCGGTGGAACCGGTGAGTGTGAGCCGACCCGCCGCAGGTTGTGTTGCAGGTGGCGAAGCGTTGTCATCCGCTGCAGCGGGGCGTGCGGCAAATAGCACCAGCACGGCGAGCAGCATGATCAACAAGATTTGCAGGCGTACTGGCGTACGAAGGGCTGCGGCAGACATGGACGAACCGCTCACTTTCTGCGCCCGAAGGCGTGCAGGGGCTGTTGCAGACGAGTAAGGAAACCACGATGGCGCGACGTTCTCCGATCCATATGGCGATAGACCTGCACCTTGACCCAGTCCGTGAGCAGGGCGGAAGCAATGGAATATCCCCAGATGAGGGCGATCTCCGGCCAGGTGATGGGGGTAATGAGGCCGAAACCATAGGCTGCCAGCAGGGTCGCCGCCAGCTTGGTGACCACTGCTGACCACACCATGATGGGTGCCGGCCAGGGCCGTTGCCAGAAATGGCCCTTGGTGCGGGCGACGAACAGCACCAGGTGCCCGGCGACGGCCATCTTCAAAAAGACGTAGGTCTGGATCTGCGTCACGTCCAGGTGCAGCCAGTCCATGGCGATCAGCAGCATGCCGAAGCTGCCCACCACGCCGACGATACCCATGGCGGTGGCCACGGTGATGACCTGCTGCATGTTCCAGCGTACCGGATTTTTCTCCAGGCCGGTGTGGTCGTAGGCGATGGTTATGATGGGGACATCGTTGAAGAAGGCGAGGAGGATGATCATGATCGCGGTGATGGGATAGAAGTCGAAGAAGACCATGGCCAGCACGACGAAGAACATAATGCGGATGGTCTCGCTGATGCGGTAAATGGCATACGCATTCATGCGCTCAAAGATGCGCCGGGCTTCTTCGATGGCATTGATGATGACTGACAGACCTGGCGCGGTGAGCACCAGGTCGGCGGCGGCACGTGCGGCATCGGTGGCGCCGCTCACGGCGATACCTACGTCGGCCTGTTTCAGCGCCGGTGCGTCGTTGACGCCGTCGCCGGTCATGCCGGTGATGTGATTGTGCTTTTGCAGGATCTTGACGATGGCAAACTTGTGTTCGGGGAAGACCTCGGCAAAGCCATCGGCCTTCTCCACCGCCTCGATGCTGGCTCTGTGGTCGCGGCCATCATCGTCGATGGGCAGTGCTTCAGCACGCAGGATGTTGCCACCCAGCCCCAGTTTGGCAGCGATCTGTTTGGCGATGGCAAGGTTGTCGCCGGTCACCATTTTCATGCTGACGCCGTAATTGTGCGCCTGGGAGATGGTTTCCGCGGAGTCCTCGCGTGGTGGGTCGAACAGGGACAGGACGCCGAGGAAGGTCCAGCCGGCTGCACCGCTGTCCCTGCGTGCCACGCCGAGAGCCCGGTAGCCCTGTACGGCAAAGGCATCGACGACCTGTTGTGCCCGTGTCAGCATGTCACCCGAAAGCCCAGCCATTTCCATGATCACCTGCGGCGCGCCCTTGACGACCTGGAAGGTGCTGCCACTGGCATCCTGAATGGTAGCCTCGGTGCGCTTGTGCACTGGGTCGAAGGGCACAAAGGCCGTCTGGCGCACAGCAGTGAGGGCGCTCTTGTCCTGCACACCTTCGAGGACGGCTTCGTCAATGGCGTCCTTGTCCTCTTCGCGCGAGGCCAGTGCAGCAGCCACCAGTACCTCTTGCTCATCCTTGGCATGAAAAATTTCAATTTCACCCAGAGTCAGGCGGTTTTGTGTCAGGGTTCCTGTCTTGTCCGAGCACAGGACATCCATGCTGGCCATTTCTTCGATGGACTCCAGGCGGGTGACGATAGCCTTGCGTTTTGACAGGGTCATTGCGCCTGCCGCCATGGTCATGGAAAGTACCGCTGGCATGGCAACGGGAATGGAGGCAACGGTGAGAATGAGGGCGAACTGCACCAGCTCCAGCCAGTCCGTACCCCGGTGTAGCTCGACGATGACCAGCATGGCAACCAGGGCGAGGCTAACGTAGATAAGGTAGTCGCCAATGGTGAGCACGGCCTTTTGAAAGTGAGAGACGGTCTTCGCCTGTTGCACCAGACTGGCGGTCTTGCCGAAGCGGGTGGCGGCGCCGGTGGCGGTGACCTCGGCCACCACTTCGCCCTGTTTGACCACCGTGCCGGAGAAGGCGTCATCGCCGGTCCGCTTGGTGACCGGCAGGGATTCACCGGTAAGTGCCGACTGATCGACGCTGAGATAGTCACCTTCCACCAGTTTGACGTCGGCCGGGATCACGTCGCCCAGACGGATGCGCACGATGTCGCCCGGTACCAGTTGCGGGGCATCGATCTCCTGCCATTGACCGTCACGCCGTACACGGGCTCGCAAGGCCAATTGCTTCATCAGTGCCGCCACGGCGTTGCCGGCCGTGTATTCCTGCCAGAAGCCGATAGATGCATTGAAGACCAGGAGGGCAAAAATGATCCAGAAATCGGCCCAGTGACGCACCAATGCGGAGAGTACGGCCGCTACCTCTATCATCCATGGGATGGGGCCCCAGAAATAACCTAGAAGGCGCCGCAGGACAGAGATCTGTTTTTCTTGCAGGGCATTGGGTCCGTATTGCGCCAGACGCCGGGCGGCCTCCTCGCTGCTGAGGCCCTGGTCGGGAATGGTGGTATCGGTAGTTTCAGTGGAATCGATCATGTTCGTGTCCCTCATCGAGGATACCATTCAGTGTTAGGGGGCGGTGTCAGGGAGTTCTGTTTTGCCCATGTGACAGCAGCTGCTCAAACTTCTTGTCCAGCTCACCCTGCAGGTCTTTCTCCTTGCTTTTCAGCAGGGTCAATTCTCGCAGGACAAAGCCACGTTGGGTCATGCCACGGTAAACCAATTCTATCAACAGGCTGCCACCCAAGACGATAAAGGTGCCATAGAAACTGCTGCGGTTGGTGTGCCATTGATAGATCAGCAACAGCAGAAATACCGCCGTGACGACAAGAAATCCGCTGGCAATGATCAGGGAATTACCCCCGTATTGATCTTTCAGTTTCCAGTGGGCATAGAGTACAAAAAGATAGATGACCATGAAGACGCCGCTGGTAATCGAAGCGATGCCATTCAGACTGAACATGAGCGCAAAGACAATACCCAGGGCCGCGGTAAAGTAGAGGCCTTCGCTGGAGCCGAACCACAGTTTTCGATTGAACTTGCGCGGTAGCTCGCCATCCTTTGCCAGGGCATAGGCCACGTTGGCGCCGCCGAACAGGGTGGCATTGAGGGCCGAGGCGATGGAGAACAGTGCGCCGAGTGAAACCAGCAGGAACCCGGTCTGACCCAGGAACGGTTCGGCCGCAACGGCCAGGGCATTGTCCTCTGCCTTTATCAATGCGGGCAGGCTCAGGTTTCCCACTGCCACCAGCGACACCAGGATATAAACGATGCTGACGATCAGTATGCTCAGATAGATGGCGCGGGGAACATTCTTTTCTGGATTCTGCATGTGCTCGGAGGCATTGGTGACCAGGCCAAAACCCATGTAGGAAAGGAAAAATATGGCCACTGCATTGACACTGCCTGTTACTGCCGAAGACGTAAAGGAAGGCGTTACAAGATAGGGCTTGATGCTCCATACACCCAGCACGACAAACAGACCCAGAATAGAAAGTTTGATGATGACAATGACCAGTTCGGCCTTGCCCACTGCGGAAGAGCCCAGGATGCCAAGGGCCAGAAAGGCAAGTACGACCCCGGCCTCGCTGATGCCATTACTCAGTGGTGATGCCTGGATATGAAGAAATGGCAGCAGATAGCCTGCAAAGCCCTTGGCGAACAAGGCAATGGAGACAACGTAGGTCAACCAGAACAGGAAGCTTAAGGCCCCGGTCAGCAGGCCGTCGCCCAAGCCCTTGAGAATGAACTCAATGGGCCCGGCATCGGAGATGATACGGCTGCCCAGTGTGGCGTAGGAATAGGCAACCAACAGGGCTACGATGCCTGAAAGTACGAAGACCAACGGCAGGTTCGGACCGGCCAGGCGTGCTCCCAATCCAAAAATAGAGAATATGCTGGCACCCACCATGGTGCCTACGGCCAGCGCCACCACCTGCCATAGGCCCATCTTTTTCTTATTTTCGGGACTTGACGTTGTTGCGGTGTTTTTATTGGCAAGCATTTTTCTATCTCGATGAGTGAATATTATTTTTTATGGATATTCCGTAGGCGGCCTGATTATAATTTATGCCTCTTAACCATTATCGGCTTGGGGTGTGTGCCACCAGAAAATACACAATTATCCTGGTTGTAGAGCGAACACTGTCCACTATCGCTGCCTGGGTAGGGTGCCATTGGTGGGCAGTGCCCACCCTACACCCGGAAACTGAGAATTGTTTGGAGGCACGTTATGTTTTGCTGTGATCCAAAACATAGGCTATTGCTGTGCGCAGGGAATCTACGATCTTGTCATAGTCTTTTGTTACTATTGGTTTGTGCTGTTGGATTTTGGACAATAATCGGACTTGTTCCTTGATGGCAGCCTGTAAGGGTAAATCCAGGCCGTCGCAGGTCAGGAAGTGACGGGCTTTCTTGAGTTTATCCAAAGGGTCGCCATTCTGGCCATCATGTAGAATTTCCTCGGCGTGTCCGATGGCATCGTCGGCGGCATTCCTGGCGTCGTCGTATGGCAGGGTGAGTAGAGCGCTGTGAAGCAATGGGAACCATGTGAGCAGCTGGTCATTGCTTTCATTGACACGGGATAAAATAACGCTGTTGATCAGCAGTGCGGTTCGTGCGCCGGCCCCCCGGCTGGTGGCCTGTTTCAGTGTGACACCTGCGGCATCAAGCATTGTTAGCATTATCGCCTGATCGCCTCTGCTTTGTGCCGCGCGGGACTGCATCACAAACTCCAGGCTGGAAGACAGGTCTTCAGCAATGATCAGCAGGATGTTTGTGCCTGGGCAATAGTTGCCAGGAGACGGTTGAGTGGCGCTTTCCTTTGCCACGGATACCGTGGGAATGCATAACACCAAACCGAGCAGGATAAAGGGATAGAGAACTCTTGCGTGAACCGTTGGCTGGCGTGATGGTGGCATTATTTTTTCCTCATGTTAGGGCTTGTTGACGTTTCATTTTTGTCACTGTTGGGAGAGTTGAGCCATTTGCCACGCACAAGCCGAATAAATAGTGGTGTGTTCTTGTGGGCGCCACTGGCATCATCCAGCGCAAAATCGATCCCCCATGCGTAACAAATAAATTCCTCAAACGGCGATGCGCTCCAATAGCCACCTCTGGCCGTATTGGGGAAGTAGCGCTGATCTATGCAGGTGCCAGGGCAGTTTTCCTTAGTATCCAGCAGGGTGTGAAGTTCAAATAGGCGCGGCAGCCGCCAGTCGTCATAGCCGCAAAGCTTCTCGGCATTGACGGCGGCAACGTAGGCCCGTGTGTCACAGCCATTGCCTTCAAAACATGTCCCTCCATGGGCTTTTCCTGCATAGCCAGTTTTATCCACAAGTGCGGGTTCGTACCATGTGTAGGCCCAGTGTTTATCGCCTAGCGACTGGTCATTGGTCTTGACCTCCCAGGTGAGATCGGTGCGAGTGTCTTTTACACATGCCCAGGGCGCGCTGTCGTAGTCCTCGTGTTGACCGGTTAGAGGGGTACCCTGTTTGCTCAAGCGGACAAGTGCGGTGTCGTCCATGGATCCTTTGCTGGTATTGGTGCTACTAAGAATCAGCTTTTGCAAAACTTTCCGGGCAGAGGCGTCGAATGGCTGATGATTTTTTGCTGAATCAGTAACCGGGCACATGGTCAAGTTGTCATCGTTTACCCCACTGAGAGATGTGCAGCCGGACAGAAGAGCTATTGCAAGCAGGGCATAACTGATGGCAGGTTTAAGGGGGCGCCTACTCCATAGAAGGTTATCCTTGCTTCCCACCTCGCTTCCTCTGCATCTTGCTAATAAGTGCGGTCTCGTCTCACCTGACATGTCACCGGTTGCTGCTGGGGCGAATTTGCTGCTCAATCTGAGCCTCCTGGGTTACTGCAGTCGCTGCAAAGAGTCGGGCTCCCCACTGCCGACGATCCTATTCCCTGTCTCTCTGCGCGTCTGCTACTTGAGTTACACATCGAGCACACCGTCAAGGCTATTTTGACGGTGTACTCGAGTGATGCGGGCGATCCGGCAATGTGCGTGGTATAAACCAGTGAATCGGTATACCTTCTGGTCATAAACCTGATATAAACAGACGATTCTTTTCTACCGGTGACACCGCCTGTGAAACCCATGGGAAAAATCAATGTCGAACCGGGGTCGCTCACCCACTCTTTACCAGGCAAAGGAGTTCGCACGGATGAAGAAGGCAGATTTCAATACCCCGGAAAAGAAACCCGAAATTGACATCAACAAGCCTGCGGATTTCAAACCGGACGGCAGTTTCTGGCACAAGCCCAGCTCGGCGCTGTGGATCTACCTACTCTTTATCCTGGCTTCGCTCTACCTCTGGCAGGGGGCGGAAGAGGCTCAGCGAACCGAGATTCCCTATAGTGAGTTCCTCCAGCGCGTGGACAAGGGAGAGGTCGTCGAGGCGGTGGTGAGCGATAAAATCATCACTGGCACGCTGACGGAGACCGACCCGAAAACCGGTAAGCCACGTCATTTCATTACCGTGCCGCTATGGAACAATGATCTGGCCCGGGAGCTGGAGAAAAAAGGTGTGAAATACACCGTGCGCCAGAGCAGTAACTGGCTGAGCAACTTTATCCTCAGCTGGGTGCTGCCTTTTGGCCTGCTTTTCCTGCTGTGGGGCTGGATGGGAAAACGCATGGCCGGCGCGGGCAAGGGCTTTCTCAACATCGGCAACCATATTCGCATTCACCCGGAAGGGGACATCAAGGTGACCTTCAAGGATGTGGCCGGTGCGGAAGAGGCGAAAATGGAGCTGGGTGAAACGATCGCCTTCCTGCGTGATCCCACGGCTATTCAGAGACTCGGCGGCCACGCACCCAAGGGGGTGCTGCTGGTAGGCCCACCCGGTACCGGCAAGACCTTGCTGGCGCGCGCGGTGGCCGGTGAGACCCATGCGCCGTTTTTCAACATCAGCGGTTCCGAATTTATCGAAATGTTTGTCGGTATGGGCGCGGCGCGGGTGCGCGAGCTGTTTGAACAGGCCAGGCAGAAGGCGCCCTGCATTATCTTCATTGATGAACTGGATGCCATCGGCGGTGCCCGTGGCATGGCCCCGGTCATGAGCGGCGGTCATGATGAGCGGGAACAGACGCTCAATCAATTGTTGACCGAAATGGACGGTTTTGACCCCTCCGTGGGCGTGGTGGTGATGGCCGCCACCAATCGGCCGGAGATCCTCGATAAGGCCCTGCTGCGGGCCGGCCGTTTCGACCGCCAGATCGTGGTGGACAAGCCGGATCTGGAGGAACGTGTCGCCATTCTCGAACTGCACACCAAAAAGCTGAAAATGGCCGACGATGTGGATCTGCGGGTGGTGGCCCAGCGCACGCCGGGCTTTGTCGGTGCCGACCTGGCGAATATCGCCAACGAGGCGGCCATTCTGGCGGTGCGTTATAGCCATGACGCCGTCACCATGGCGGACTTCGAAGCCGCTATCGACCGGATTGTCGCCGGGCCGGAGAAAAAGAATCGTGGCCTGAGTGAGGCGGAGAAACGTCGTGTCGCCTTCCATGAATCGGGCCACACCCTGGTGGCGGAAAGCGTGCCGACCGGCGAACCGGTGCACAAGGTCTCCATTATCCCCCGCGGCGTGGCGGCGCTGGGCTACACTTTGCAATTGCCGGTGGAGGAAAAGTTTCTCTCCACGGAGAATGAGCTGAGAGACCAGATCGCCATCCTGTTGGGTGGTCGGGTCGCCGAGGAAATTATTTTTGGCGATGTCTCCAGTGGCGCCTCAAATGATCTGGAGCGGGCCTCGGAGATCGCCCGCAACATGGTGACCCGACTGGGTATGAGTGAGAAGCTGGGGCCGCTGACCTGGGGGCTGCACCGGGAGTTGCAGTTTCTGGGCCAGAGCACGGAAGAGCGAAACTACAGCGAGGAGACCGCACGGCTGATCGATGCCGAGGTCAGAAGGCTAGTCGAGGAGGGTCGCCAGCGGGCGATGGAGATCATCACCAGCCAGCGCGCCGTTCTGGACGACCTGGCTCATGTACTGGAAGAGAAAGAAGTGCTTGATGGTGAGGAAGTGGAAGCCATTATCCGCCGCAGAAAAGAAACGGCACATCAACGGCAGGAGAACTAAAGGATGAAGCCCGAATCGGCGTTTTTCAGTGAAAGTACCCGATGTCTGCGGCAATCACCGCTTTTCTCCGGGCTGGCGCCGAGCGCCATCGAGGACATCGTTACCCGCTGTCGGCGGGAAACCTGGAAGCGCCGCCGCCAGCTGCCCATGGAAGAAACCTGGCGGCGCTTTCACATCCTGCTGTCGGGGCGGGTGCGGCTGAGCCGTAGCAATCCGGAAAACGGCCGCATGATCACGCTGTTCCTGCTCGGCCCCGGCGAGCCGTTTTGCATTTTCAGTCTGCTGGATGGCAAAGCGCACGAGGTGATGCTGGAAACCCTGGATGATGTCACTTTGTTGAGCCTGCCCATGAGTGAAGCCCGTCAGTGGCTCGATGAACACCCGGAATTTAATCGTCAGTTGCTGCCCTACCTGGGGGGGCAGATGTGCAGCCTGGCCGGGCTGGCCTCGGACCTGGCGCTGCACGATACGGAGACGCGCCTGGCGCGGCTGATCCTGCGCCACGTGGATGTGAACACGAAAGACCAACACGCCACGCCACGCTTGATCAACGACCTATCACATGAATTTCTCGCCGAGATGATCGGCAGCGTGCGGGTGGTGGTCAACCGCCAACTGCAGCACTGGAAACAGGAAGGCATCGTCGATGCCCATCGCGGTCATCTGGAGGTCGAGGCCCTGCAGGAGCTGGTGCGGCGTGCCGAAGAGCACCCCCACAAGGTTTCGGCGTGACCTTGGCCTGCTCAGCTTCCCCGGCTGTGGTCGATGTCAAAGCCCTGCTGCACCAGTCGCCGCTCTTTGCCGGGCTGGACGATACCGTACTCGACGAGATGCTGAGCCACTTTCGCCGCGAGACCTGGAAGCAGGGCCGACAGGTCACTGGCCTGGAGAGTGGTCAGCGCTTTCACATCATCCTTTCCGGGCGGCTGAAAATGGCGCAGGTCAATCCCGATACCGGCAGGATGGTGACATTGTTTCTGCTTCAGCCGGGTGATGGCTTCGATGTCATCTGCCTGCTGGATGGACAGCCAGATCCGCTCATCTTCGAGGCGCGGGATGACCTGTTGATGCTCTCCACGCCAATGCAGGAGGCACGCCGCTGGATCGAGCAACATCCGGACTTCAATCGCAGCTTTCTGCCTTATCTGGGGCAGCAGATGCGCACCCTGGCCAATCTAGCCGGCGACCTGGCCCTGCACGATACGGAAACGCGTCTGGCGCGGCTGATCCTTCGTCATATCCATCATGAACAGCCGGACCAGCCCCTGCGCCTGATCCACAACCTCTCCCATGAATCCCTGGCCGAGATGATCGGCAGTGTGCGGGTAGTGGTCAATCGCCAGCTGCAGCACTGGCAGCGCGAGGGCGTGGTGGTGACCCGTCGCGGCGAACTGATCATCAAGGAACTGGAAACACTGCTGAAAAAGGCCATGCACTTTCCCCGTCACACCCCTCACTCGTAAGCCATTTTTTTCCCGCAGCCTGTGTAACCCTGGTAGCAGAAAAAATTACCCCTTCGGGGTGACAATCAGACATCGCCAAATTTTCGGATCACCGGGGCTGGCGTGTGCAGGGGAGTAGTAAAGATGGTCGAAGAGAACAGCTGTGTCGCGGTCTACGACAATCACCTTCAGGCGGAGGAGGCCGTGCGGCGACTGCTGGCGAAGGGCTTTGACGCCGGTAAACTGTCCATCGTTGGCAAGGGTTACCAGCGCGAAGAGCATCCCATCGGTTTTTACAATACCGGCGACCGCATGAAATTCTGGGGGGCGCAAGGCGCCTTCTGGGGCGGCCTGTGGGGGTTGTTGCTGGGAGCGGCCTTTTTCTGGGTGCCCGGTCTGGGCGCCGTGGTCATCGCCGGTCCACTGGTGAGCGCCTTGGTCGCGGCGCTGGAGGGTGCGGCAGTGGTGGGCGGGTTCAGCGTCCTGGGCGCGGCGCTCTACAGTATCGGCATTCCCCGCGACAGCATCATCCGTTATGAAGCGGCCATCAAGTCGGACCACTA
The DNA here is from genome assembly GCA_913009875.1 of uncultured Gammaproteobacteria bacterium. Classification (GTDB taxonomy): domain Bacteria; phylum Pseudomonadota; class Gammaproteobacteria; order SZUA-152; family SZUA-152; genus DRQN01. Next base: position 18,958 of record CAJVYS010000031.1, on the reverse strand, counting down.
TCTGCTCATCGTGCACGGCGATCAGGGTGAGGTGGAGCGGGCCCACGATGTGCTGGCGGGTGGCGATGCCCGGGATGTGACAATCCACCTCAGCTGATGAGTGCCCTTTGGTGGCTTTCTCATCTCGCCTGGGTCGGAGGATTTCTCATCGGTGCGCTGTTGCTCGGCCATATCATCCGCCAGCATCGCCCGCCGGCCTCCACCCTTGCGTGGATACTTTTTATCGTTATGGTGCCCTACCTGGGAGTACCGTTCTATCTGGTTTTTGGCGGCCGCAAGGTAAAACTCCTCGCCCGGCGCAAGGCAAATCTTCGCCGCGAGGCGGAGCGCGAGCCGGACAAAAACCTGTCGCCCCTGGAACAATTGTTGATGGCCCATGGCGTCAGTCCCGCCGATGAGGGCAATCGCCTTTCCCTTTGTGAAACGGGCGAGGCCAGCTATGCGGCGCTGATCGACTTGATCGAGGGTGCGACGCAACGCATCGACCTGTGCTTCTTCATCTTTCACCCCGATCGCATCGGACGGGAGATATTGAACCGCTTGATCCGGTGTGCCGAAGAGGGCGTGGCGGTGCACCTGTTACTCGATGGTTTCGGCTCGTTGCAGACCCGTGAACGATTTCTCAAACCACTTGCCGAGGCGGGTGGGCATTTCGTCTTTTTCAACCCGGTGTTGCACCGGCCCCTGCGCGGCCACACCAATCTGCGCAACCACCGCAAGCTGGCCATCGCCGATGATCGACAGGTATTGGCGGGTGGCGCCAACATCGCCAGTGAATACATGGGGCCGGACACCGAGACCGAACGCTGGCGCGATCTGACCTTTGTCATTGAAGGCCCGGCGGTGGTGCGTTTCGTCGAACTGTTTCGGGCGGACTGGCAATACGCCAGTGGACAGGCGCCGGGACAGCGGGCCACGCTCACGGTGGTGCCCGCTTGCCGCGTCGGTGAGGCGCGTCTGCAGGTGGTACCGTCGGGGCCGGATATGCCGGGGGATGCGCTGTACGATGTATTGTTGACGGCGATCTTTGGCGCCCGTCAGCGCCTGTGGCTGGTTACGCCCTATTTTATCCCCGATGATGCCCTGTGCCGCGCCATTATTCTGGCCGTTCATCGGAGCGTCGACGTGCGCATCCTGTTGCCGCGAAAATCCAATCATCGTTTGGCCGACATCGCCGGGCGCAGCTATCTGCGAGAGATCCAGCAGGAAGGCGGACGGATCCTGCTCTACGGGCAGGGCATGGTGCATGCCAAGGCTGTGGTGGCCGACAAGGATCTGGCGATCCTGGGATCGGCCAATACGGACATGCGTAGCCTGTTGCTCAACTACGAAGTCGGTGTGCTGGTTACCAGCCAGATAGAAGTTGAACAGGTCAGCTACTGGCTGGAGAAATTGATGCAGGGATGCGAGGAGGGTGTGGATAATGTGAGTGTAATCGGCGATATGGGGGAAGGCCTGGCAAGACTTCTGGCGCCACAGTTGTAAGTTAAAAAAATAACATTATTAAGGAACTTTTTCGATTTTCACGAAAGTAACCTAAGTAGCAGATGGACAGGGAAAAAGGGGAATAGAATCGCCCGCACCGGGAGAGACATTCTTCCTTTTATAAACATCAAGGAGATCATCATGTCTGTTGCTACTGTTCCATTTAAAATGAAACCATTGTGTGGCGCCGTGATAGTGCTTGCATTGTTTGTTACTTTTTCGGCCCAGGCTGCTGACAATAAGGATCGGATTACGGCCGAAACGGATATCCAGCCATTGGTCACCCTGACAGATCAGGAGTCACAGGCCATCTCGTTAGCCGCCGGACGCATCCTGTTACACACCGATAATGCGCGTATAGCCATCGCTGCGAAAGACAAAAAAACGGCCATGGAGGAGGTTGAACAGGGCTTGACCCTGGTCAAGCTTGTCGAGCGGTCTTTGCCCAAATACAAAATCACAACCAAGATCACAACCGGTGATGTGACTTATAGTGACGAGGATGAAGTGAGCAGGCGTTTCGTGACGGTGTATAACGAGCAATTCATCGAGGATGTGATAGCGCCGGTTGTGCACGAGAAAGCGAAAACCCTCAAGGGCCGCCACGGCCATAAATCTACTAACTCACGCTTTTTCGAAGACTACTCAGTCTGGCGTCAGGCCTCCATGAAGCTGAATGTCGTGATGGCCGATAATGCACTGAACCTGGCAAAAAATGAATTGAAAAAAGGCAATCTTGACACTGCCGACCTGACTCTGGCCCTGTTGCAGGCAGAAGGTGTGGTTTTTGAATTCGATGAGGTTGAGCTGCCTCTGACAGAAGCCGCCGATGACTTGAAGCTGGCGCAACTGGAACTCAGTGAGGGGAAAATTGATCAAGCCCAGGCGACGCTTAAGCGAGCATCCGATAACCTGAAAAAGTATGAACGCATTAGCGGAGATAGCCGGGCCAAGGATGTACGCGAACTGCAAAAGGAAATCGACAAACTGGGAAAATCTCTGGCAAAGGGGGATCATTCGGAAAATGCCCTGGAAAAGGCAGGGAAGAAAATTGCTTCCTATTGGGAACGTGTTGTGAAGTGGTTCAAGTAATCCGCCAGGTTAAGGGATGAGGCCGATCCCATCTGCCACGGTGCTTGCTGGAGGTTTGGTGCTGTGGAGGGTGGGGTTGGCTTGTTTGCAGGGCGTCGTTAGAGCACCAAGCGAGGAAGCAGGCTTGCTCAGGCTATTGTGCTGGGATGATCGGTTAATCAGGGCTTTTGTAACAGAGCTTAGGAGAGTAAAGGTGATCGAAAAGCTGCAACCCGAAAAAGATAATGTCATTGCCTTCCGTTTAACGGGTAAACTGCATGATGAAGATTACAAGGAGTTTGTCCCTGAGATCGAGGCGCTGATCGCGCGTGAAGGAAAAATCCGTCTGCTGCTGCAATTGGAGCATTTTCAGGGCTGGGACCTACACGCAGTCTGGGACGATATCACCTTCGGCATCAAACATTTCCGTGACCTGGAACGAATCGCCGTGGTGGGTGTTCCGGTCTGGAAAAAATGGATGGTGAAGTTGAGCAAGCCCTTTAGCGGGGCGGAAATACGATTCTTCCCGGCCGATGAAATGATCGCCGCTTGGGACTGGTTGCTCGGCGGGGAATCACAGTCCGCATAACACCCCAATTGGAGACAATGCGATGCAGATGAACCATTACCTCCCCCGCGCCCTGCCTGATCCGATAAAGGGCCTGGCAACGCTGGCACTGGATCTGCGCTGGAGCTGGAATCATGGCGCGGATGCCCTGTGGCATCAGGTGGACCCCAAGCTGTGGGAGGCGACGGCCAATCCCTGGCTGATTCTGGAAACGGTCTCCGACCGGCGCTTGCAGGAACTGGCCAGGGATGAGGCGTTTCTCGACATGCTGCAACAGCAGCTTGATGCGCGCGAGGCCCACTTCGGCGAAAAATCCTGGTTCTCAGAAACCATCGGTGGCGCTATTGAGGGTTATGTTGCTTACTTCAGTATGGAGTTTGGCATTTGTGAATCGCTGCCCATCTACTCCGGCGGGCTGGGTGTGCTGGCAGGGGACTATCTTAAGACCGCCTGCGATCTGGACGTGCCGTTGATCGGCATCGGCCTGCTCTACCAGCAGGGTTATTTTCGTCAGGCGCTCAGTGCCGAAGGCGAACAGATCGAATTCTATCCCTATAACGATCCGACCATGTTGCCGGTGGTGCCGCTGCGCGACGATCAGGGTGAGTGGGTGCGCATCAGCATCGAGTTGCCCGGCCGTTCCCTGCATCTGCGCAGCTGGCGCGCGCAGGCTGGGCGCCGATCGCTGTTGCTGCTCGACAGTAATGATCCACTCAACGACCCTGGTGACCGGGGTATTACCAGTGAACTCTACGGCGGTGGCAAAGAGAAGCGCCTGCAGCAAGAGATGGTGCTGGGTATCGGTGGCTGGCGGCTGTTGGAAGCGTTGGGCATTCATTGTCCCGTCTGTCATCTCAACGAAGGACATGCGGCGTTTGCCATTCTCGAACGGGCGCGTTACCACATGCGGCGTGTGGACTGCACTTTTGCCGAAGCGCTGCGGGCCACCCGTGCGGGCAACCTGTTTACTACTCACACGCCGGTGGAGGCGGGCTTCGACCGTTTCCCACCACAATTGGTCAGACAGTATTTCCAGTCCATGGCCACTGAGCTGGGTATTGAAATGAACAGCTTGCTGGCATTGGGGAGAACTCACGCCGATGATGACAATGAGCCATTTAATATGGCCTATCTGGCCTTGCACGGCGTAGGGGCGAGCAATGCCGTGAGCCGCCTGCACGGCGAGGTCAGCCGCAGTATCTTTTCCCCGCTATTTCCTCGCTGGCCGCAGACCGAGGTGCCGATAGGCTACGTCACCAACGGTGTTCACGTACCGAGCTGGGACTCCCCCGAGTCGGATTCCCTGTGGACCGAGGCCTGCGGAAAGCATCGTTGGCGCGGTACGTTGGAAACCGTGGAAGTGGATCTGCGTCAGTTACCGGATGCGGCATTGTGGCGCTTTCGCTCCCACGGCCGCCAGCGGCTGGTGGCCTACCTGCGCCAGCGCCTGGTGCATCAATATCGCGGCCGAGGGTCAGAGGAATCTCGCAGCCGGGAATATGCCAATGCCCTCGAGTCCGATGCCTTGACGCTGGGTTTTGCCCGCCGTTTTGCCGAATACAAGCGCCCGAATTTATTGCTCCATGATCCCCAGCGGTTGGTACGCCTGCTCACCAATCGTGACCGTCCGGTGCAGTTGGTTATCGCCGGCAAGGCGCACCCCAAAGACAACATCGGCAAGCAGATGCTGCGTCAATGGCAGGAGTTTCTGGAACAGAACGGCCTCTGGCAGCAGGTGGTGTTTGTCGAGGACTACGATCTGCAAGTGGCGGCCCAGCTGACCCAGGGCGTCGATGTGTGGATCAATACTCCACGCCGGCCCTGGGAGGCCAGCGGCACCAGCGGCATGAAAGTACTGGTCAATGGCGGGCTCAATCTGTCGGAGTTGGATGGCTGGTGGGCCGAGGCCTACGCGCCGGAACTGGGCTGGGCGCTGGGCGATGGCTGTGAGCATGCCGACATCACGGCCTGGGATCTTGCCGAGACGGAGCAGCTTTACCGCTTGCTGGAAGAAGAGGTGGTGCCCTGTTTCTATCAGCGTGATGAGGGCGGCATTCCACAGGCCTGGGTCAGTCGCATACGTGAGAGCATGGCTCGTCTCACCACGCAATTTTCCAGTAACCGGATGTTGCGTGAATATACCGAGAACTATTATGTGCCGTTGGCCAAGGCCTGGCAGCAGCGCAGTGGTGAACCGGCTGCTGCCGCTGAGCTGGAGGATTGGCACAAGCGTCTGCAACAGCACTGGTCGCGCATCCACTTTGGCAATGTGATCACACAGAAAGACAATGACCGTTGGCAGGTCGAGGTGCAGGTCTATCTCGACGATATCGCACCACAAGCGGTGAGTGTCGAGCTGTATGCCGATGCCGTGGACGGTGGTGCGCCACTGCGTCAGGAGCTGGAACGGGGCACGGCACTGGCGGGCACCGCCAATGCCTGGCTCTATTCCGGTTGCGTCGCTGCCGATCGGCCGCTTTCAGACTACACCCCTCGCATCGTCCCGGCGCATCCCCTGGCGAGCGTACCGCTGGAGGCGAATATGATTCTCTGGTATCAGTGATTAATCTAGGATCATGGCAGTATGCAGATCCCGACAAATTACTGCCCGGCATCTTCGCCGTAAAGCCCAGGCTATGAGTGTTGCGGATAAAGGGGCTTCAGCCCGTCATCCCGGTGCTGTCCGACAGCTTTCTTTTCCTTCAGGCCATGTCTGAATTCATGCCACAATGCGGTGCCATTCCAGTCTGTGGTGTCGGCGGCGTAGAGGCTGCGGTCCAGTTCACGGAGCTGCGTCTGTCCCTCTTCGATACGTGCCGCCAGTGCCCCCAGGCTGTGCGGCGGATCATCCGGCCAGTTGCTGTGAGCGAGGCTTATCAGTGCCCGTGCGGCGGCTTGTCGATCATTGGCCGCACAGGCCTTTTCCAGTTGCCGCAGGGCGGATTTTCGCCCCACCTGTTGGCTTTGCCCGGCGGTCTGTGAAGCGGATTTTTTGCTGACCGGTGCAGTGGTCGAATGCCGCCGTTTTGCGCGCCGGGTCAACATAATAATAATTAGCAGGGCGAGTAATGAAGCGCCGCCGGCAATCATCAGCCAGAGCCGGTTTGTCTGTATGGCTTCGCGGATTATCGTCTCCAGACTGTGCCCCGTTTGCGTTGCTTTGCTGTCATCCATGTCGGCGCTGGTGGCTGCTTGTGCAGCCGGGGAGGGAATGGCTGCCTGCGTCTCGCCTGTGCTACCGGGCGCGCCCGGTAGCACATTGAACTGCCAGGCGGGCAGGGTGCTGCTGGCCGGCTTGTCATGGCGTGTGTCCCACCAGTTGAGGGTGATGGCCGGTATGTCCAGCATGCCCTGCGTACCGGCAATGTAAGTCAGGGTCTGGGTGCGTATACCGTAGATGGTCGTGCCATCGGTACGGTTTTCCTGTGTCGATGCCTCCGGGTACAGGCGGGTATCGGCCGGGGCGGCGATGGTCAGTTCGGGGATTTGCGAACCGGACAGTCCCTTGGTCTGAAGGATAATGGTGCGTGAGACGGGCTCGCCGACCTTGAACTGTGGCGGGTTTTTCGTCCAGCTGTCGCTCAGGGTGACTGCCTCGGCCGGCAGCCAGTTGTGGTCGGCCGCCGCGGGTCGGGGTTTGATCTGCAGGTCAAGCGAGCGGCTGCGGATGGTGATGGGCTGCCCCGGATTGCCAAACAGCCCGCTCCCCCCCAGCCGGTTGCGGAAAAAGGGGTCATTGGCAAATGGGCTGTTATTGAGAAATTCCTCCATCGGGCTGCTCGCCCGGCGAGCGCGGCCGCTCTGCTGTGGTACCGCTATGCGTCCACGGAAGAGGGCGGGCGGAATGGTCAGGGTGCCACTCTTCTCTGCCGAGATTACATAATTACGTTCGATGACGTGGTACTGGCGACCATTGCGCACGGTGTCGTAACGCCTCTCTTCACCCAGCCGCTCAACCACGGCGTTTTCCGGCTCTGGTGCACTGAGCCCACCCTCCTGCAGCCGGTCATCGTAGTAGAGGCGCACGGTGTAGGGGATCTGCTGTTGCACATAGACCGGCTTGCCGTCGGTGTCGGCCTCGGTCTCGATGAAGACATGCTGGCCGGCCCGGGCCGCTGTCTGTTGCGGGGGCTCGCTGACCTTCAGGGTGATGGCGGCGGTCTTTTCTCCGCCGACATCAAGTGGCGGGATACGCAGCTGGCCGGTGCGGCGCGGCTGCAGCTGCACGTGCCACCGGGTCTTGTCGCTGCGTTGACCATTGATGATGCTCACCTGGGTGCTGGTACTGGTGCCCAGCACCTCGAAATCCTTTTCCAGCGGCGCCAGATTCGGTTGCAGGTTCGATGAGCGGCCGTCGTTCTCGATGGTCAGGGTGAAGACGTCGCTCTCGTAGACCGTGTCGCGGTCGAGACTGGCGCGCACGGCCGCCGTGCCGGGGCCGGCCGCCGTCAACAGCAATAACAGTGCCAGCAGGGGCACGGGCCACAGGTGGCGGTGACGAAGATTCTGCGTCAAGGTGTTTGGCCGGGGGTTCATTGCATGTTCTCCATTACTCACTACTTGACGTTATAGGTTCAAGGAGTGTTTGATTGGTTTTTCTCTTGTCATCCCGGCGCAGGCCGGAATGACAAATTCATCAGACATTGCCGACGGTTTTTGCCGGTGGCGTGTTCACCACGGCTGCTCGCTACCAGTGCCTTCACGTTGTGCCCGTTGCTTGTACTGATAAAGAAACTTGCGCCGCAGCAGGCCGCCGGGGTCATCCGGGATGCGCCGTAGCCATTGTTCGGCTGCCATCTGTTCCTCGCTGCTGAGGGTCTCGGCACGGGCCGGTTGTCCCTTTGCCTGCGGAATTGTTTGTCGGGGTGCTGACGACTGATCCGTGTTTTTCGGCTGTTTTTCTGCGGACTTTTCTTCCGCCGTACTAGCAGCCTGCTGCTGTTCTTTTGACGCATCCTTGGCCTGTTTGTCTTCCAGCGCCTTGGCGGCATTGGCGAAGGCGTTCTTGTCGGCATTCTCTTTTTTCGGCGTCTCGCCCGGTTTGCCTTGCTGATCTTTCTCGGACTGCTTGGCAGATTCAGACGTTTCATCCTGTTCAGTTTGCTCGTCTGACTGGGACTGCTGATCCTGGTTAGATGATTTGCCTCCCTGGGACTCTTTGTTTTGTTGAGACTGCTGGCCTTGCTTGTTGTCTTCCTTGTTCTGCTGATCCTGTGACTGATCGCTATTTTGTTTCTGTTGCTGCTTTTGCTGGCGCAGCAGGGCCTCGACCGCGGCCTTGTTGGCCTGCGCATCTTCCATGTCGGGCGCCGATTTCAATGCGCTGTCATAGGCCTTGATGGCTTCCTCATAACGCCCGAGTTTCGCCAGTGCATTGCCCTGGTCGTAATCGGCGGTGGCGCCGCTGGCCTGGGAAAAGGCCTCCAGCGCCTCTGCATAATTGCCGCGCCGGTATTCGGCGCTGCCCCGTAGCAGGGGGTCTTGCGCGATGCGGCTGGCGCGTTCGTAGTCCTTTGCCGACAGGGCCTTCACCGCCTGCTGATCGGGACGTTGCCAGAGGTCATCCCAGCCAGCGGCCATGGCCGGTTGCGGCGGCGACAGCACGCCGACCAGCAACACTACGCTCAGCAGCCAGCCACGGCGAAAGGCCAGTGCCGCCAGGGGTAGCAACAACACCACCAACCAGGGGCCGCGTGACTGCCAGTCCTGTCCCTGCTGGTCGCTGCGAAGGGACTTTTCGGCGGACAGGGGCGTGCTCTCTTTCAGCAGGACGGCGATGTCGGTATTGCTGCTGCTGAAGCGTTGATAGCGGCCGCCACCGTCCTCGGCCACGGCCTGGAGTGCGTCGCTTTCCAGTGGCGGCAGGATGAGCTGGCCGTCACGGGTGCGCAGCAGTTGTCCCTGTGCATTGGTCAGCGGCTCGGGATTTTCCGTGCCGATGCCGAGCACCGACACGCGGTAGCCCTTGTCGTGCAATTGTGCGGCGACTTCGCGGGCCTTGTCGCCCGTTACACCATCGGCCAGTAGCAGGATCTGGCCATTGTCCAGGCCGGCTTGACGCAACAGCTCGCCGGCCTTTTGCAGGCCCAGGTCGGCGCGACTGCCCTGCACCGGCATCAGATCCGGGTCGAGGGACTTGAGCAGGGCGCGGATGGTGTCCACGTCGCGGGTCAGCGGGGTGACGGTGAAGGCGTCGCCCGCGAACACTACCAGCCCGGTCTGGCCCTCTTCGTCGCGGGCCAGGATGTCCTCGATCTTGAAGCGTGCCCGCGCCAGCCGCGAGGGCTTGAGATCCCGGTCGAGCATGGAGCGTGACAGATCCAGCACGATGACCCGCGCCGCACTGGTCTGAAACAGCGGCCGCGGCTGCTTTTCCCACACCGGGTTGGCCAGCGCCAGCGTGGCGAGCAACCAGCCCAGACCCAGCAGCCATAACATGAAATAGCTGACACGATGCTTCTGCCCGCTTAGTAGCAAGGCCTGCAGGCGGACGTCGATGATGCGGGTCCACGGGTTATCGCCGCTGGCCGCGTGGCGTAGACGCCATACCAGCAATGCCAGCGGGATCAGGGCCAGCAGCCATAGAGGTTGCAGAAAATGGAATTGTTCAGGCATGGGACACCTCGCTGCGGGGGGCCGTCGCCCGCCGACGATAAGCAGCGGCGAGGGCGATCAGCACACTGAGCAGCAGCGCACTGCCCAGTGGCCAGACATAGAGTTCATCCACAGGTCGCCAGGTCTGCTCGTCTTCGGAAATCGGCTCGATGCGGTCGAGCAGGTCGTAGATCTGCGCCAGTTGGGCGGTATCGCGGGCGCGGAAATAACGCCCGCCGGTCTTCTCGGCGATGGCCTTGAGGTTGCCCTCGTCGAGGTCACCGGTGGCTACGCGGCGCGGGCCGAAGGGCGTCTGCACCACGGTCTCGCCACTACCGATGCCGATGGTGTAAATGCGCACGCCTTCGCGCGCGGCCAGGTCAGCGGCCTTGAGCGGGTCGACGTTGCCAGCGGTATTGGCACCGTCGGTGAGCAGGATTAGCACCCGGTTGCTGTCGGGTTCCTTGCGCAGGCGTTTGATGGCCAGACCGATGGCGTCGCCGATGGCGGTCTGCTGGCCGGCCAGGCCGATCTGCGCCTCGTCGAGCAGGATGCGCACGGTCTGGCGATCGAAGGTCAGCGGCGCTTGCAGATAGGCCTCGTCGCCAAACAGAATCAGGCCGATGCGGTCACCCTTGCGCTGCTCGATGAAGTCACCGGCCACGACTTTGACGGCGGTCAGGCGGCTCAGCTGGCGGCCGCGGACCTGCATGTCCTCGTTCTGCATGGAGCCGGAGATGTCCACCGCCAGCATCAGGCTGCGACCACTGACCGGTAGGTGCACGCTCTCGCCGATCAACTGCGGGCGCGCCGCTGCCAGCACCAGCAGCAACCAGGCTGCAGTCGCCAGCGCCAGCCGCAGTCGTGAGCGTTGGCCCGTGTGGGTCTGCAGGTTGTCGCGCAGGGCCGCATAAAAGGGGAAGCGCAGCGTCGCCGGTTCGGCACGGCGCGCGCGCGGTAGCAGCAGTGCCAGCAGCGGCAGGGGCAGGGCGGCAAACAGCCAGGGCCAGGTGAATTCGATATTCATCTCAATGCTCCGTGTTCTTCTTTACCCAGTCGCGCACCAGGGTGCTGAGCGCCGCGAAATCCACATCGGTGGGCAGGGTGGGTTGATAGGGGCCGGTGGCCAGCACCTGGCCGGGGCCGTGGCTGAAGCGGTCGGTGCCGCCGGACTCATCGAGAAAGCACAGCCATTCGGCGCCGGTGAGGGCGGCGACCCGCTGGCGCGGATAGCGCATCAGCGCCAGACGGCGCAGCAGGGTGGAGATCTCTGTCAGCGCTTGTGGCGTCAACGTGCCGTCGGGCCGCGCCAGTGCATCGAGCATGGTGAGCAGACGCTGGCGCTGGCGGTGCAGGCGGTAGTGGCGAAGGGCGATGCGCGCTGTCCACGCCAGCAGGATCAGCACCAACACGGCGACAACCCACCAGCCGGGGGCCGGTGGCCACCAGCCGGGCTCGGCGGGCAGGTGGATGTCGCGCAGTTGCAATGCCGGTTGGCTGGCCGGGTTCATGCTGCCGTCTCCTGTACGGGTTTGGTTTGTGCTGCGCCAAGTTGGCGGCGCAGGATACTGGCCACGTCATCATCGGTGGACAGCTGAAGCAGCGGGATGGCCCGGCTGCGCATAAGTTCCTGCAGCGCCCGGTGATGCTGGCTGAAGAAATCGCTGTAGGCCTTTCTCGCCGTGGCTGAACGGGTGTCGAGGATGCCTGTGTGCCGGCCGTCGCTGACGCCGTAACGCGCCGGCGGTGGTGGCGCCAGCTCCAATGCATCGACTACCTGAATGGCGATTACGTCGTTATGCTGGCGCAACCGCATCAGGTGCTTGCCGGTCTCTTCGTCGACGCCGTAGTTGATGCCATAAAAATCACTTAGCAGAAAGATCAGGCTGCCGGGCCGGCTGACCCGGCGCAGGCGGGCCAGCGCCGCATTGAGTCCTGGTGGGTGGAGCGGGCGCTGGAAGTTTTCCAGCGGATCGCTCTGCGCCACCAGCTGACGGATCAGGCGCAGCACACCGTGCTTGCCGCCACGCGGTGGAAGCTCGTGGTGGTCACCGTTGAACAGCAGGGCGCCGATACGATCACCGTGGGCGGCGGCCGCCCAGGCGATGAGGCTGGCGGCGCGGGCGGCGACCACCGATTTGAGTGCGCCCCGGCTGGCGAAGAACATGCCGGGATTCAGATCCACGCACAGCACCACCGGGCGCTCGCGCTCTTCCTGATAGAGCTTGGTGTGCGGTCGACCGGTGCGCGCGGTGACCCGCCAGTCCATGCTGCGGATGTCGTCGCCGGGCTGGTAGATGCGCGATTCCTGATAGTCCATGCCTCGGCCGCGAAAGTGCGAGGCATGGCCGCCGGCCAGCTGCGCCCGCGCCGCCTGTCGGCGGCTGAGATCGAGCTTACTGGCCTGCTGTCGCAGGGCAATCAGCTCGTCGAGGCTGGCTTGGGTGGCCGGGTTGAGGGCCGAGTCGGGGGCCGCACTGGCGTGCTCGCGTCGTGCGTTCCGGCCCGGCAGGAACCGGTGGAGTAATCGCATCTCAGGCCACCGGGATCAGTTTCAGCAGTTCACGGATCACGTCATCTGCGCTCATGCCTTCGGCTTCGGCCTCGAAGGAGATCAGCACCCGGTGGCGCAGCACGTCGAAGGCCACTGCCTGCACGTCGGCCGGTGACACATAGTCGCGGCCGTCCAGCCAGGCATTGGCGCGGGCGCAGCGGTCGAGGGCGATGGTGGCACGCGGGCTGGCGCCATAACTCACCCAGCGGGCCAGCGCCGAACTGTAGGGTGCCGGGTCGCGGCTGGCGAGTACCAGTTGCACCAGATACTCCTCTACCGATTCGGCCATATGGATGCGCAACACCTCCTGACGGGCGGCAAAGATCTGCGCCTTGCTCAAGGCCACCTCGGAGGCCGCCGGGGCGGTGTCCTCGCGCTCGGCCTGCTCACGGGCCAGCTTCAGAATCGCGTGTTCCGCCTGCACATCGGGATAACCGATGCGCACGTGCATCAGAAAACGATCCAGCTGGGCCTCGGGCAGGGCATAGGTGCCTTCCTGCTCGATGGGGTTTTGCGTGGCCATCACCAGAAATGGGCGTGGCAGGGGATAGGTGTGACGGCCGACGGTGATCTGCTTTTCCCCCATCGCCTCCAGCAGCGCCGACTGCACCTTGGCCGGGGCGCGGTTGATTTCATCGGCGAGAATCAGATTGTGGAACAGCGGCCCCGGCTGAAAATGAAAGTCGCCGCTCTCCGGGCGGTAGATGTCGGTGCCGGTGAGGTCGCTGGGCAGCAGGTCAGGGGTGAATTGCAGGCGATGGAAGTCGCCTTCCAGTACCGCAGCCAGCTCCTTGATGGCGGTGGTCTTGGCCAGCCCCGGCGCACCTTCCACCAGTAGATGGCCGTCGGCCAGCAGCGCAATCAGCAGGCGTTCGACCAGCGCCTGCTGGCCAATGATACGCGCCTGCAGGTGCTGGCGAACCTGGTGAAAGGCTTGATAGGCCGCACTGTCAGCGGTATTTGTGGTGGCCGGGGCGATGTTTGCATTCATATTATTGGCTCCATGTGAGGGTTCGCTGCGCAGCACGACCGGTTTATCCGGCCGGGTTGTCGTCGACCTCGTTGATGATAATGCTGTCGTGGATAAGGCCTTGCTGGGCATCGGCAAGTGCCTGACTGGCCTGTTCGGTGTCTTTTTCCGAAAGGGATTTGAGGGCGGATTCCACTTTTCCAAGGGTGGCTGTCACGGGCATGTCGACAAAGCGGTACTGCAGTTCAATACCGACGGCCTTGAGGGCCTCGACAACCTGTTCGTGCCTGCCACGGATGACGTCAGGATAGATGTCGTGCAGCTTCTGTTTGGCCCGGTCGCTGATTTCCACCTCCTCCGTGAGGCCCAATTGTGAATAGATGGGTAGCAGGCCGTTGCCGTTGTTCCCTTCGGCAGTGATTTCGGTGTCCAGTTCCGTCAACAGGCCCCTGGCCTTTTCGAGGTACTGGCGGGCCTCTTCACCATGCTGGTCGGTAAGCAGCTGGCGCGCTGCGACAATGTATGACATGGCCTCGCGACCACTTTTGGCGAGGGCATCGGCGTGCTGGAGTTGTCGTTGTTCGGTGCTCAGTGTGTCGCCGTGGGTTGCAGCGGCGTCCATCGCCGTGGCCGGTTTGGCGTGGACCGGTGCGGCGGCCAGGCTGGCAGTGGCGCCTAGGCTGAGGGTAATGGCCAGGGTCAGTGCGGTTAAGGAATTCTTGGTCGTGGTCTGCATATGCGTATCCTCGTTGAACGTCCGATAGGTTGTGCTGACGGCCGGCGCATCGGGCGCCAGCTTCGGGGATCACATTAGCGCTTTCCGGCTTAACGGGAGGTGGAGGCTGGATTAAGTTTTGTTAATGTTTGAGGGGTTGAATTTCCTGCTGCTTGTAGCGGAATGCAATACTCTGTCAGTTTGCTGCGGGGTGGTTTATTTCAGCCGGCCGGGAATTCGCACACCACACGCAAGCCCGGTCGATTGTCTTCCAGTTTCATCGTCATGCCGTGTATTTTCGCCACCGCCATCACCAGGCTCAACCCCAGTCCACTGCCGGGGCTGGTGCGACTCTTTTCCAGCCGGTAGAAACGTTGGAACACCTGTTGCCGTTCCGCCTCAGGAATGCCGGGGCCGCTGTCGGCCAGGGTGATCCGGCCTCGGCCATCCCTCGCTTCAAGAGTAACCTGAATCCGTCCCTGCGGTGGAGTATATTTGATGGCATTGTCGAGCAGGTTGGCCATTGCCTGGAACAGCAGGTCACGGTCGCCGTGCAAGTGCACAATATCGTCTATTTGCAGTTTCAACGACTGACCCTTTTCTTCCGCCAATGGTTCGTAAAGTTCAACCACGTCGTGCAGCAGGGTGCCTATATTCAGTTTTTCGAAGGCCTCGCGGCGCTGCCGGGTTTCGATGCGGGCGATGCGCAGTAGGGCATTGAAGGTTTCCAACAGGCCGTCGGCGTCATTCATGGCCTGTCTGGCCAGATCGGCATCACCGTTGTGCCTTTCCGCTTCGGTACGCAGCAATTCAAGTCGGTTGCGCAGCCGCGCCAACGGCGTGCGCAGATCGTGGGCGATGCTGTCGGAGACGCGCCGCACATCGTCCATTAACTCCTCGATACGGTCAAGCATGGCATTGAGGTTGCTGGCCAGTGAATCGAATTCATCGCCGCTGTGGCGCAGGGGAATGCGGCGTGACAGGTCGCCTTCAATGATCTCGCGGCTGATGGTGTTGATGGATTCGAGGCGCTTCATGACTCGGCGGCTGAGGACCACGCCGCCGACACCACCGAGGATCAGGGTGATGACAAAGCCAAGAATCAGGGCGCGGATGATGCGTTGTTGGGTCTCTTCCAGTTCGTAGATATCACGGCCGACCAGCAGGTGAAAACCACCGGACAGGGTGAAGCTACGCGCCCGGGCAAGGTGGATTTCATCCTTGTCGCGGCCGGCGTTTTCAAGCCGGAAGTTCAGCCAGCCATCCTTGTCAGCCTGCGCCGCCGGCCAGCGATTGAGGTTGCCGGCGATGGGGGTGTCGATCGCGGTGGTGAGCAGATAGATGGAGGAACCGGTGGGCTTGCGCGAAAGCCGTTCATTGATGACATCGATGAGACCGGCGAGTCCATCCATGTCGTAACGTTCCGCCAGACCGGTGATCTCGGCCTCGATGGTGGTGTCGACCTGTCGTGACATGTAGGCCGCCGTGGACCAGTAGATGAAGCCCAGCAGCACCAGTACCGAGGCTCCGAACAGCGCCATGTAGGTGAAGGCAAGGCGGAAACTGAAGCTGCGCAGGAGGCGGTGTTGCACGGCCTATTCCGATGTCGCTGCGGCGTCGCGCAGGCAATATCCGGCGCCGCGCACGGTCTGCAACAGGGCGGGTTCGAAGCCTTTATCGATCTTGTTGCGCAAGCGGCTGATGTGTACGTCGATGATGTTGGTCTGCGGATCGAAGTGATAATCCCAGACGCTTTCCAACAGCATGGTGCGGGTGACGATCTGGCCGGCGTGTTGCATGAGAAATTCAAGGATCAGGTATTCGCGCGGTTGCAAGTCGATGGTCTTTCCGGCCCGCTTGACCGCGTGGGTAAGGCGATCCAGTTCCAGGTTGGCCACCTTCAGTTGACTGCTGTCGGGCTTCATATCGCCGCGCCGCAGCAGTACCTCGATCCGCGCCAGTAATTCAGAAAAGGCAAAGGGCTTGACCAGATAGTCATCGCCGCCGGCCTTCAGGCCCTGCACCCGGTCGTCCACTTCGCCCAGGGCGCTGAGGATGATTACCGGTGTTTGCCGGTTTGAGCTACGCAGGGTCTTGAGGATCGACAGGCCGTCGAGGGCGGGCAGCATGCGATCGAGGATGATGATGTCGTAGTTGTTTTCCAGTGCCATGAACAGGCCGTCCCTGCCATCCGTGGACTGATCGACCGTGTGACCGTGCTCTTTCAGGCCCTTGGTAATATAGTTTGCTGTCTCGATGTCGTCTTCGATGACCAGGATACGCATGGCGTTTGTCTCAAATTAAAGTAGGGCCGTTGCATGTCTCTTCGATTTCAGACTGTATCCTATCCACATTGTTCCGGTGTCTTTTCAGGCAACCAATTCAGGTTAGATATAAAGGCCCGTCAGAAATACATGCCGGATCCACTTCGGTACATGATCCAGTGAACCTCACCCATCATCATCCAGCTCACGAGGATAAAGCCGACCACGCCTAGCAGCGCCATCACCAGCGCCGCCAGCAGGGCGCTGCCGAAACCATCGATCTCGAAATCCCTGACCATGGCCGCGGTCAGCCACAGGGTGAAGGCATTGACGACCAGGGCGAACAGGCCAAAGGTGAAGACCGTCAACGGCAGGGTCAGAATCCATAGAATCGGGCGGATGAAGGCGTTGACCAAGCCCAGCACCAACGCCGCCCACAACAGCCCGCCGGTGGAATTAACGCGCACGCCCGGCACGATGCGGGTCACTATCCATAGCCCCAGGGCCGTGATCAGCCAGATAAAAAGAAATCCCATCAGCATGCGTCCCTTTTCCTGTTTTCGATGAGGTAGTTGCCGCATTGTACCGGTGGATGACGCAGGGGTGTGCAACCTGAGTTACAGATGCCGGGTGCGGGCGGTGTTAGTGTCGACCTCTGAATGTGATCCAGCCTATTTCACGGCTTGATGATCAGAAAAAAACAGGGAAGTTCGTGGATAAACAATACGATGTATTGGTGATTGGTGGTGGTTCCAGCGGTAATGATACTGGCTAAAGCCGGTAAAAAGGTATTGTGATGGAAGCGGGAGCCGGCGTGAGTGTTATGAGTTTTTCGAACGATGACGCGTGAACACTATCTGACGGCGCAGCAGGCCCGTGATTTTTACAATCGCATGGGCAAACGCCAGGATTGGCAGCGATTCTACGAAGGCCGTGCTATTGATGAGCTGCTTCGACACGGGATGTTTGATCGGGCCGCTGCCGTGTTCGAGCTGGGTTGCGGTACCGGCGCACTGGCCGAGGAACTGCTCAGGCATTATCTGCCACCGCAGGCCAGTTATGTGGGGGTGGATATCAGTCCGGTGATGGTGGAATTGTCCCGCCAACGCCTGACACCATTCGGTGAGCGGGCACGAGTGTTTGAGTCGGAGGAGGCGTTTGAGTTCTCCCGCTACGCTACCCACTGTGATCGTTTTGTTTCGGTCTATGTGCTGGATTTGCTGTCCCCTGAGGCGATTCATCAAGTTCTGGATCAGGCATATGCCTTGCTGAATCACCAAGGCAAACTCTGTCTCATCACACTGACCGAAGGGAGCACACCGCTGTCGTGGGCCATTATCAGCTTATGGCGAGGAGTGAGGTGTATCAGCCCCGGATTAGTCGGTGGCTGCCGTCCCCTCCGGATCCCTCTTTACCTCTCCCGCGAGCGCTGGCAGATCGAATTTGATCAGACTGTCAGTGCCGCCGGTGTGCCCTCGGAAATCGTCCTGGCATCAAAAAAGTTGATCGCTCAGGATTGACACATGGTCATTGACATGGCCCTTGCTCTGTTCGCAATTACAGGCTTCGTAGCCTGGTTCAAGGTGCTGTTCTATTATCCCTGAAGCCACGGATTCAGGTAAATGACTGAGAGGGATTCGATAGTAAGTCCGGTATGCGGTGAATCGGTCCGCTGTGAAATATCGCGGCTGATAAAAGAGTGCAACCTGGGTTACAGCTGTGCCCGGCGGGCCGTGTTAGGTTTTGCTGTCATGAGATGAAGTTGAGCAGGCGGAGTTTCCGCAAGAGAGGGGTGATGGTGTCGGAAAGCAGTGTCCCGAAACGTATGCAACGTATTCTTGAGGCGGCTCGGCGTTACCCCCCGTTGCCGGTGGCGGTGGTGGATGCGCAGGAGGCCCATGTGTTGGCCGGCGTAGTGAAAGCCAGTGACCATGGCCTTATCGAGCCGCTGCTGGTTGGCCCTCGTGCGGCGATTGAGGCGGTATGCCGGCAACTGGACTGTCCCGCTGATCGTTTTGAAATCCTCGACATATCGCCGGCCGCGCAAGCCGCCGAGGTTGGCGTGCAACAGGTGCTGGAAGGAAAGGCGGCGGCGCTGGTCAAGGGCTGGATACACACTGATGAACTGATGCGCCCGGTGCTGCGTCACTTGCGCACGAGCCGGCGTGTGAGTCATGTTTTTATTGCCGATCTGCCCGACTATCACAAACTGCTGTTTATTACCGATGCCGCCATTAATATCGCGCCCGATCTCACCACCAAGGCGGCCATTGCGGTGTTGTTGCATCAACATTGGGATAGCGATGGTCTATCAATAAGTAGTGTATCAGTCAGAGGAGATGAATCATGACCATTGTAGGTGAACTCCGGGCCACCATCGAGCAGATGGTGCAACCGGGCAAGGGTATTCTCGCCGCCGACGAAAGCCTGCCCACCATTGCCAAGCGTTTTGCGCCCATTGGTGTGGAATCCACTGAGGAGAGTCGCCGTGCCTATCGCGCCCTGTTGTTTGCTGCACCGGGTATCGAGGACTACATCAGCGGGGTGATCGAATTTGAAGAGACCCTGACACAGACCACGGATGACGGCACGCCGCTGCCCGAAGAGCTGGCACGGAGGGACATTGTTCCCGGCATCAAGGTGGACAAGGGCAAGGGGCCGCTGGCTTAGATCGGAAGAGCACACGTCTGAACTCCAGTCACACTGATATATCTCGTATGCCGTCTTCTGCTTGAAA
>CAJVYS010000030.1 GCA_913009875.1 uncultured Gammaproteobacteria bacterium | reverse complement strand
TCATCATCGCCATCGACATCAGCACCCCCCTGCTGTCGGCCGACGAACTTATATCGGTGCTGTCCGTGGCCGAACAGGTCTCATCGTTGCTGACCCAGAACACCGTCACCCAGGCGATAAAATACCTGGGCGACGGCGACGCCTTGATCACCCCCGACCTGAAAGGCTATTCCACGGCCGACTTCGACCTGGCTGCCGAGATCATCGCCATCGGCGAACAGACCACCCGCAACAATCTTGACAAACTCAGCCGCTATCGCGTCGATGCCGAACGTTACCACGACTACCGCCGCAAGCTGGGCCGCCTGCCCCCCCTCACCCCGGTCATCGACGCGGTTATCATCAGCACCAATTCCCGCCTGTCGCAGGCGCGGCTGGCGAACTACATCCACACCAAACCGGGCGACCGCTTCAACCGGGACCAACAGGAAGAAGACATCAGTTATCTCTACGGCCTTGGCTATTTCTCCCGCATCAGCTACCAGCTGGACGAGGACGATGGCCAGACCAGCCTGCTGATCGACGTGCGCAAGAAAGGCTGGGGGCCGAATTACCTGCGTGCCGGGGTCGCCATGAGCGGCAACTTCAGCGGCTCCAACAAGATCAACCTGGCCGTCGGCCTGCTGGCCACGGAGGTCAACGCACTGGGTGCCGAATGGGAGACCGAGCTGAGTTTCGGCGAGCGCTCGGGGATTCACAGTGAATTCTTCCAGCCCATCAGCGCCGGCTCGGACTACTTCGTTGCTGCCAGCCTCAGCGCCCGGCAGCGCAGCGTCAATCTCTACCATAACGGCACCACGCTGCTCACCGCCCGCCTGCGGGAACGGCAGGTAGCGGTGGATGCCGGCCGCCAGTTCGGCAACCGCGCCGAGCTGCGCGTGGGTATCATGCGCTCATCGAGCAAGACCGATATCACCACCGGCCCCCCACTGCCCACCGCCAGCAGTGAAGATGGCGCCTACCGCCTGCTGTTCACCTATGACAGCCTGGACAACCCCAACTTTCCGCACCGCGGTAGCTACGGCCAGTTGTCCTTTTCCTCCTCGAATAGTGGACTGGGCGCCGACGCCAACATCGATCTCGGCAGCCTCTCGCTCTACCGGGCCGGTCGCTGGGGCAACAATACCCTGTTAGGCAATCTCAGCTATTCAGACACCATCAACAATCGCTCCAGCCTCTCCAACCTGTTTCAGCTGGGCGGCTTCCTGAATCTCTCCGGCTATGCGCAGGACGAACTCGGCGGCGCCTACACGGCACTGGCGACGCTGGCCTATTACCGCACCCTGAACCACTACTTCATCAAATCGGCGGAAATACCGTTGTATGTCGGCGCCTCCATCGAGGCCGGTAACGCCTGGCAAACACGTGCCGAGATCGGCATCGACTCGCTGATCCACGCCGGCAGCGTCTTCATCGGCGCCGACACCTACATCGGACCCGTCTACATCGCCTACGGATTCAACAGCGAGGGGCGGCAATCCTCTTACCTGTTTCTTGGCCGCGTCTTCTAGCCCGGCTTTCTCACCAGGATTTGGATTTTTGGGGCAAGTATGTTGAATTCTATAAATTTCCCGGTTAACCAGGTTCGTCTGATAAGAGATTCGGGCTAAAGGCCATCAATCATGACACCCCGCACCACTCTCGGCCTGCTCCTGCTACTGGCCCCGGCCAGCCTGCTGCTGGCCCTGCTCAGCGGCAGCATCGACATCAGCCCTTGGGCGCTGCTGACCCACAGCGCCGAACCGCTGGCACAGACCGTGGTCTTCGAGCTGCGCCTGCCGCGCGCCCTCGCCGCCTTCGCCGTCGGCGGCATGCTGGCCCTGGCCGGGGCGCTGATGCAGGTGCTACTGCGTAATCCGCTCGCCGACCCCTACATATTAGGTATCTCCGGCGGTGCGGCGGTGGCCGCGCTGCTGTCACTGCTGGCCGGCTTAAGCGGCCTGATGCTGGCCGGCAATGCCTTCATCGGCGCCCTTGCCTCCATGCTACTGGTATTTGGTCTCGCCCACGGCCGCGGCGCCTGGACCGCCACCCGCCTGATATTGACAGGCGTGATCGTGGCCGCCGGCTGGGGGGCGCTGATCGGCCTGATCCTCGCCCTTTCCCCCGAGCGCGGCCTGCACGGTATGCTGTTCTGGTTGATGGGCGACCTGAGCCATACACCCCCGCCGCTGTGGGGCCTGCTGGCCTGCGGCCTCGGCCTGCTGCTAAGCCTGCCGCTGGCGCGCGATCTCAATGTGCTGGCACGTGGCGAACTGGCCGCCAGCGCCCTCGGCGTGACAGTGCCGCGCCTGCGTCTGCTGCTGTATTTCATCGCCTCCCTGCTCACCGCCGGCGCAGTGACCATCGCCGGCAGTATCGGCTTCGTGGGGCTGGTGATCCCTCACCTGTTGCGCCTGCTTGGCCTGCGCGACCACCGCCATTTATTGCCCGGCTGCGTACTCGCCGGTGGCAGCCTGCTGATGCTGGCCGACACCCTGGCACGCACTGTGGTCGCCCCGCAACAATTGCCAGTGGGTGTGATCACCGCCTTGCTCGGCGTCCCGCTGTTCTTATATCTGCTCAACCGGCGGGGGACCCGCCTGTGAATCCGCCGATCGCATATCACCGTAGGAGCGGGCCATGCCCGCGATATTTTCTCGCCACTATTGTTGGTGATGAAATTATTGTAGGAGCGGCTTTAGCCGCGAAAGATATTCCCGATCTCATCGCGGCTAAAGCCGCTCCTACAATTTCTATCAACGATGAACGGTTATGGGGGCAGGCATGAGCACGCCCCTGCTCACAACCCACGGCCTGGCGGTGGAGATCGGCGGCAAACAGGTCTGTGATGGCCTCAATTTCAATATTCATGCGGGCCAACGCTGGGCCCTGCTGGGCATCAACGGCGTCGGCAAGACCACCCTGCTGCACAGCCTCGCCGGACTGCGGAAACCCGCTGCAGGGGAAGTACTGCTCAATGGTCGGCCGATAAAGACGCAGCCACGCCGACAAGTGGCGCAGCAACTGGGCCTGCTGCTGCAGGAAGAGGGCGACGCCTTCCCCGGCACGGTGCTGGAAACGGCGCTGAGTGGACGCCATCCACACCTGGGCCGCTGGCAGTGGGAATCCGCTGCCGATATCACGCTGGCCGAGCAGGCACTGGTGCAGGTGGGGCTGGCCGGGCTGGAGCCACGCCAGATCAGCACCCTGTCCGGCGGTGAACGGAGGCGGTTGTCACTGGCCACCCTGCTATGCCAGCAGCCGCAACTGTTCCTGCTCGACGAGCCCACCAACCACCTCGACCCCCACCAGCAGGTTACTCTGCTGAAACTGCTTGCCGCGCAGACGCACAAAGGAACGCGGGGGCTGTTGATGATCCTGCACGACGTCAACCTGGCCAGCCGCTTCTGCGACCAGGCCCTGCTGCTGTTCGGCGATGGAGAGACCCTGCATGGATCAGCGGAATCGGTACTGACAGCGGAAAATCTCGAACGGCTCTATGGCCATCCGGTGATCACATTGGCGGGGCCTGACGGCCCGGTCTATCTGCCCCGATAACCGAAACAACCAATATCGCCGGAAAGTGTTTTTCCAACACGAGGATCAGCCCGGCCTGCTGGCGTCAATCGGTGTCACCGAGTTATTCGCTACCGGTGACGGCTCGGCCGCCGCCTCCAGCCAGTCAATCAGCGGCGCCCAGCGTTCACGATCCAAGAGACTGCGCGAGGCCTCCAGTTCGTGAATGGCCAGCCCCTGCTCGGCAGCACGGATATGGTTCTGGCTGTCACGCAGGGTGGCGACAAAGGGCACGTTGAGGGCGAGCAGGAAGCGCTGCAGATCCCGGTACACGCGCGTATTCTCGCGCACCCGGTTGGCCACCACCGCCAACCGCACCCCCGCCGGCCGTACCTTGCCCAGCAACAGCAGATCCTGAATAAAGTGCGCCGCGGCATGGATATCGATGGGCGAGGGCAGCACCGGCACCAAAATACAGTCCACCCGCTGCACATAGTCGCCCAACTGCAAGCCCGCCACCCCGGCCGGGGCATCCATGATCACCCGCCGGGTGCCGGCTGGCAGACGCATCTGGAAGGTACGGGTGAGATCATTGCGCTTCTGGTAGGCGGCGATACCGTGAATGGCCGGGCGTTCGCGGTCGCGCAGACTCAGCCACTTCATTGCCGAGCCCTGGGGGTCATAGTCCAGCAACGATGTAACTTCCCCACGCGAGGCATAGTAGCCCGCCAGATTGGTGGCCAGGGTGGTCTTGCCACAACCGCCCTTGGCATTAAGTACCAGTATCCGCTGCATGGACGTCGACCCACCTCTTCCCCGTTGACTAAAGGGCACTTCTTGATCATTGCGCAGAGACCACAATCATTGATTAGAAGCACCTTTAATAATAGCGCCATAAACGGCTAAATCGAAATGAAACTTGAAAAGACACACCGTGCAGGCGCGGAAAAAGGCAGGACGCCCTTTCCAACAACCTGCTAGAATGCGCGCCTGCTTCAGGTGTCCCACGGGCGATCCGCCCACGGGATGAAACGGGAAACTGGTGCGCCACCCCTCCTTGCTTTCGTGAGGGCCGGCAATTCCAGCGCTGCCCCCGCAACGGTAATTGAGTGGAGGGCTCTTTCTATCATCGATGATGGAAAGTGTCCTCAACGGCCGACAGACTGCCACTGTGCATCGCATGGGAAGGCGTCGGCCAGACCCCCGAGGTCGCTCATAAGCCCGGAGACCGGCCTGAAGCCGACGACACAGGCTGCGGAGGGCAGTGGTGGCGGGCAGTAGTCACCACACTTACAGCCCTCCCATTCTCTCCTTCGCCGCCGCAACATCGCGCGGGTGTGCGCAACCAATTGGGAGAGAATACCGTGAGCAGTACCACCAATACCCTG
Organism: uncultured Gammaproteobacteria bacterium; assembly: GCA_913009875.1. Classification (GTDB taxonomy): domain Bacteria; phylum Pseudomonadota; class Gammaproteobacteria; order SZUA-152; family SZUA-152; genus DRQN01. The sequence continues at coordinate 27,451 of CAJVYS010000030.1, read as the reverse complement.
ATCCGCAAGACCCTGTTGTCCCTCGCCGTGGCCGCCGCCGGCATAGCCCAGGCCGAAGAAGATGCCGGCGCCGTGCAGAGCGTCCCGGTAATCGTCACCGCGACGCGCTTCGCAGCCACCATCGACACTGCACCGGTGAACATCATCACCATCAGCGCCGAGGACATCGCCAACAGCGGCGCCAATAACATCACCGACGTGCTGCGCTACCAGGCCGGCGTCAACGTGCGCAGCCTGTACGGCATCTATGGCGCACGCGCCACCATCGACCTCGGCGGCTTTGGCCAGAACGCGGGCAATAACACCCTGATGCTGCTCAATGGCCGCCGCCTCAACGATCTTGACCTGGCCAGCGCCAACCTCGCCACCATCCCCCTGGACAGCATTGCGCGCATCGAGATCGTGCAGGGCAGCGCCAGCGTGCTGTATGGCGACAATGCCGTAGGCGGCGTCATCAACATCGTCACCAAGAGCGCTCTCGACGGCGAAAGCGGCAATATTGCCGCGGAACTGGGCAGCTTCAACACTCGCCGCCTCACCGCTGGCCTGCAAAAAATGCTGGGCGACACGGCCCTGTCCGTAAATATCGACAGCCTGCGCTCCGACAGCTACCGCGATCACAACGCCATCGAGAACGCCACCCTCGCCGCCGAACTCAGTCGTGAGGACGACGGCTGGAACCGCGGCATCCGCTACCAGCAGAGCTTTGAGGACATCCAGCTGCCGGACAGCATCGACGAAACCGCCTATCAACAGGACCCCACCCAGGCCGGCAGCTTTCCCTCCGATGTCCAGACCCGCCGCTACACGGTGGAAGGCTTCATCGACAGCGAGGACCTGGCCGCCGAAGTCGCCCTGCGCAACAAGCAGTGGGAAGCCAGCTACGGCAGCCAGGCGGAACTTGAAACCCTGTCCTTCACCCCACGCATGCGGCGCGAATACGGCAGCCATCGCGTGATCGCCGGCCTCGACATCTACAACAGCACCCTGGATGCGGCCTCGCCCTGGAACAGCCAGTATGTCACGCAGAAGAGCAACGGCCTCTATCTCACCGACGCCATCAGCCTCGGCAAGGCCGCCCTCAACCTGGGCGTCCGCCGCCAGCTCATCGAGGTTCGCGCCGGCGCAGTCACCTCCGGCAGCGACCGCCTCAGCGACGGCATCACCACCTGGGACATCAGCCTCGACTACTATCGCAACTATGTGCGCATGGCAAAAAGCTTTCGCGCGCCGGTACTGGATGAAATGTGGAACTACACCAGTGGTGTTTTCGTCCTCCTTGAGCCACAGACGGCGAGACATTACGAAATCGGCACTCGCCAGACCCTCGCCGGCGGCATCAGCATGAACGCCAGCCTGTTCCGCATGGATCTGGAGAACGAAATCGGCTACGACTATGCCAGCTTCTCCAACATCAATCGTGACAAGACCCGTCGCGATGGCATCAACCTGGGCATCAAGGCACCCATCACGCAAAAGATCAGCCTGCAGACCGGCTACGCCTGGCGTAAGGCCGTGTACCGCGACGGTCCCAATGACGGCAAGGAAATCCCCCTGGTGCCGCGCAACAAATTCACTCTTGGCGGCCAACTCGATTTCACCCGTAACAACCACCTGGGCCTCAACGTGGTCTACACCGGCAGCCGGTATTTTGGCGACGACAATGCCAATGTCGGCAAAAAGCTGGACGGTTACACCCGCGTGGATCTGAATTACCGCTACCGCTTCGACCAGTGGAGCATCCGCCTGCTGGTGCAAAATCTCACCGACGAGACAATGAGCGACTCCGGCTTCTACCGGCCCGCGGCGCCCAACTACCATTATTACCCGCTACCCGAACGCGCCTTCTACGTGCAGTTAGGCGCCACCTTCTAAAACATGCACTTCCGCACCATCGACGAGTGGCCGTTCGCGGTGCCCCGCCCCGGGGTACCGCGGCTGCTGCTCGGCTTTGCCGCCCTCTCGCTACTGCTGCACGGCCTGCTCCTCATTGATGGCGATGGTGCCCCGGCGCTGACGATACAGCAACTGGGCAGCCCCTATATCCGCGCCGTTCTGAACACTGAAGCGACGACAGACAGCAGCAATGACCACCCCCCGAACACCGATAAAAACGAAGAAAGACCAAGCATCGCAGAACCACGCGCGGCGCGCCACGACACCCCCGCGCCAAACCGGACAAGCAGCGCGGATCGCCAAACAGAAGTGACCCGTGCACGCGAGATCATTGCGCCACCGGCCACCGCAACAACCCACCGCAAACCGTTGCAGACGGCCGAAGACCCCGCCGAAACCTCCCTTGAGACACCGCCCCCCACCCGCGAAAGCGGCACAACCGACACCGCCCGGCAGACCCTGCCGGCAAGCGAAAGCCCCGCCAGGGAAAGCTCCGCAAGCTCGCCGCAAATGAGCACGGCCGCGCAGCGCAACTACCTGCTCGGCCAGCTACAGGACCAATTGTCGCGCTATCTAAACTATCCGCTGCGCGCGCGCCGGCGCGGCTGGGAGGGCGAGGTTCTGCTCGGCCTGCGCCTCGACAGCGAAGGCCAGCTGCACGACATCCACCTGCTGCACAGTTCTGGTTATGCCCTGCTGGACCGCTCGGCACTGAAGGCCCTGGCACGCATCGAGCGACTGCAGCTGCCAGTCAACGCGCCGCCGCTGCAGCCCACCCATCTGCAGTTGCCGGTGATCTATCGGCTGAGCGAAAGTTGAGAGCGATGCACTGCCTTTACCGAGCCGCCGTGGCACGCACCTCATCCAATGCCTTACACAATTGTTTGGCGCCATCGAGGATGCGCAGGGTATGACGCTGCAGCAGATCCGCCGGGACAGAGATCAGATGTCCCTCACGCACCGCGCGCAACTGCGACCAACGCCGCCAGTCCTGCTGCCACGAGTCATCACCCGGCTCGCGCACGCCGGCGACGATGGCCTGTGGATCGGCCGCCAGCACGGCCTCCATATCCAGTTTAGGTACCAGTGTCGGCAGTTCAGCAAATACGTTTCGCCCGCCGCACAGACGGATCACCTTACTGATCAGGTGTTCGCCATTGACCGTCATCAGCGGCCGGTGCCAGATCTGGTAGAACACGCTCACCGGCTTGCGCCCGGCATAACGCGTGCGCAGGGCCTGCAGACGCCGGCGGAATTCATCGGCCGCCACCTGCGCCATGGTTCGCGTGCCGGCCAGTTGGCCGAGGCGTTCGAGGTTGCTGGCCACATCCTCCAGCGTGCGTGGTTCGCTGAGAAACACCCTCAGTCCCAGGCTGCGCAACTGCTCAATCAGCGCCGGGGGGTTTCCGCTGGCCCAGGCCACCACCAGATCCGGGCGCAGGGCGAGGATGCGTTCCATGTCCACGGCATTGTACGAACCGACACGCGGCAGCTTTTTCGCCGCCGGCGGATAGTCGCTGTATTCCACCACGCCGACGATGCGTCCGCCGGCGCCGGCGCTGAACAGCAGCTCGGTGATGTGCGGCGCCAAACTAATGATGCGCTGTGCCGGCTGGGCCAGTCGCACCTCTCGGCCCGTATCGTCAGTCACCGATACGTTGGCCTGTGCCGCCGGCATCAGCAACGCGCCGCACACAAAAACCAGCCACCCAGTCATCTGTCTCATGCCATGCCCTATTACGAAAACGCCAAAAGAAACCGCAGTATAACGGAGGCACCATGCGCGAACTGATCCTCGGCGGCGCCCGCTCCGGCAAGAGCACCCTCGCCCAGCAACGCGCAGGGGAAAGCGGTCTGGCTGTCACCCTCATCGCCACAGCCACCGCCGATGACACGGAAATGGTGCAGCGTATCGCCCATCACCAGGCCAATCGCCCGCCTGAATGGTGCATTGTTGAAGAGCCCGTTGAACTGACCGGCGCACTGGTGGAGCACGCGGCCCCGGATCATTGCCTGCTGGTGGACTGCCTGACGCTGTGGCTGAGCAATATCCTCATGGATGGCGAAAACACCTTCGACCTGCAACGCGCCGCCCTGCTCGAAACCCTGCCCCGCTTGCCCGGCCACATCATCCTGGTCGGCAACGAGATCGGCCTCGGCGTGGTGCCCATGGGCAAGTTGACGCGGCGCTTCGTGGACGAGAACGGCCGTCTGCATCAGGACATCGCCGCCCACTGCGAGCGCGTTACCCTGTGCGTGGCCGGCCTGCCACTGGTTCTGAAAGACGATCAAAAAACGTGATTTTCAACCCACCACAGAGGCACGGAGTTCACAGAGAAATTGGCTGTCCACGTTGTGCGCGCAGCGCACACTACACTTGCCCGTAGCGTACGCCATGCAGACGATGCTCCAGGTGTGCCAACTCAGGCCTTTTTTCCGGCTTTCATTCCATCAATGCATCGCCGTGGCGAATAGTTACCAAAAACAACCGTAGGAGCGGCCCCTTGGGCCGCGATAGTTTCCCCAGCATCGCTATCGCGGCCCAAGGGGCCGCTCCTACAAAACAGGAGAAATGACTCTATGACACCCTCTTGGCTGACCCGGCCCATCGCCCCCTTGCACGACGACGCCGCCCGGCATGCCCATGAGCGTCAGCAGCAACTCACCAAACCGCCCGGTTCGCTGGGACGGCTGGAGACTCTGGCCGAGTGGCTGGCCGCCCGCCAGGACACACAGCGGCCCGCGGCCGACCGTGTCGCCATCACCATCTTCGCCGCCGACCACGGCCTCGCCAGCGAGGGCACCTCCGCCTTCCCGCAGGCGGTAACCGGCGAGATGGTGAAGAACTTCGCCCACGGTGGCGCCGCCATCAGCGTGTTGGCGCGCGAGCTGTCCGCCAAACTGGAAGTAGTGAACCTCGGCACCCTCAACGACCCCGGCCCGCTACCCGGCGTCATCGACGCCCGCCTCGGTCCCGGCACCGCCAACGCCCTGCACGGACCCGCGATGACGACGGAACAATTGCAGGCCGCCCTGGCCAGCGGCCGCGGCGCCGTGGCCCGCGCCAAGGACAAGGGCAGCCAATTGTTCATTGGCGGCGACATGGGCATCGGCAACACCGCCAGCGCCACGGCCTGCGCCTGCGCCCTGCTCGGCCTGCCCGCCGACGCACTCACCGGCCCCGGCACCGGGCTCGATCCCGCAGGCGTAGCACGCAAGGCGGCGCTGATCCAGCGGGCGCTGGACACCCACCGCGAGGCTCTCAACACGCCGTTGGCGATCCTGCGCCACCTCGGCGGCTTCGAGATCGCCGCCCTCGCCGGCAGCTACATCACCTGCGCCCAGCACGGCCTGCCGGTGCTGGTGGACGGCTTCATCACCAGCACCGCCGCCCTGCTGGCGGTGCGAATCCAGCCCGGCACACGCGACTGGCTGCTGTTCTGCCACCGCTCCGCCGAACCCGGCCACACCCGCATACTCGCCGCGCTGGACGCCGAACCCCTGTTCGACCTGGGCCTGCACCTCGGCGAGGGCAGCGGCGCCGCCAGCGCCGTGCCGCTGCTGCGCCTGGCCTGCGCCCTGCACAACGACATGGCCACCTTCGCCGATGCCGGCGTCTCCGCTGGGGACGCCAGGTGACTGTCATCATCGACCTGCTGCGCCATGGCGAACCGGTGGGCGGCCCCCGCTATCGGGGGCAGACCGACGACCGCCTCAGCGGCCGCGGCTGGCTGCAGATGCACCGCGCCGTCGCTCAACACGCTCCGTGGCAGCACATCCACAGTTCACCGCTGCGCCGCTGCCGCGAATTCGCTGTCCGGCTGGCCCGCCACCAGCGCCTGCCGCTACACATCGACACGCAGATGGCCGAGATCGATTTCGGCCGCTGGGAGGGGCTCACGGCGGCACAGCTGATGCGCCGCGATGCCGGGGCCCTGGGCCGCTTCTGGCGCGATCCGGTGAACCACACCCCGCACGGCGGCGAGGCGCTGACCGATTTCCGCGACCGCATCGTCATTGCCTGGCAGCGATTTCTGCGCGACCTGTCACACGACCTATCGCATGAAGGACACCTGCTAATGATCACCCACGGCGGCACCGTCCGCATCCTGCTGCACCACATCCTCGACATCCCGCTGCTCAAGTTGCAGCAGATCGAAGTGCCCTACGGCTGCCTGACACGCATCCGCGTCGACTGGCACGACGGCAAGCCCAGCGCCCGCCTAGCCGCCCATGCCGGCAACCTCGACAGAGCCACCCTGCCATGAACGCCTTCTGGGCCGCCGTGCAATTCCTCACCCGCCTGCCTACGCCCCGCCTCGCCCACTACGACGAGGCACTGGCGGGCCGCTCGGCGCTGTACTTCCCCCTCGTCGGCCTGCTCATCGGCCTGCTGCTGTGGCTGCTCGCCAGCCTCACCGGCGCGGCCACGCCAGGCGTGCAGGCGGCACTGGTGCTGGCCCTGTGGGTGGGACTCAGCGGTGGCCTGCACCTCGACGGCCTGGGCGACAGCGCCGACGCCTGGCTGGGCGGCTACGGCGACCGCCAGCGCACCCTTGAAATCATGAAGGACCCGCGCGCCGGGGCCGCCGCGGTAATCGCCATCGCCCTGCTGCTGATCGTCAAGTTCGCCGCCCTACAAGCCCTGCTGGCAAGCGGTCATGCAGCCTGGCTGGTGATCGTGCCGCTACTCGGCCGCGCTGGCTCGCTGACCCTGTTCCTCACCACCCCCAGCGCCCGCGACGACGGCCTCGGCGCCATACTCAGCCGCCACCTGCCGCGCCGCACGGCCTGGTGGGTCATTTTCGTCTCCGCCTTGCTACCCCTGCTGATACTGGGCCTCGACGGCCTGTGGCTGCTGCTGGCCCTGCTCGCCCTCGGCCTCGGCCTGCGCCGTCTGATGCTGCAGCGCCTCGGCGGCAGCACCGGCGACACCGCCGGGGCACTGGTGGAATTCAGCGAGGCCACGGTCTTGCTGGTGCTGGGGCTGATTTGATGATTCACCACAGAAACGCGGAGCTCACAAAAAAATCAAAAACGAATAACCGCCAAGGACACAAAGGAACGCGAAGGTAAAAGCACCGAAAACTTTGCGCTCCCTTGCGTCCTTGGCGGTAAAAATTTGATGTGTATTATTGCTGAATAATTTCTCTGCGCACTCCGTGCCTCTGTGGTAAAAAATAAACACTCACTCACAACGGAGACCCCATGGGACACCGACTCTCAAAGATTTACACCCGCACCGGCGACGACGGCAGCACCGGCCTCGGCGACGGCAGCCGGGTGGCGAAGGACAGCCTGCGCATCGAGGCCATCGGCGCCGTCGATGAGCTCAACAGCCAGATCGGTGTGCTACGCACGCAGACCCTGCCCGGGGACACGGGCGCCCTGCTGGCGGAGATCCAGCACCGCCTGTTCGATCTCGGCGGTGAACTGAGCATCCCCGGCCGCGAGGCCATCACGTCCGGCCACGTCGAAGCCCTCGAACAGACCCTCGACCGGCTCAATGACAGACTCGCGCCGCTGAAGGAATTCATCCTCCCCGGCGGCACCCCGGCGGCCGCCACCGCACATGTGGCACGCAGTGTCTGCCGCCGTGCCGAACGCCGGCTGATCCAGCTACACCACAGCGAGACCCTGTCGCCGCTGGCCATCGGCTATCTCAACCGTCTCTCGGATCTGCTCTTCGTGCTGGCACGCCACCTGAATCAGGCGCAGGGGCACGGCGACGTGTTGTGGCAACCCTGAGTCCGAGGGTTCAGGGCGGATGCAGAGTGCAATACATTGATTTCACAGTGGAATCAAAAAATCTTAGCTTCACCCATAGGTTAAGCGGGCATTTTTTGAACCGCTGTGGAATCAAGAGCTTGTGCTATGTGCCGTCATGAACCCTCGGATTCAGGGCAACCTCAAGCCTGAGGCCGGCTGGACGACAACCATTGATTGAGAATCCATTTTCCCGCAATACGACCGCCGGAATAAGGTGAAACATGCACATTTCCACCCTGCAGACCGGCATCGCCGGCATCAACAACGGCCTTGATGGCATGCGCCGTAATGCCACGGAGATCGCTCGTGCAACGACCGGCAACGGCGCAGACATCCCCCACGCACTGGTCGATCTGCGCACCAATCAGCACCAGGTCGAGGCATCGGTCAAAGTGATCAAGTCCGCGGACGAGATGCTGGGCAGCCTGCTCGACGTGCGGGCCTGATCCGCACACGACACGATGCAGATTGGTACAACCCTCCCCGGCTTCCCTCCCCCGCAGGTCAGCGTTCGTGCGCCAGCGGATACGCCCCGTTCATCGGCCACGGCCAATCCCGCGACGAATGAAAAGGCTGAGCCCTCCCGCTCCCCCGGCAATAATCAGCAACTGACGAATGAACAACGTGCGCAGATGCAGGCACTGAAGGGCCGCGACCGCGAAGTGCGCGCCCACGAGGCCGCCCACATGGCCGCCGCCGGCGGGCTGGCTCGCGGCGGCGCCAGCTTCAGCTATGAAACCGGGCCGGACAATCGCCGCTATGCCGTTGGCGGCGAGGTGAGCATCGACACCTCACCCGGCAAGACCCCGGAGGAAACACTGCAAAAGGCCCAGACCATCCGTGCCGCGGCGCAAGCGCCGGCCAAGCCCTCACAGCAGGATCTTGCCGTCGCCGCCAGTGCCGGGCAGATGGCCGCCGAGGCACGGGCCGAGCTGGCGGCACGGAGCCCATCAGGGAACGGCGACAGCCGCCCAAATGCACAGATCAAGGCCGTGGAAAGTTATGCCCAGGTAGCCGGGAGCAGCACGTCGAAACGGGAACTCGGCGGAATCGACCTCACCGCCTGAACAGGTCTGACTCAGGCTGAACGTTCAGACCTACAAAAAAGCCGGCGTCACAGTGACGCCGGCTTTTTTGTAGGTCTGGATTTTCCGTGTCGTGATCAGGATGGCAGGAAGTCGATGGGATAGGTGACGATCAGGGTTTCGACTTCCCTCGAGCCGAAGTTGAGCATCTTCACACGCGCCACCAGCTTGCGCTCCAGGCGGGGGCTGTTCAGTTCGCTGGAGATAACCTTGCAGGCCGTGACCTTGCCCGACGGGGCGATAGTGATTTCCAGCACCACTTTGCCCTGCAGGGTGGGATCCTTGCGCAAGGCGCGGCTGTAAAGTGAATAGATAGCACCCTTGTTGCGATCAAAGACCAGCGAGACCTCTTCGTAGGTACGCGACGGTTTCTTCGCATCCTTGGAGGTCGGCGTCGATGGGGCAGCCGCGGCCACCATGTCCACCGGACTCTCGACCTGAGTGGTCTGGCGGCCGGCAAGATTTGTGCTGCCAACACCACTGCTGAGATTGGCGGTATTGATACCACCACTGCTGCTCACACCGGAGGTCAGAATTTTGCGCTCGCGCTTCTTCGCCGCGGCCCCACCCTTGGAGAGCGGCTTGCCCTTGTTCAGTTTGGGCGCTACGGGCGCATCGCGCAGATCGGCCAGATCATCGGTAAAGGCCAGCAGGCCTGCGCTGGCGGCCTTTTTACGCGCCTCGGCGACCCGGTCAACCTTGGGCTTTGGCTTCGGTGGCTCGACCTTTTTCGGCTTGGGCTTTTCCTTTTTCTTTTCCGGTTTTTTCTTCTCTTCCTTTTTCTTTTCCTTCTCCTTCTTTTTCTCTTCCTTCTTTTTCTCGACCTTTTTCGGCTCCGGCTTGGGCTTGGGTTTGGGTTTCTGCTTTTCCATCACCAACTGCGCCAGCCGTGGCGGCAATTCCTTGACTTTGTTGCGGTCTTCCTTGGGAACGGGAATAAACGGAATAACGACACTCAGCAGCAGGGCGAGCGACATTACCGTAACGATAACAATCTTCAGGCGCCGGTCTTCTTCCGCGACACGCGTCCAGGGCAGAATGAACTGGCGATAGACGCTACGACTCACAGCCCGATTACCCCTTATCTTCCGTCTTGCGCATGACCGCCAGCGAGATATTGCCGTAACTGGCCTGGGAGCAGGTCAGCATGATGCGCTTCAATAACTTGAAGGGGATTGTCTTATCACCGAGGATGGTGACTTCACGGATCACCGGCTTGCCATCGACCTGCGGGGCCTGGTTCAGTTTGCGCCCGGCCAGCCGTACCAGCTCTTCTTTCAAGGCTTTGATCTCACCGTCTGCACTCTTCATCACGCTCTGCACATCGGCTACCTTGCGCCCCTGTACAACGATGTCCCGGTCACTCACCATGATCACCACGGTCTCTTTGGGCAACTGCTCGGCAGTGGATTCCGGCAGCTGGATCTGCTTGGCATTGGGCAGATCCTTCACCGATGAAGAGCTGATCAGCAGAAAGAACACCAGAATGGTGAAGATGTCCATCAGCGACACCATATTCAGGGCAGCGCCCTTCTTGGTGCGGGCGTGGTGCCGGCTCATGCGCTTGGCGCGACGAGAGGCCTTCATGGTGCGTCACCAATGGCGATCTGCGGGAACAGTTCCTTTCTCACCATCGAGGTCACTTCCAGCACCTTGACCTCCCGCACGGTGTCCATCACCTGTATCAGCGTGTCGTAGGGAATCTCCGGCTCCAGCAGCAGGCTGATGTTCTCTTTCTTGGGATATTTTAACTTGATGGCAATCAGCAGATCGGACAGCGCCTTGAAATCCTGCTTGCCGTCCTTGAGCGCGATACGTTTGATAACGCCGCCGAGGGTGTCGGCCACCACCAGGCTGTCCTTGCGCACGATGACCTCGAAATTACGCTCTTTCTTCTGCTTGTTATCGGCCTGCTGATTGTCCGGCGGCAAATTGAGTTCGAGAATGGCCAGATTTGAGAACACGGCGGACAGCAACAGGAATGGCACCAGCACCACCATCAGGTTCATGAAGGCGGTGATATCCAGTTCGGGCACACCACGTCGGGCGCGCCTCACTCGGGCTCTGACAGACATCGCTATCGCTTCCGCTTAGTCAACGCTTCGGTGGCTGGGCTGGCGGTGTTCGGTAATAACGTTGAGGAATTTCACCGTGGCCATTTCCATGCTGTCCACCAGCTCGGTGGTCTTGGTCTGCAGCACGGTATACATCAGCAGCAGCGGAATCGCGGCCATCAGGCCGAAGGCGGTGGTGTTCATGGCCACTGAAATACTGGCGGACAGCAGATCCGCCTTGTCGGCGGGATTGGCGCTGGCGACGGCGGTAAAGGCCTGGATCAGACCGATGATAGTGCCCAGCAGCCCCAGCAAGGTGGCGATGTTGGCATAGGTGGCGAGGTAGTGGGTACGCTTTTCCAGACGCGGGATGATTTCCATCAGCCCCTCTTCCATAGCCATCTCGATGTCGTCGCGGCGCTTGGTGGCCTGCAGGCGGGTCAGGCCGTAGGCGAGAATTCTGCCCACATCACTCTTTGACTTGCTGCTGATGGCCATCGCCTGCTGGTAGTTATTGGCCTTGACCAGCGGGGTCAGTTTGTCCCACATGCTGCGGTTGATCAGCTTGGCCCTGGTCAGATAGAAATAACGCTCCAGGCCGATTGCCGCGCCCAGCGCAAATACCAGTATGATGGGATACATAAATATCCCGCCCTCTTGGAAAAATTTCACGATCACGTTCGCGCCATCCATACCTTATCTCCTCACAAATCATATCCAGGCACCGTCACGCCGGAGCCGATGGCTTCATGCGGTTATGCCTGAAGTCCAACAATGCCGCAAATTGCTGCGGGCTGCATTGACTGAATTCACATTTATTGGCCAGGAATCGCACTCTTGTGAGACACCTGACAGGGCTGACCCAAGAAGGTCGGCCAAAACGACGCCGAACTTTAGCGCAGAAAGCCCTTTAGCGCACCCCCGGAGAACCACTAATCCGCATAAAGTAAATCGTAGTAGGCCACCTGACGGCGAAAGACCTCGCGATCAACTACCGCCCACTTGGCGGAAAAAGATTCGCTGCCGGCACCGGCAACCAGTGCCCCCAGCCGCGTGCTCTTCCACGGCACGATGTAGAGCACCTTGGGCAGCTCACGCGAGCCCTTAATGGCAACGGCATCCATGTCCAGCCGGTCTTCGGCGATGACCGGAGAACCCGGCAGCAGGGCAATGATCACCACTAAAACAAACGGCAACAAAGCCACATTCAGAATTTGTCTTAGTACAACGGCAGGTCGCATCATTTCTTTGCTCCGCTACGCCGGCTCAGGTCGACGATCCACTTTGCCACCTGCTTGTCCTCACCCTTGGTCAACTTCTGGTATTGCTCGTATTGCGCCAGCGCCTGCTTAAGCTTGCCCATATAGAGTTCCAGCAGGATGCCGTAGTTACGATGCGCATAGGCGTACTCCGGATCGGCCTTGATGGCCCGCTGGTAAAATCCGGCAGCCTCCTTGAAGTGTCCCTTGTCACGGTTAATCACTCCGAGATAATCGAGGCTGACAGCATTCTTCGGCTTGATTTCCACCGCGCGCAGAAAGGCGGCCTCGGCCTTGTCCCGTTTGCCGGCACGAAAATAGATGATGCCAAGATTGGCATGCGGGCCGGAGAAGCGCGGAAAGTCCTGCGTCATCTTCAACAGGATCTTCTCGGCCTGGGCGTCCTTGCCACCGGCCATGGCCTTCAGCGCGGCATCAAAGGCTGCGCTGGCCACGGGGTCTACGGCAGGCCCGGCGATTTCCGCACTTTTTTCCTCAAGCTCTTGCGGCCCGGTTGCCGCACAACCCACAAACAGCCCGGCGACCATGAGTACCAGCAGCAAGCCCATCCATTTCCGTCCAGGCACAGACAGCCCTCCATCAGTAACAGTCAATAGATTTCTCCGCTCATTGGCTCACTCTTTTCCGCCTTCGCATAACGGAAAGGACTCAACTCCTTGAGCCGGTTAAAACTCTTCTGCACCCACTCATCATAGGTACCATCAACAATACGTTCGACATTGGACTCGTGGATGGTAATGGACTTCTCCTCAAACGGGTAGGCCTGCTCTTCGAGGAGAATTTCGTACTGTTCCAGCTCCTCCTCGCTCAAGCCGGCCGGGCGCTGCGAACCCATTAGCGCAGCCCCGAAGTCAGCATAAATCTCCGCCAGAATATACACGGAGGCGGTGGTCACCCCGGCAACACCATAATTGGCCGTCGCGGTGAAGGTGTCCACCGCCAATTTCATTTTCTCTTTCTTGCGCTTCAGGTTCTGCTGAAGCGGCTCCACCAGCTTGACACGCTGGTAGGCCTTCAGTGTCGGTTGTGCCAGCTCAAAGGCCGCCTTGGCCGCCAGATAGTGCATGCGCTCCGTACTTTCCTTGCCCGCCGCCTTTTCCTGTCGAACGATCTCTTCCTGCCAGAAGCGCTTCGAGGCAAGGTTTCCAGCATCACTATAAATAGTCACCAGTGTCTGGCGCACCTCCATGGCCTGTTCCAGTGGTCGCGGATATTCGTCGACATAGCGCTCGTAGCCTGCCAGCACCTTGGCCATGTCACCGGCCTTTTCATACAATTCAATGGATTGCCAAAGCGCCTCACGGCGTAGCTCCGGGTCTTCCTCCAGACCGATGTAGCGCTCCAGTTCCTCGGCCGCCCGGGACGGCTGATCGGTCTTTTGATACGCCAGGATCAGATTCTGTGACACCTTGGGCAGTAGTCTGCTGGCCGGGTTCAGGTCACGAAAACTCCCCAACGCTTCGATGGCGGCATACCATTCCCCGCTACTCAGCAGGCTGGAGGCAATATCAAATTCGGCGACCTCGGCAACGGCCGAGTCCGCATCCACGCGCGAAAACTGGGCAATCGCGCCCTGCACATTACCCTTCGCCTGCATCAGCTCACCCTGCTTGTACACCGCAGCGGCCAACCCCTCTTTCAGCAGTTTACGTGACACCGCATCTTCTGCCGATGTCAGACTGAGCGCCACCTTATAGGCCACCTCCGCGCGCGAATAGTCCCCCTTTTCAAACTCCGCGCGGGCAATGATCTTCCACGCCGTGCGCCGGGTGTCGGGTGATGTCTCGGTGGACAACTCAAGGATCTGCCGCGCGGCCACCGCGGCCTGGCCATATTTTTTCAGCGCGAACATATTTTCCGCCCCTTTGGTCAATACGCTGGCGGCGCGTGAATCGTCGGGGAAGGTCTTGCCAAAGCGCATGGCACTGCCCACCGCCATACGGCTCCAGGTTTCCTTCTCTTTTCCCGTCAGCTGTTTTTCACGTTCGGTGTAAGCCAGCAACGAGGCATAGCCGGCCTCGGCATCTTTGCCAAAGCGAATATATTGATAGGCGGTTTTTTCGAATTCCTTGGCCGCCGCCTCAAACTTTCCGGCTTCGAACAGCAGTTCGGCATACAGGAAATTCAGTTCCTTCGCCTTGGGACTCTTGGCAAACCATTTCAGGTGTTGCTTGTACCAGAGGAAGGCACGCTGGTAGTCCATCGGCTTCTTGCTTTTCTGCGCCTGCGCATGCAGGTGGCGCGCCACGTCTTCCGAATTGCTGCGCAACAGGGGGCGCAGGCGCGCCAGCACCGTTTCTTCCTGATCCAGGTGTCGGCGCCAGAAGTTGCCATTGACCCGATAACGGCGCACGAATTCCTGCTTGGCTTTGATCATCAACTGGGAATAACCGGCGTCGGTATAGGCCTTCACGGCCTTCAGATCAAACTCAAAGGCCCGTTCATGCATGGGAAAATCGCGTGCGAAGGCATTGTAGCTTGCCGCCGCATCCTGCACCCGGTCCTGGGCGAGATAGAAGTCGCCCATCGCCTGATAAAGGCGCATTTCATAATCACGGTGGCCGTAATCCTCGAAATAGGCCTTGATACCCTGTGTGCCATTAAGCTCCTTGAAGCTGAGAATGACCACGCGAAAAATATCGCGCAGTAATTCCTTGTCGCCACGGCTGAGGTGGCTCTCGTCATTGACGATGCGGCCATCCGCTTGCCGCAGTTTGCGGTCAATGAGGGCAACAAAAGAGTCCAGCGCACGCTTGTAGTACTCCTGCTTGAAGGCGGACCAGCCACGCTTGGAGAGAGATTTTTCGTAATATTGGGACTGCGGCCCCACTTCCAACATCTTGCCGTAATCAAATTCCGCCTGCTTGAATTGGCGCATATCGAACAGCAGCTCGGCACGGCGGAAGTGCAACTCATCACGGTTTTCCGCCTCCGGGCGCAGATCGAGCAGAGCCTGCATAGTATCCAACGCTTCCTGGCGCCTGCCCGCCTGCTCGTAGGCCTTGGATAGCTGATACAGCAAGATGGGTTCCTGAGGGCCGCCGCGTGCGATGTTCAAGGCATCCTCGTAGAGCTTGATGGCGCCACGATAGGTCACACCCTTCAGGGTATCGATATCGGTGCCCTCACCTTCGGTCATGCGGTCGAGCACCTCCATCTGGCGCTGGAAACGCTCGTCACTGCGTTCCATTTCCAGATCCGCCAAACGACGCATAGCCTCGACTTTCTGTTCTTTCTCCGAGGAACTGGCGGCAAACTCCCAGTAATTGTCCATGGCCTTGTCGCGCGCACCGAGGATGGCGGCATCATCCTCGATCTGGATATCCAGTTCACCGAGATCGCCCAGCGTCTCCTCGGTGCTGGCGCAGGCCGACAGCAACAGCAGTGCCCCGAGGGGCAGGTAACGATACAGGCGCATTAGGGCACTTCTATTCATTCACTTGCCACCCCAGCGCTTGGCGGCGTAATCATAGATCTGCGCAATGGAAAAACGTGTCTCGTCGGTATAGGCCTGAATGCGCTTGCGGCGCTGCGCCAACTCCTGCAGGGCAAGGGACTGCATATGGGTCTGCAATTTACCGGACAGAGTGGTCAAGCGGGTCTCCAGGCTAGCGGCGCGAGTCAGTAACGCCTCGCGGCTCGCGGGCGGAAGGCCATCATCCGCCTTAATCTGTGACGTCCAGCGGGTGATTTTCTTCAATGACAGGCCCGTCCGCACGTAGTTCCTGAGTGTTTCCTGAAATTCGTGGGTGGAGAACAGCAGCCACAGGTGGGAGGCGCCGGATGCCTTCGGCAGCGCCGGCAGCACGTCACGATCGAGGACATCATCGACACTGAAACCCGCAGCCAGGGTGCGCACCATATCGCCACTGTTGACCTGTTCCTCGGCCTTGCCGACACGCTCCAGCTCCAGCGCGAAAACACTCAGCGCCTGCTGGTAATACTGCAGCGCCTGCTTATAGGCGTTCAGCTTGCCGAAACCATAGGGCACCGCCAGCAGGGCATCCTGCACCAGCGGATCGGCGGAATCACGTTTGCTCAGTTTCAGCCACGGCACCAGCGCCTTCTTGTATTTATCCTGCGCGGCCCAGGCGCGGCCCAGCCCCATCAGGGCCGTATTCGACACCGGCCCACTGAGCCGGCCCTTCTTGAAAAAAACGGTCGCGGCGTCGATATCGCCGGCCTCCAGACGGTCATAGGCGAGGGTGAGATTGGCCTTGTCGGACAGGGTGCGCAGGGTACGGTCTTTTGTGTTCTGCTTGCTCAGGGACAGCAACAGCTCACGCGCCTCGTCCTCGCGCCCCAGTCGAAACAGGGCCACGGCGAGATTGAAACGCCCATAGTCCACCCAGTCCGAACGCTTTTTGCGCCCCTCCAGCAGCGTCCGCAGACGTTGCTCCGCCTCGGGCAGACGCCCTGAGCGCAGCAGCAATTCACCCTCCAGCAGCAGGCGCTCCTGCTGCACAGCCCCGCTCAGTGAGCCGCGGATGCGCGCAAAGGCCGCCAACGCCGCCGCGTCCTCACCGCGCCGGTAATGCAGACGCCCGAGCTGAAACCAGGCCGCATTCGCCTGCTCGCCACCCGCCTCGCCCACACGCTGCAAGACCGCCTCCGCCCGCAGGTCCAGTCCCTGCTGCAACAGCATGTCACCCAACAGCAGGTCTGCCGGCCGCGCCTGATGATCCAGAAAACCCTGTCGGCGTGCGGCCTGCAGACGGACCAGCGCGGCCAGCGGCTCACCCAGCCGGGCCTCGAAATGCGCCGCGCGGATCTGCGGGTCAAGCAACGGCGCCGCAGCCGCAGGTGGGGCCAGCAGCAAGCCCGTCAGCGCCACCAGCGGCGCAATATCTCGCATCAGCATGGTTAGTTCCACTCCCGAAGCGAGAATTTAGGAAAAGGCTGTTCCTCATCCTGCGACAATTCCAGCTCCACCACCCGCCGGGTCTCGCCGCTGCGGAAGGCCCAGCGGACCTCACGCACCACTTCTTCTTCCTTCGCCTTGCGTGCCTTGCCGATCCAGCGGGCCACCAGCTCATGTCGGCCAGCCGGCAGCTGTGTCAGCAACAGACGATGCGCGCCCCCCTCGGCGAGGGCCTTGATCTCTGCCGCACTGTATTCATGAAAGGCCGCGAAGTTATCGTCGATCTTCACCTGTACCGCTTCCAGCTCGAAGCGTTCGTCCGGCCGCAGGGAGACCAGCACCAGGAGCTGATCCCGCGATGGCGGCTGCCGGGCAATCTCCAGTTCCACCGCCAGATCCTGCACCTCAGTAAACAGCTGGCCAGCCTCGCGTAACAGTTGCGTGGCATCCGCCGCTGGCACCGTCTCTTGCGCCTCTTCCTGTGCACAGAGCGAACCCGCCAGTGCCAGCAGACAGAACGAAAAAATAATTTGCCGTATCATTTGCATACCCACTACTGAATCCCCGCGCAGGATACCTTATTCCCCCACCCGGAGAAAAAGGCGGTTTACCCGGATAACGCGAAGGAATGTTTAGGGGGGTGTTAACACCCCCCCTAATCTCTGAGGGTTAACGGCATTTCGGCTTGGCGGCATTAATCTGCCCACGACTGGCGAATACAGGATTACGGCTTATAATCTCCAATGTTCTACTCTAAAATAGGCCGCACCCGCCACCGGCACTACAGCAGTATCACCCCACCCGACAATGGAACCAAACGCGACGCCACAGCGTTGCACCCAAATAGCTCCCCGACTCGCATAGCCAGGATTACTAACCCGATGTACCAACCCCCCGAACACGGCGGCCCCGCAATCTATACCTCACCCAAAGTTTCCCTCGCCGCCCCGGCCCGAAAATCTCTCTCGGTGAAGACCCGCGCCTATCTCGGCACCGCCTTGATCATCACCCTGTTTCTCGCCATCTCGGCGATCAACCTGAGCCTGGCAAAACTGTACTACCAACCGCAGGGTGACAACGGCCTCACCCCCCGCCTGCAGGCCAAGGCACAAATCATTGAAAGCCGCCTGAATTACCTGCGCGAGCTTATCGGACATGTCGCCCGGCAGCCCACCACACAGGATCTTCTCGACCTCGGAGACGCCAGTTCCGCACAGCGCTGGGCCCTGCAGATGAGCCGTTTCCTGCCCCAGGCAAGCGGTGTGGCCCTGCTCGACGGCAACGGTAATATACTCGGTGAACCCGCCAGCCAGCACCTCGGCCCGGTGTGTCTGTCGGATCTGGGTCAGTTGAGCCAGGGCAACCACGTCAAGTCACCACCAGTGCATCTGGGGATTCCGCAGCAGGCCCACTTCGACCTCACCACCCCGGTGCTCGACGAGGCCGACAACCCCCTCGGCCTGCTCTTCGTCAGCTTCGGTCTGGACGACCTGCAAGCACTGCTACGCGACAACAGCCGCAACGACCAGCAATTCGTGCTGCGCGACGGCCACGGCGATATCATCACCCAGTGGGGACACTTGGCCGCGGACGCCACACCGCACAGCGCCAGCCTGCCAATCCGCCACAGCGACTGGCAACTGCAACTCATTGAGGCCGCGCCCAGCCACTCCAGCTCCGGCTTCCTCAGCCTGGTAATCTTCAACATTTCCGCCTTTCTGCTCATCGTCGGCAGCCTGACGTTGCTGGTCCGCCGTCACACCCGCCGGGTCGAGGGCGACTTCCAACAGGTGCGCAGCCATATCGAGCAACTGGCCTCCGGACGCGCCGATGCCGAGCCCCCGTCACCCGGCCTGAGCGAGGCTGCCCGCATCCTGCCCGCACTCAGCGACATCCGCCACAACCTCGGCACACAACAACAGCAGCTGGTACGGCAAAGCCGCACGGACCCTCTCACAGGGCTCATCAACCGTCGTCAATTCAACATTGAATTCACCCGCGCCTACCACTTCGCACGCCGCAACATACCGGTGTGTGTGGTGCGCATCCGGCTGGAGGGGTTCAACGCACTACCGGAGGAGACCTCCAGCCACACTGTCCAGCTACTGGCGCGAACCCTGCTGCAGGTGAGCCGCAAGGTAGACCTCAGCGCACGCCTCGACGACGACCAATTCGCCCTGTTACTGTTCGGCGCCAAACGCGACGGCATCGAACCCTGCCTGCAGCGCCTGCGAGAGAGCTATCTCAGCCAGCAGCTCAAACATCCAGGCATTCCCGATAACCAGGCCTGTACCTTGCGCTGTGGCTACACCCAGATTCAACGCCACCGCGACAATGATGCCGGACAGGTACTGACACGGGCCGAAAATGCCCTCGACGAGACCAATGATGAACAGCCGGTTATCGGAAAATAAGCAGGCCGTGACCGCCCCAATGTGGCGTGATTGCGAGGCGCTTTAGTGTGAGTGTGCATGCTCATCTTTTTCCGCCTTTGTTGATAAGGCCGGAAATTTATGCGTTGCGAATGCGGCATGGCAACTGACACACGACTCATTCATTTCTGAAAAATAAAAATTTATCAGCTCTGCCTTCCCACTTTTCGCGGCATGCTCAAGCATGCCCGCCAGATAATGAAATCGCTGATCTTTTTCGATAAATGCAGGCGGCAGCGCAGCATGTAATTCCTTCACCTGGCCATCGGTAAGGCTTTGCTTCAATATATAGCTATTCTTCATCTTTCCAGCAATAGCTTCGATTTCACCCCAGTTACCAGAAACATATGCAGGGAGGATAGCCGCCATTCCGCCTTGCAACGCCCGCATTTCCTGAGCAAGTAAAGCGCGCAAATCATGCGATAGAGCCTCCACACCCACGGCGTGCTCGCCTCCTTCCCGGTTGTGTTTGTCTCCGCCATAACTCAGTGTCGGCATTAAAAGCACCAAAAGTGCTACGCGAACGATAATTTTCATGTCATTTCCCAGGTAAAATTGATTACCGTATAGCACCATTCCCAGCGACAGCCAAGTAGGCTGGGAAAAGCCACCATGTCCTCGGCAACTGCTCATGGATCACTACACTAGAGACCGGCGCGCATAAATGACAGGCATGAGGATGATCAAGGTAATAATCCATCCCAACACGTATACGACCATCGCACGCTTTGCCTTTTCCTTTTCCAGCCAGGTACGCGGATCGACACCTTTAAGAAAGAAAACGACCTTGCTGGCCAGATTGACACACACAATGTTGACGGCCAACAGCAAGCCAGCCCCAATAGCAAGACTCATATTCCCCTGCCCCAACATAATGCCCAGCGTGGCTGCCGGCGGAAGTAGTGCCACGGCAACCATAACCCCGACCAGCACGCTTGACAGACCCGTCGTCAAAGACAGCGCCGCTGCCGCACCCGACGCAAGCGCCAGGACAACGGAATCCATCCCGACTTCGGTACGCGACATAAGCTCGCCACTCAAAAGATCAGATGGCCAGAAAAAACCCAGGCCGACTGACAGCACCACAGCCAGCAGAATTCCCGCGAGAAAGGTTTTCACCGACTTTCGTACCAAGGATATTCTGCAAGGCATCCAGCACCCACTGAATCTTGTCATCGGCCACCAACAGCCGCATCTGCTGCATACCGTCCTCACCCACAACACCCAGGCGAAAATCCTGCGCCTTTGCTTTTTCTGCGATTGCAGAAATCGTACCGGAACTCCCTGCATTGGCGACCACCTCAACATATTTCATATTTATTGTCTTTCCTGTCTATGTTCCTGAAACGCTTGACCAAAGTAACCTGCCTGAGAATAGGTATGTAGTATTGAAGCCCCACAACCCAGTGGACCCTTAAACCACAAATCTGGATGAGGTGTAACGGAAATCGGGAGGTGAAGCGCATATTGAGGTATCCTATCCCGGATTGCACTTCGTTTCATCCAGCCTACTCGCTCAATATCACCGACTCGGCAGGGTGGATCCCACCGGCCAGGAATAAGGAGCAGTCGTTACGGTGAGCAGTGGCCATAACTTCTCGTCATAGCACAGACACCCCGCGCAACCGACAGGATCATGGCGTGGAATGTGGGTAACCCATTGATATCGACAATTAAAATGCGTTTATTTGTAGTAGTTTAAACATAGTGTTGGAGGTGAATTATCGCTCTGGCATGTTGGGGTTCACAAAAAACGTTCACCCCAACCTACAGTGCTTCTCCCACAAACAACCTGCAAATTCCAACAATATATTTTGTGAGGTCAAAACAACATGAACGATGAACTGCGTAATTGCCTAATAGAGGTAGCAAAAACAGGAAAAACTAGAACATATTCAGTTATTGCGCCAATGATAGGGCTCAATATGACCTTACCTGAGGATAGAGGAGAAATAAGCGTGCTCCTGTGTGAAATATGAAAATAAAAACAACAGGCCTCTTCTTTCCGCAGTTGTCGTTCGTCGGGCAGACGATATGCCAGGGCAGGGTTTTTTTGATCTTGCCAGAACACTGAATTTATATTCAGGTAATGATAATGAAACGTATTTTAACGATGAACTCAAAAAAGTTCACGACTATTGGTCCAATCAATAAAAAGAGACCTAGAGGAGGCAAGCGCTTAAAGTAATTCCAGCTAGCGCCACACTACCCGCACAGCGCTTTAAGAACCGCCTGCGGATCCTTATCAACAACATTCAGAAGCACCAATGCCGGGCCATGCGGAACACCACTAAAAGCACCACTAAAAGGGGTCAGAGCCCTTTAATTATCATCTTCATACAATCCAACCTTATTCGTTAGGAAAATTTTTTGACAAATAGCAGGCCAGTAAGGAAAGAAGATATTGCACTGAAAAACAAAAATATATTAAAATTTCTTTGTTGGTCAGACTCAGACTCATATAATTGAATGTTAAAATATTCAAATAGAGTACCGGATAAATATACAAGAAAGAAACACAATATTAAACCAACAGTTACTCCTGAAAAGAACAACCCTATTTTTTTCATTTTTTGACCTCAAAAAATCTTATTCTCCTTGCTTTTCTAAAATCCGACCAATAGCCAGGAACTACAATGTTGAATCTAGTTCTGAGTTCTGAGCCACGACCCTAATGCCGTCAGAGAATTCCCATCCCACAGATCAATATGATCGCCACCAGATCCATCGCTGGCGGCATAATAATCTTCAAAACAGATGATCCCCTTTTTATTCAAAACTTTGTCTCGCCATTTTTCACCAGTAACATCTGATGATTTTCGTATTTGTAGTACAGCCCCTCTATCAATCCAGTCTGCCAACTCTTTGGCGGCTAGAATATGATCTTGGTTTTTATGTACCCAGCATTTTCTACCTGAAGGAAAACCGACAAAACTTATGCCAGATTTTTTCATTGCATAACTGAGTCTTATTGCACATTGATTCTTAAAAAGGAGCTCACCCTTTTCATTTTTAGCATCACATGGATCGTTCCACGGATAATTTGAGCTTAGAATTTGAAAGAACGACATCGTATCTCCTACTATTTCTCCTAACATTTGTATATCGAGCCCACTCATTTGCAGATGATTAACATCTTGAGCTAGCGCATTAAGTCTATGATTCTAGAAACCTTAACTAACATACTCCAGAATTCCCCCAATAAAAAGTGAGTTTTCCCATATCATTGTTAATGAGGGGGTCTCCATATTTACCACATGTTTTTTTGCAAATTACTGTATTCAAAGACTTTATTATTTTAGCTCATCAGCAAAACGAGCCGGTATTCCTGTCCGTTCAAAAGCAAGATAATCCAGAGGGTCTGGGTGGTGTTAAACCTTCCTATCCCGAATTCCATTTTGCTTCATTCAGGTTACCTGTTTCCCAGCAGGCAGTATTGATGGGGCGCTGGAGTTCGTACCTCGGCCTTGGCATCCTGCACCCGCCCTACCTTCTATATCCATGCAGCCGTTCCTCTAACCTCGTGTAGCATCCTGGAAGAGTTTCCATCAGTGAGCCACGCCGGTACCGATGCGCGTCAGTCGCCCACCTGCTGCAGGGATTGCAATTTGTTGTTGGCGTCCACGCGCAGCACGAACTGCCCGTAGATGCCGTCGTGGGTCACGAAGGGGCGCAGGCTTTCGGCGGGAAACTCCAGCCGCGTGCCATCGGCCAGGGTCACCACCACTCCGTGCACTAGGCCCTGATAATGGGCCAGGTAGCGCTCGGCGGAAATGGCGATTCGGAAATGGTATTCGCACATGGGCATAGTATAGGGATTTATGTGTCGGGCACTAACCGGCAGAGACAAGGATCGGCCCTCAGGCCACGAGCAATTCCCCACTATGGTCATTCGCGGCCTGAGGACTGTTCCTGCAATTTCATGTTTGCTTCGCCACTCTGTGGTGTCACGCGTTCAGCGTTCAATATAGCGATTCGAAAATGGTCTTCATGCATGATGCCGGGTCATTCTCCATCGAAGCCGTTATGCTACAGTGATTTTGTCCCTATTCCGTTACATATACAAAACGCTCTGCCATGAAATATTGCCCACTGTGCACCCAGCCTCTACGCCTCATGTCCCACGATGCAACGCAGCGTCTCAGTTGCCCGGACAGTGCCTGCGGCTTTGTTTTCTGGGACAAGCCGGTACCTGTCGTCGCCGCTATTGTCGAGACGCCGGAGGGTGTGGTTCTGGCGCACAACAGGGCCTGGCCGGAGGGTCTGTTTTCGGTGATCAGCGGTTTTCTGGAATCCGCTGAATCACCACAGGCGGCCATTGAGAGGGAGACCGCCGAGGAATTGGGACTGACCGTTCACGACGCGGCGCTGCTCGGCCTCTATCCGCTGCCGGAACAGAATCAGCTGATCATTGCCTATCACCTGCGCGCGGAGGGCTCGATCACCCTGAACGAGGAACTGGACGCCTTTAAGATCATTCCTGCCACGCAACTGGGCGACTATGATTTTGGCCCGCTGACACTCACCCGACGCCTGCTTGACGACTGGCTGGCGGCATAGCACACAGCATGCACATCGACCCCAACAACGGCCTGCTCGACACCGCCCGACAGCTGCCCTCACCCAATTACGATGCACGCCCGCCGGGCTGCAATATCGACCTGCTGGTGATCCATGCCATCAGCCTGCCGGCGGGCGAGTTCGGCGGGCCGTGGATCGATGACCTGTTCTGCAACCGGCTCGATGCCGACGCGCATCCCGATTTCGCCGAGATCTGCACATTGCAGGTCTCTGCCCATGCCCTGATCCGCCGCAACGGCAGCATCACCCAGTACGTACCCTTTCACCGGCGAGCCTGGCATGCCGGCCAGTCCTGCCACGGCGGGCGCGAGCACTGCAACGACTTCTCCATCGGCATCGAACTGGAGGGCTGCGATGAGCGGCCTTTCGCGGCGATTCAGTACGCGCGTCTGGCCGAGCTGGCGCGCAGCCTGTTCGTCACTTATCCGCATATCAACCCGCAGCGCATCACCGGCCACAGCGACATCGCCCCCGGCCGCAAGACCGATCCCGGCCCGCACTTCGACTGGCAGCACCTGCACGACCTCTTGAACTGAATCCGCTATCATCGGCGTATCTTTTCCTGACGCCTTTCGAGGACGACCGTATGTTCCTGCTCGCCATCCTGATCAGCCTCGCCCTGGAGAGGCTCGTCCCGGCGCTGGACAAACTGCGCAGCATGCGGTGGTTCCAGCAATACGCGGACAACCTGCGCCGCAAACTGCTGCCGGAGGACAACCGCCGCGGTACCCTCACGGTGCTGCTCACGGTGCTGCCGCCGGTGCTGCTGGTGGGTCTCGTGCAATATCTGCTGGACACGCAGCTGTGGCTGTTCAGCTTCGGCCTCAGTCTGGCGGTGCTGGTCTATGCCCTGGGGCCGCGCAACATGCACCGGCAGGTGAAAGCCTACCTGGAAGCCCGCGCGCAAAACGACGAGGAGCAGGCGCAGGCCATCCTGCACGAATTCCTGCCCTTTCCAGTGCCGGACAGTGAGCAGGCGCGTACGGATGTAATCATTGACATGATTTTCGTGCTGACCCACGAGCGGGTGCTGGCGGTGTTTTTCTGGTTCGTGCTACTCGGCCCCATGGGGGCGATCCTGTACCGGCTGGTCTCCGAGCTGGTCTCCACGCCACCGGAAAACGCCAATGAGGACTACTGGCTCACCGCTACCCGCCTGCACATGCTGCTGGCCTGGCTGCCGGCGCACCTGTCGGCGCTCAGCTTCGCCGTCATGGGCAGCTTCATGCACGCCCTGCAGGTCTGGCACGAAACCTCGTTGCGGGATATGTCACGGGTGCCGGTGGTCTGTCATCAGTACATCATCCGCACCGGACGGGCCGCCTTGCAACTGGAGCAGATCGACGACAATCAGGCCATTGAAGAGACCCTGGGCCTGTGCCACCGCAGCCTGATCGCCTGGATAACGATTCTTGCCCTGCTGACCCTCTCCGGGCTGGTGATGTAGCAGGCCGTTACTGCGAACGGGAATACACCACACCGATAATGTGGATACAAGTGGCTGGTTCAAAGGCGATAACCCCCGATCACGCGGTTAATCCCCATGGTTCGTACCTGAACCCTCGAATTCAGGTCGTACATAAACGTCGACTTTTCAGCTCAACGTCCAGCCCGGACTGCTTTAAAATAATCACCTGCACAAGAGCTATGCAGGCGATATTATTATTTATATTCAATTAGTTAAATACCACCCCCAGATTCGGGGAATTCCCTGCTCTCCATATACACCCAAATAGGTGTTTACTTATTGGCAACGGTTACCGATACTTTGTACAGGCGGTGCCAAAATGGCACCATGCAGCGCAGTAGGGGTATACACCATGGCCGCGAGCACATTCTTAGATGATTTACCTGATGACAAGAGCGAAGCCCGTCTTTCTGCCCGCGTTCCCGCTCGTGTCAAAGAAGTGATCAAATTAGCGGCTGAACTATCAGGAGCGACTGAAACCCAGTTTATGGCTCAAGCCGCTTATCATGCGGCCCAACAAGTCATTGAACAAGAGCGTATCGTTCGTCTCAGCAAAGCCGATACAGCGACATTTTTGGATATGCTTGATAATCCGCCAGCCCCGAACCGCAAATTAAAATCGGCTATTGCCGCCTATAAAGAATCAGATTTAAATGCTGAGCGTTGAGCGCCTTGAAAAACATCATGACAGAAATGGCTTTGACTGTGGCAACAAAATACTCAATGACTTTCTACAAAAACACGCGCGGCAACATGCTGAGCGTGAAATATCGAGAACCTTTGTATTAACAAACGACACCCAGCCAAAAAAAATAGTTGGGTACTACACTTTGGCGGTCTGTGAAGTCATTCCCAATGATATTCCAGATCCTCGACTCGAGCGCTATCCCCACCCTATGCCAGCAGCGAAACTGGCCAGACTTGCTGTTTGCTCACACAACCAGGGAAACGGCATCGGTGAAAAGCTTTTGCTTAATGCCATGGAACGATCACTCTCCATATCAGAGAATGCCGGTTTGATCGGTATGTTCGTCGATGCGAAAGATGACAAAGCTGCTGGATATTACAGACCGTATGGCTTTATTCCCACCGAGAACGATCATCTGATTTTATATTTGCCTATTGCGACTATGCGCCAAGCATTTGAATAGCTCTACTCCGTTGCTTTAACCTGAATCCGTGGTTTCAGGTTGTAATCAACCGCGCCTACGGGGGAGTGGAGAAGACCACGCCGAAACGGGCCACCTGCTCACTGCTGGGATCAACCAGCAGATAACTGGCACGGATTCCCTGATCCACCACCGCCTCGTCAAGGGTCACGATAACGCCGAGCTGCATGCCGCCGTCCAGCCAGCCACCGTTGAGCTGGGCAGGATTGCTGGCGGCCACCATACTGCCGCCGTTCTCCAGCACAAAGCCCTGCAGGGGAATGGGCCGGTTGGAGGTGTTAAACAGAAAGAAGCCGAAACGTGCCCCGGCCTGTATCACGCCATCGATGCGCTCGGCATCAGCAAAGGCTGCGGGGATGATCACCGCCAGCGGCTGCTCACCGGCGTAGAGCAGCCCGCGCCCCACCACCTCACTGCCCGTCACCTGCGCCTCGATCAGCAGCAAGCCACTGGCCGTGGTGGTGAAATCGAAACCGGCCTCGCCGCCACTGGTGCTCACGGTGGTGCTGAATAATGCCTGTCCGTCCTGGCTCACGGTCACCGCCACCAGGGTGCCATCAGCCACCGTTGCCGTGGCACCGGCCGCCTGCAGGCGCAGGGTGATACGCGCACTGTCAGAATCATCATTGCGCAGCACGTTGGGGCTGGGCAGCACCACCAGCGACACCGGGCGCTGCGGCTCAAAGGTGATATCCAGTAGCTGCTCGGCGCTCAGTCCGGCATACTCGGCGCGAATGCGCACGCTGCCGGCACGGTCGCTGGCCGCCACCAGATCGGAAGAGCGTCGTGTAGGGAAAGAGTGTAGATCTCGGTGGTCGCCGTATCATTAAAAAAAAAAAAAACAAAGACAGACAAA
>CAJVYS010000029.1 GCA_913009875.1 uncultured Gammaproteobacteria bacterium | reverse complement strand
CCATTAAATACGCGATTGCGGTGTTGCAGACCTTGGAAAGGGAGCGGCCATTCCCTGCGGTCTGCGCCTTGCACTCGCGTATTTACTGACTTTCTTAATAGGCATACTATTCAGGACACTGCACTAGCACGCCTGACCGCCCTGCAGGATCAAGGCCGGCTGGTGCTGGCCGGCCCGCACCCGAACATCGACAGCGAAGACCCCGGCCCGGCAGGCTTCAGCGGTAGTCTAGTACTCCGTCATGGTGATAATACCGGGTTCAGCTTGTCTGTCTGTGTTCGCGGCAAGGCGTTTTTTCGAAGGCTTGGTGGGCCCAAATCGAGAAAAAGCAACGCAGTCCGCGGGCGCAGACAGGCAAGCCCTCCGGGCGCCACAGGGAAGCCGTCCTGCGGCGTTGCGCTTTCTTGACGTAGAACCCGCTATGTCTTCGAAAGCGTGCCTTGCAGGACAATTTCCCTGTGGCGCTGAACCCGGTATTATCACCATGACGGAGTACTGGTCATCGCCGAATTCGATTCACTACAAAGCGCACAGGCCTGGGCCGATGTCGATCCCTATGCCGAGGCCGGCATCTATGCACAGGTCACTGTCAAACCCTTCATACAGGTTTTCCCGAAATGAGTAATCGCATCGAACAGATCCGCGAAAAACTGACCGTGGCGCTGTCGCCCGTATCACTGGAAATAGAGGACGAAAGTCACCTGCATGCCGGCCATGCCGGTGCACGCGGCGGCGGTGGCCATTACAGCGTACACATTGTTTCCACGGCCTTCGAAGGCAAGACGCCACTGGCGCGCCATCGCCAAGTCTACGATGCCCTCGACGACATGATGCAAAAAGAAATTCACGCCCTTAGCATCAAGGCCTCTACGCCCTGACACCGAAAAAAACACTGCACTAAATTAAAACCACACACGGAATACATCGCCATGCACCTGTCAACCAAAACTCTCTCCATCGCCCTGCTGACCGGCCTGCTGGCCCTGCCCGCTGCCAGCCCTGCCGCGCCCATCGGCGATCCGGATAAGGCGCGCATTGTCGCCACCGTCAACGGCAAAGAAATCAACGAATGGACCCTGAAAAGCTATGCACAACAGCGCGGCCTGCCGCCCGAGGTTACTGCCGACGGCCCGCAACGGGACGCACTGATCGAGGAGCTCATTAATCGTGAACTGATCTATCAGAATGCCGTCAGCATCGGCGTCGACAAGACCCCTGCCGTTCAGGCCGAAATCGAACACCTGCGCATCAACATCGTTGCCGGCGCCATGCTGAACCGTTCGTCGGATCGCTTTGCCGTCGATGAAGCCGAAATGAAAAAGGAATATGAAAGCCGCCTGGATGAACTGAGCAGTACAGAGTACAAGGCGCGCCACATCCTTGTTGCCTCGGAACACGAAGCCAAGGCCATCATCGAGGAATTAAACCAGGGCGGCGATTTCACACAACTGGCCAGTGAACACTCCACCGGCCCCAGCGCCACAAGCGGCGGCGACCTGGGCTGGTTCCGCGCCGAGCAGATGATGCAACCCTTTGGTGACGCAGTGAAAGAGATGAAAAAGGGCGCCTACACCAAGACACCGGTAAAAACCGATTTCGGCTGGCACATCATCCTGCTCGAAGACGAGCGCAGCGTCGCCCCGCCGCCCTACGACAGCATCAAGGAGCAAATTCGTGTTGGCTTGCAGAATCAACTGATGCAGAATTACATCGCGGATTTACGCAAAGAGGCAAAAATCGAAAAGCCGTGATCCTGCCGGCTGGATACTCCATAATCATAGGAAAAAATTGTGGGAGCGGCTCATCGTGCCCTTTGGGTATTAGCCGCGAATGACTTCCTGCCATAACCATCGCGGCAAAAGCCGCTTCCACAGACAATATTTTCAGTCCGCGGTGGCGCCACGCAGTCTCTCATCGAGCGGCGCCGGCTGGGCAATGGCGTAGCCCTGAGCATAATCCGTCCCCAGCTCACGAAGCCTCTCCAGTAACTCATCGCTTTCCACATACTCGGCAATGGTCTTGATGCCCAGCGTGTGTGCGATACGATTGATGGATTCCACCATCGCTTCATCGACCGGCACATGCAATAACTCACGGATAAAGCTGCCATCGATCTTCACATAGTCGAGCGGCAGTTTTTTGAGATAGGAAAATGAGCTGACACCGGTACCGAAATCATCCAGCGCAAAACGGCAGCCCCGTGCACGCATTTTCTGGATAAACTTCTGCGCCACTTCAAGATTGGAAATGGCGGATGTTTCCGTGATCTCAAAACAAACGGCCTCGGCCGGCACCTCGTGCAAGTCCATTAGACGGCTGACATAATCATAAAAGGTCTCATCGCCCAGCGATTGCCCGGAAAGGTTAATGCCACACAAAACGCGCTGACCATTTTGTGCCGCCTGGCGGGCCAGCTCGGTAATCTTCGGCAACGCCGTGCTGACCACCCAGCGGTCGATATCCGGCATCAGATTGAAACGCTCGGCAGCGGGAATGAACGCCTCTGGCGAGGCCAGCTCACCCTTTTCATCTTCACGACGCATCAGCAGTTCACAATGGAACAGCCCCGGCTCTTCGGCGGAAATGGGTTTAATGGCCTGGTAGTAAAGCCAGAATTGCTTTTTCTCCAGCGCCTCACCGATGCGCGTCGCCCAGCGCATTTCACCACGGCGCTTTTCCAGTTCCGGGTTGTCCGATTCATAGACAAAGACCTGGTTCCGCCCCTTGGATTTGGCGGCATAGCAGGCGATATCCGCTGCGCGCAGGACATCTGTCGTGGTGCCACTATTTTCCGTTAGCGGAACCACACCAATACCGAAACCGACATCAAAGCGTTTTCCCTGCCAGATAAAACGGAAGGCCTTGACCACATCACGCAGGGATTCGGCCTTGTTGGCTGCCAGGTCGAGTGGACAATCCATCAGCAGCACCGCAAATTCGTCACCACCGAGGCGTGCGAGAATGTCCGTATCCCGCACCGTGGCCATCAGTAATGCCGAAAGTTGCACCAGCAGTTCATCACCCGCGGCATGGCCACAGGCATCATTGACCACCTTGAACTGATCCAGATCCATATAACACAGGGCATGCTGACGCCCCGATGTCTTGGCACTGTGCAGGGCGGCATTGAGCCGGCGCTCGAATTCACCACGATCGAGCAGACCGGTAAGGGCATCATGACTGGCCTGATAGGCCAACTGCTCCTCCATCTTGCGCTCCTTGCTGACATCGTGAAAAACCAGCACCGCACCAATTATCTGCCCATCCCGATCACGAATCGGCGAAGCATTGGCCAAAATGAGAGATTCCCCGCCCTGCCTGTCGTGCAGAATGACCGCCTCGGAAAGACGTGCCGTGCGTCCTTCCCTGATACATTCCTCAACGGGATTGAGCACCACACCCTGGGTATGCTCATCCCTAAGAGGAAGTACTTGGGACAGCTCACTGCCACGTGCCTGCGCAAGAGACCAGCCCGTTATCTGCTCCGCCGTGGCATTCATATGCTCCACCCGGCCCTCGGCATCGGTGGCAATCACCGCATCGGCAATGGAATGCAGGGTGATTTCTGCCTGCTCCCGGTGCTGAAACAGAATATCCCTGCTGTGCTCACGCTCGAGAACAAAGCGCCTTCGCATGTAGAGCAGCATGATCAACAACAGCGAAAACAGACTGATGCCCGCCAGCATATCGAGGCGAAAAATCTCCGTACCTAACTGTTTTTTGATGACGAGAAGAAAGGGTTGCCCATCACTATCCAACATCCGGCTGAATTCCAGCTCTGGCAAAACCCAACGTAAGGCATGACTAATCTGACGAGTGGATTCAATATGGGATAATTCACGCGAAATCCCTTTACGCGAAACCTCTGCCTGATAGCTAAGCGTGATACTGGCGTCGGGCGTCAGAAAATCACTACTCGCCAACAGGTGTTCAGCCTTCACCAACAGGGACACAAGACGCCTTGCCCGGATAAACTTCTGCACACCTTTATTGGGTAATTCGAGACCGGAATATACCGCCTTGAACAAGATATAGGCCTGCTGCCCATTCACCAATTTAAAAGGTGCTGAGGCACTGACATCACCACTGCCGATGGCCTTGTCGATTGCACGCTGAAAATCCGTATCGGAATAAACGTCATAGCCCAGCATCTGTGCCCGTTCAGGCTCCAGGGGCTCGATAAAAACGATGGGGTAATAAAACGGCCGCTCGGCCACTGGCTGACGCTGTCCCGCTTGCCGTTCCCAGATGCGGTAGGATGGATAACCTTCCGCCTGAAGTGACGTTTCAAAATCTGCAACTCCCTGACGGAGAACTCTTTCCTGATATTCGATGTAGCCGATGTGGGGATACCGGCCCAGCATTGCACTGGCATAGAGGGAGAGTTGCCCTCGATCGACCTTATCAAGTGCATGATGCAAGGCTGCCAGGCCACTGAGTACCGCCTCATTTTCACTCAGGCGGCGCGACACCAGGTCATGGGTTGCCAATGATTCATGTTCGAACCGGTGCCCCGCATCGTTGACCTCCCACCACACCACGACACTCATCAGCAGCGTGGCCACCACGATGCCGATCAGCAGCAGACGCAGCAGATACCGCGCTGAAAGCCGGGCTCCGGACTCGCTCATGGATATTTCTTCGTTTTCATCAGAGCGATGTCCTCATCCCTGTTGCTGCAACAGATTCAGCAGCCCCGTCTCATCCAGTACCTCGACACCCAGTTCCTGCGCCTTTTTCAGTTTGGAGCCAGCGGCCTCACCGGCTATGACCCAATCGGTTTTTTTCGACACGCTGCCCGTCACCTTCGCACCCAGCGCCTGTAGACGTTTCTTTGCCTCGGACCGTGACATGCTCTGCAGGCTGCCGGTCAGCACGATGACCTTGCCCGCCAGTGGCAGAACCTCCGCTGCTTTCACTTCCACCTTGGGCCAGTGAATACCGGCAGCAATCAGTTTGTCGATGACTTCCAGATTGTGCGCCTGCCTAAAAAAGGTATAAATACTGTTAGCCACTATCGGGCCCACGTCCGGCACCGACTGCAGGGTTTCCAGATCAGCCTCTTCGATGGGCTGCAGATCGCCA
The DNA here is from genome assembly GCA_913009875.1 of uncultured Gammaproteobacteria bacterium. Taxonomy (GTDB): domain Bacteria; phylum Pseudomonadota; class Gammaproteobacteria; order SZUA-152; family SZUA-152; genus DRQN01. The sequence goes on along the minus strand of CAJVYS010000029.1, from coordinate 27,287 downwards.
AAGTGTTGCGCCAGACTCTGTGCCGTGGTCTCGCCGACCTCGCGGATGCCCAATGCAAACAGAAAGCGTCCCAGGCTCGTCGCCTTGCTTTTCTCCAATGCGGAAATCAGGTTCTCGGCCGACTTCTGCGCCATGCGCTCCAGGCCGGCCAGTTGCTCCACGGTCAGTGCATACAGGTCGGCGGGGTCGTGCACCAAGTCCCGATCCACCAGTTGCTCGACCAGTTTTTCGCCCAGCCCTTCGATATCCATGGCCCGCCGCGAGGCAAAGTGCTTGATGGCCTCTTTGCGCTGTGCCGGGCAATACAGGCCGCCGCTGCAACGGGCAATTACCTGGCCTTCGAGGCGAATAATGTCAGAACCACACACCGGGCAATGCGTCGGCATCACAAAGGGTTTGGCATCCGGCGGACGGCGTAACAGCACCACGCTCCCCACCTTGGGAATCACATCGCCGGCTCGATACACCACCACCGTGTCACCTACGCGCAGATCCATGCGTGCGATCTCATCCTGATTATGCAGGGTGGCATTGGTGACAGTGACACCGCCCACCTCCACCGGTTCCAGTCGCGCCACCGGCGTGATGGCGCCAGTACGGCCCACCTGGATATCGATGGCCAGCAGACGGGTCAGCGCCTCTTGGGCGGGAAACTTGTGGGCGATGGCCCAGCGCGGCGCGCGCGAGACGAAACCCAGCATCTCCTGCTGGTCGATGCGGTCCACCTTGTACACCACGCCGTCGATCTCATAGGGCAGACTGGCGCGGCGCTCGCCGATGTCGCGATAATAATCGAGGCAGGCATCGATGCCGCGCACGGTGCGGATCTCCGGGCATACCCGCAACCCCCAGTCTTTCAGTTGCGCGAGAATGGCACTGTGCCGATCCGGCAACTGGCCGTCCTCGACCTGGCCGACGCCGTAGCAGAACATGGCCAGCGGCCGGCTGGCGGTCACCTTCGGGTCGAGTTGGCGCAGCGAACCGGCGGCGGCATTGCGCGGATTGGCGAAGGGCTTTTCACCGGCCGCGCGCTGGCGTTCATTGAGGGCCTCGAATCCGGCCTTGGGCATATACACCTCGCCGCGTACCTCCAGCACGCGTGGCAGTGGCCGCTGCGCCTCGGCGCGCAGGCGCAGCGGTACACAGGGAATGGTGCGCACATTCTGCGTCACGTCCTCGCCGGTGACACCGTCGCCGCGTGTGGCGCCACGCACCAGCACACCCGCCTCGTACAGCAGGCTGATGGCGAGGCCATCCATCTTCGGCTCGGTGGTAAAGTCGATCTCGTCCTCGGCCAGTCCGAGTTTTTCGGCGATGCGGCGACCGAAATCACGTACCTCTTCACCGCTGAAGGCATTGCCCAGGGACAGCATGGGCACGACATGCTTCACCTCGCCAAAGGCCTTGAGCGGCTCGGCACCGACGCGCTGGGTGGGCGAATCCGGCGTCACCAGCGCCGGGTATTGTTCCTCCAGCGCCTGCAGTTCACGGAACAGGCGGTCGTATTCGGCATCCGGAATCTCCGGATCGTCGAGCACATAGTAACGATAGTTGTGGTAATTGAGCTGCTCACGCAGCTCGCGGGCGCGGGCGGGAATATTGGCGGGAATAGTCATTGCAGTCTTGTCCCTCAATGATTTTCCGTGCCGCTATCCGCCGCAGCGGCCAGCTCCTGTTCATAGCCGAAGCGGCGCATGTCCGGCATGCGCTGGGGGAACAGGATACCGTCCAGATGATCCACCTCGTGCTGCACCACGCGGGCATGAAAACCGCTCGCCTCGCGCTCGATGGGCCTGCCCTCGGCATCGAGGCCGGTGTAGACAATATGCCGATGACGCGGCACCCAGCCGCGCATCCCCGGCAGGCTCAGGCAGCCTTCCCAGTCCCCTTCCTGCTCGTCGCCGATGGGGATGATGTGCGGATTGATCAGCACCGTGCCGGGTACCGGCTCACGGTCGGGATAGCGCGGGTTGTCCTGCATGCCGAAGACAATCAGCCGCAACGGTTCACCGATCTGCGGCGCCGCCAGACCGACGCCGTTTTCCACTGCCATGGTGTCCAGCATGTCCTGAATCAACGCGGACAGTTGCGGCGTGTTAAACTCGGCGACGGCCTTGGCCGGCTGGCTGAGCGTGGGGTGACCTAGACGTAAAACGGGCCGGACGGGCATAAAACAGCTTCCTTGGATAGATACGGATAAATGCCGAAGACAACTACATTTCTGACAGGCGCACATACTACCAAGAACCGCTGGCTCGCGGGGCTGCTGATGGCCATTTTCTGCGGCATGGCCGCGGCCGCCGACAATGAAGACGAGGACGGTGGCCGCTGGTACGAGGTAGAACTGATCCTGTTTGCCCACAACAATCCGCAGGCGCTGGATGCCGAGCAATGGCCGGCAATCATCGGCGTGGATCTGCCGATGGAGGAGCTGGTGGAACTACAACTGCCGCAGGAGATCACCCCTACCGCAGCGGATGAAATAATGCGGGTGAAATCTTCCACCGCAGAGACCCCCGTCGGCGATACCACGAAGGCCCCTGTCGCGTTTCAGTTGCTGGATGAATCCGAGTGGCAATTGCAGAAGACCGCCAGGCGCCTGCGCCGCTCATCGCGTTTTGAACCCCTGTTACATGTGGCCTGGCGTCAACCAACCTACGAGCGAGCGAGCGCCCGCCCGGTGCTGCTCTATGACGACATGACAAAGCCATTGATCATCGGTGGCCAACCCCAGTCCCAGACAGAAACCCATGCCGGCCCGCCCAATCCGAAACTCATTGGCACAGTCACACTGAGTGTCGCCCGCTACCTGCATCTGGCCACGGACCTGATCTATCGCATTCCCGTCACCCAGCAGACTGCGGTACCGGTACCGGACTTCGACCTCTGGTATGACCGCCCCTATCCCACCCTCTATGAGCCCCAGGGTCCGGCCTACCGGCTGAAAGAATGGCAGGCCATTCGCGGCTTCCGCATGCGCGAATCCCGTCGCATGCGTTCAAAGGTCATGCACTACCTCGACCATCCGCTGTTCGGCCTGGTGGTGCTGATCACTCCGGTCAAGCTGCCCCAGACGGAAGAAACCGAGACCACGGTCACGCAGTAAGCCCCTTCCACCCTTGTGGGCGTAGCTTCTGTGGGAGTGGCTTCAGCCACGAAGTATTTCCCGAAAAACCCCACCGATAACCCGTCATATTCAATATCTTCCGCCCTTGAGCTGGTTTTGTTTTCAGTTCAGAAGCTGCAAGATAGATTGGATACTCTGATTGATTACATGGCTTACACAATAGAACCGGTACGAAATGGCAGACGTTATCGTCGTCGGAAATCAAACACCAAAACGTTTAATGGCAACTACAAAAGAGCAAAATAAATCAATGAGTTAACGCTTAATGACATTGGTAGCGCCCCCCCTTTCTTTGTGCCAGCAAGGAATGGAGCGGCACCAAGGCAAACCTCAAGAAATTATTTCCGGCAGGCGTAGATGAAAGCCGGTGGCAGGTTATTCCAGATGATTTTCGAGCGTGAGACAGAAGCGAAGGTGCTGGGCAGCAGTCTGTTGTAATGGCGCCCGGCCGGGAGCAAGGGGCCGCTGATGTAGGAAAAAGTGACGAAGATGCCACCAGGATTTAAGGCATCAAAGATGACCTGCAGAAGTTCTTTTTGCAGGTCCTTGTCAAAGATACTCCAAGGCAAGCCCGAAATAATGCAGTCGCAGCCACTGTGGCCATGTTTGGCCAGATAGCGATGCACGTTGGTAGCGGAGTCCTGGTAGACGCGGGCGTTCGGGCAGCGCTCCTGGGTTTTCTTTACGAAGATGGGATTGATTTCCATCCCAAAGAACTCCGATTCGGCATTTTTTGTGCGCAGGATCTGGTCGGTGAATACGCCGGTGCCCGTCCCGAACTCAACAATCATTTTTGCAGAGTCCAGTTTGGCAGCGGCTGTTATGTTCTGGGCCAGTTCGCGGGACGACGCAATCAGGGCGCCGGTTGATTTGGGGGAACGGACGAATTCTTTGACAAAACACAGCATGCTAGTAGGCCTGTAATCCGGTTATCTGGTGTTGTTCTGGTGCCAGCGGTAGTCAATATCCGACCACGTAACAGCCATGACATTAGAACACATGCTGGCTCTGCGTTGGGAACGCCTGGGGTCTAAAGGGGGAGGCTAAAGGCTAAAGGAATCGGCTAAAGTATGAAGCCGCCAGGCAGGAGAACCCGCAATGATGGCTAGTGCAGTGTCCTGAATAGTATGCCTATTAAGACGAGACGAAAGGGGGCAGCTGGTAGGCGCGCCCTCGCAGGGGTGGCCATTCTACCTCAAGAGGGCGCAACACCCCAGATGGCCTCTTTCGTCTCGCCCGAAGGGAAGCCATTAAATACGCGATTGCGGTGTTGCAGACCTTGGAAAGGGAGCGGCCATTCCCTGCGGTCTGCGCCTTGCACTCGCGTATTTACTGACTTTCTTAATAGGCATACTATTCAGGACACTGCACTAGTGCATTAAAACTGTTGGGGTTCGTTCCTCGGCTTTGGCATCCTGCGTCGCCCTCGACAATTGCTCCTGCATTGTTCTACCTTCGCCCGTCCATGGGCTCGTACCTCCTGCATCCATGCAGTCGTCACCCCAACCTACCGGACTGTGGCGGCGGCATGAGTTTCATGTGATTGCTTATTATTTGAGAGGCTATAACGCAAAGGACGCAAAGGCGCGGAGAACGCAAAGAATTCTCTATATATCCTCTGCGACCTTTGCGCCTTTGCGTCCTCTGCGTTCCCATCCCGGGCCTGCCCCAAACCACAGAACGTTGGGCACGTCGCTTCGCTCCTTTGCCCAACCTACCGGACTGTAGGAGCGGCCCCTCAGGCCGCGATGACAATAGTGAGAAATCTATCGCGGCCTGAGGGGCCGCTCCTGCGGGTTTTATCAACGCCGTTGCAATAAAAAGCCGGCAACCCCGCGTGCAAAGACGCAGGATTGCCGGCTTGGCAATTAACCCTGCAAATCAGAACTTCACGGTGTAACGTGCGTACAGATCCTTGTCCTGGCGCCGCTCGGGTTTGTCGATGCGCTGTTCGATGTCGGTGCGGTAACGCACGCGCACCTCGATGCGTTGTTTCTTAGCGAGGTTCCAGCGATAGCGGGTTTCGGCCAGGTATTGGTTGCTCTTGAAGTCCGGCGACAACAGCCAGCCGGCATCGGCCCGCGCCAGCACCACGCCAACGCTGTGCTTGGGCGCGATGTCGATGAAGTTGAAAGTCACCTGCCCCGCCATGCCGCCCACGTCACCCGCGCCGCCCAGCTTGAGCGCGCTGTTGGTGGGCGTGTTGGGGGCGAAACCCAGCTCGCCACCGAGGAGGAATTTCATCCCACCCGAGCCCATGGGCCACTGCGCGGCCATGCGACCGACGAAGGCCCAGTAGTCATCGGGATTTCCGCCGCTGCCCGGCAGGGCGGCGGGCAGCCAGGTGATATCCACACCCTGCTGCACAATGGTGGCCTTTTTGTCCCGCTTTTCCAGGGCGGCGAAATAGCTGATGCGGCTGTCGTCATCGCTGAAGTCCAGCGTCCCACGGCGCACCTGCGTCGCGCCTTCCGCATAGTTGTACTGTGCAATGACGTGGGTATTCCAGCCATTGCCGCCTTTGTATTTAAAATACAGACCGTCGGTCCAGGCGATGTCGGTATTGGGGCTGTCGTTGCGGTCCAGCGATTTTTTCGCCACCCCGGTCAACTCGAACTTGGTCTGCATGCGCCCGGCGCGCAGGCTCCAGCGCTCGGCGGCATAATTCAACCAGATTTCGTCCAGGGTGGATTGCCCCATCTTCAGGCCATCCTTACCGGGCGTGATGCCCTGATAGAAATCGAACTCAGGATCAGCGCTGTCCTTATGGGTGGTATAGCGACCGGCAAAACGCGCCCGGGCGGTGAGCGAGTCACTGATATCTGCCTGCAGGCCAACGCGCAGGCGCAGACGCCACTCGTTCTTGATTAATTCACTGCCATCGCGGTCATCACGGTGCAGGGTATAAAACCCGGTACGCGTGTCACCGATCACACTGACAGTGTCATTGAGCGGAATCGCCGCCAGCAGCGCCATCGGAGCCGACAGGGCACAAGCCACGACCAGTGTATTTACCACCCTCTTTTGATCCTTCATCCTGCGTCCTGAGTGTCAGCCATACCATAAATGCGAATTATTCTCATTAAGTCGGATTTTGTCAAGCGTTGATGCCGCTCGGATATTTATCGGAATCCGTGCTTTGCGGTGGGCAGTGCCCACCCTACGCTACTGAATATCATAAAAAATCAGGTCATTCTTTTGAAAAATCCGAATAGGCCAAAAGAAATTATTATTGTGGGAGCGGCTTCAGCCGCGAAGAAATAACAAGCTCAATTCGCGGCTGAAGCCGCTCCCACAAATATAAACCACGGCAGACACAAAAAAGGGGATACGGGCCGACGCCCATATCCCCTTACGGGTTGCGTGATTTAAGCTCCGGAGGTCAGAACTTGAGGTTCACGTTGAGCTGCAGGCGGGTGTTTTTGGCGTCCTGCCGATTAGGGCTACCATTACCGTTGGTGTCAGTCCGGCCAAGGCCCCGGGTGATGATCTCCGTATTATAGAGGCGAAGATCCACGCTGGTGCCCTTGTCGACCTTGTAGTCCATCTGCAGGCGGACGCCCTTGAAGTTGTCTGCGGCGGATCGCGCAGAGGGAAAGTTATCTTGGGTAAACAGTCCGTCAGCAAGCGTAGCATAGGCCTCGACATGGTAATAATAGGCGCGCAGACCGATGGCCTCGGTAATCTTGTAACGGCCCTGCACCACATAGGCCGTGTCTTCGGTATCGGCATCACTCTTAATGTAGTCGGCGCCAGCCAGCCAGGCGCCGCCCTTCAGCTGGGCGCTGAGCGCCGTGTGCTGGGTGGCATTGAACGCACCGTCGGGTGCATTCACGCTGGCGCCACCCAGCGCGGCGGCGTATTTCAGGCCATTGCCGCCCTGGAAGACCGCTTGGTAGGTAACGACGCCACTGTTCTTTTTGGCAGGATTCGTTTCAGTATCCCAAGTGCCCGCGCTGAGATAGGCATAGGCGGCATTCAGGGTGACGGGGCCGGCCTTGTACACGGCGGCAAGGCCTTCCGGGTGGATATCGTCATCCAGAAACACCTCGTTCTGCTTCCAGAAATTGAGCGGTGTCTTGCCGGCAACCAGGGTCAGGTTACTGATACCCGTATAGGCAATCAGGGCTGTATCGACACCAATACTCAGATCCGCCGTCTTACCGACGGTGGCAAAGGTGACATGGGGTGAGTTTTGGCTGCTGGTGGTGGCCAGACGTATCTTGGCCGACCAGTTGTCATTGGGCTGGAACGCTACCCCGAGGCGGGCCCGGTAACGCAGGCGGGTACGGTTACGATCGGTGCCATCCTGCTTTTCACTCTTGTCCGTCTCGGTACGAATGCGCATATCGCCATACAGCTTGACCTTTTCGCCAGCGCCCAGGGGGACGGCAGCAAAGGAGGCCGCGGGCACCAGGACTGCCGCCGCCACGGCCACGCAGGATAAACGCAGGCGGGCACTACGGGTCGCCATTAACGTTTTATTTTTCGTCATCATTATTTCTCCCATCAGAATCGCTATTGCTGTCCAGCTGTTAAGCAGAATTCATACCATGCTTATCAAAAAGAAGAATGTGCAGCCCAACAGCACCGCTTACCCGCTGACCTCAGTCATCATGCGGAATATAAAGGATTTTACGGCCATCGCTGACGGGCCTGAGAGAAAGAAGTGGAAAAGGCATATTCCTCATGTTTGCAACAATTCGTTGCATCCACCCAAATAGATAGAACGGGCCGTTCAATTAACCAGCAAAACAATCAGGTTATTAATTGAGCATGTCGCGCAGATTGGCCAGATGCGCCTTGCCGCGGGTCTGGCGCTCTTCCGGATCAACCTGCTGCCCGCCACCCTCCCAGACCAGGTCATCCTCCGGCAGCTCGCCGAGAAAACGGCTGGGCTCGCAGTCCATCACCTCGCCGTGCTTGCGCCGCCGCAGGGCCATGCTGAAGGTCAGGGTCTTCTGTGCGCGGGTGATACCCACGTAGCACAGACGGCGCTCCTCTTCGACGTTGTCCTCGTCCAGACTGGAGTGATGCGGCAGCAGCTGCTCCTCCACGCCGACCATGAAGACATGCGGAAACTCCAGCCCCTTGGCGGCGTGCAGGGTCATCAGCGCCACACAGTCATCGCGCTGCTCTTCCTCGTTGCGCTCGAGGATGTCCATCAGGGTCATGCGTGACACCAGATCAGACAGGCTGGCACCATCGCCCTCCTGTTCGGCCATGCGCCCCAGCCAGGTCAGCAACTCGTGCACATTGCCCATACGCCGCTCGGCGGTCTTGGGGTCGTTGCAGGTGTCCAGCAGCCACTCTTCGTAGCGAATGTCGTTGACCAGACTCTTCACCGCCTCCAGCGGATCGCCGCGTTGGGCCTGATCTGACTTGTCCGCCAGCCATTCGACGAATTCGCGCAGGCGGCTCACGGCGCGCTCCGGCAGTACCGTCTCCAGCCCCAGCTCGTAGGCCGCCGCACACAGACTGATGCCGCGCCCGGTGGCGTAGCCCGCCAGTTTCTCCAGCGTGGTGGGGCCGATCTCACGGCGCGGGGTGTTGATGACGCGCACGAAGGCGTTGTCGTCATCATCGTTCACCAGCAGGCGCAGGTAAGCCATGACGTCCTTCACCTCCTGATAGGCGAAGAAAGAAGTGCCGCCGGAGATCTTGTAGGGAATCTGGCTCTCGCGCAGGGCGCGCTCGAACAGGCGCGACTGGTGGTTGCCGCGATACAGAATCGCATAGTCGCAGAAGCGCCCGCCGCTCTGAAACTTGTGCGCCAGCAGACGTGACACCACCTGCTCCGCCTCGTGATCCTCGTTCTTGGCCTGGATCACCTTGAGCGGATCACCGTAGCCCAGCTCCGACCACAGGCGTTTTTCAAACACGTGCGGATTATTGCCAATGAGCTTATTTGCCGCCTTGAGGATGCGCCCGGCGGAGCGGTAGTTCTGTTCCAGCTTGATGACCTTCAGGGTCGCAAAGTCCTCCGACAACAGCGCCAGGTTCTCCGGCTGCGCGCCACGCCAGGCATAGATGGACTGGTCGTCATCGCCCACCACGGTAAAGGCCCCGCGTACGCTAACGATTTGTTGCACCAGCCGATACTGGGTGGCGTTGGTGTCCTGATATTCATCCACCAGCAGGTAGCGAATACGGTTCTGCCAGTGCTCCAGTACCTCGGGCTGCGCGTCGAACAGCTCCACGGGCAGGCCGATGAGGTCGTCGAAATCCACCGCATTGTAGGCACGCAGGGTGCGGTTGTAGGCCTCGTACAACACCGAAGCCGCCACCTGCTTCGGGTCGCCATTGGCCTCAAGCTGTGCCCGCTCGGGACTGATGCGGTCATTCTTCCAGGCGGAAATCTGCCATTGCATCTCGCTGGCCTGATCATCGCCATCAAAGGCACGGCGCATCAGCTCTTTGATCAACTGCTGCACATCCTGTGCATCGTAGATGGAAAAACCGGGCTTGAGGCCGACGTGGGCATGCTCACGTTTGAGAATATTCAGGCCAAGGTTGTGAAAGGTGGAGATGCGCATGCCACGGCGGTACTTGGCCTCCAACTGATCGGCCAGGCGTGACTGCATCTCGCGCGCCGCCTTGTTGGTGAAGGTCAGGGCGGCGATGTGAAAACCCTTGAGATCACACCGCTTTACCAGGTGCACGATCTTCTGCGTGATCACGCGGGTCTTGCCGGAACCGGCGCCGGCCAGCACCAGCAACGGGCCGTCGATATAGCGCACCGCCTCTTTCTGGCGGGGATTGAGATCGGACATGGAATACTCGGTGGGTGACAAAGGAACAAAAATGCGAAGCGCGCATTCTACGCGTAAGCGGCGGGTGCGGACATCACCGTGTGCAACATTTGTCGGGTTTACACGTCTAACCCGCAGCCAATGGGGACCCGGGTGATTTATAATCGCCCCGAAACCATTCCCGCAATGACCAAAGGGAAAACGACAAGTCCGTGGGAGCGGCTTCAGCCGCGAAGGACAATTTCAGCAGTCTTCGCGGCTGAAGCCGCTCCCACAACCCAATTACCCGCCCGACAACCGCTTTACGGAGACCCGCATGACGCAAAAAATCCACGACGACATCCGCCAAAATGTGCGCAACAGCTACGCACAGGTAGCCGAGGCCAGCAATGAAGGCGACTGCTGCGGCGTCGAATCCAGCTGCTGCGGTGTATCCGACGACGATGCCATCAACACCCTCATCTCCACCCGCCTGGGCTATTCGGAAGACGACCTGCAGCAGGCACCGGAGGGCGCCGACATGGGCCTGGGCTGCGGCAACCCGCGCGCCATCGCCAGTCTCAAGCCCGGCGAAACGGTGGTGGATCTGGGCAGCGGCGGCGGCTTCGATGCCTTTCTCGCCGCACAGGAAGTGGGCAAATCCGGCCACGTCATCGGCATCGATATGACCCCCACCATGCTCAGCAAGGCGCGCGCCAATGCCGACAAGGGCCAGTACACGCAGGTGGAATTCCGCCTCGGCGAGATCGAACACCTGCCGGTGGCCGACAACAGCATCGACGTCATCATCTCCAACTGCGTCATCAACCTCTCGCCCAACAAGGCACAGGTATTCGCCGACGCCTTCCGCATTCTCAAGCCCGGTGGTCGGCTGGCCATCTCCGACGTGGTGGCCAGTGCCGAGATGCCGGATGAAATGAAGAACGATCCGCAGCTACATGCGGGCTGTATGGCCGGCGCAGAACTCATCGACGACCTCGAACGCATGATCGTTGATGCCGGCTTCTGTAACGTGCGCATTGCCCCTAAGGACGAATCACGCGATTTCATCAAGGACTGGGCGCCGGGCCGTGGGGTGGAAGACTATGTGCTCTCCGCCACCATCGAGGCGGTCAAGCCCGGTGGCGGTTGCTGCTGATTTGAAAAAACCTGTAGGAGCGGACCCTTGGGCCGCGAAGGGTTTCCCGCCCGGGCCAATCGCGGCCCAGGGGTCCGCTCCTACGCGCCGGCCTTGCGGTTTGCGGCGGTCTGCAACACAGACTCAAACCGTTCGCTGATTTCAGTAGTTGAGCTGAGCAAAGATGCCCAACAGATCGCGACCGTCGGAGTTCACTCACGCTCACTCCAAGCTACGGTCTGGCGGGGAAACAACAAGTCCGTGGGAGCGGCTTCAGCCGCGAATAAAACCAGCTAATATTCGCGGCTGAAGCCGCTCCCACAAGAATTCCCTGTTCCTGAGCAAACTTGCGCTCGGTGGCAAAACCATCGCGGCCCAAGGGTCCGCTCCTACGCGCCGGCCTTGCGGCCTCCAGCGGTCTGCAACAGGGACCCGAAGCGCTCGCTGACATCGGCGCTGCGGGACTCATCGGCGGCCGCTGTGGCATACCAGTCCAGGCTCAGGCTTTGCAGCTGCTCATCCAGAGAGGGATGCAGGCCGCTTTTCATCTGCTCGGCGAGGAGTGCCACCTGATAGGCCAGACGCGCCTCGCGATAGGCCGGTGGCGATTCCACCCCGGCCGCTATTTCCAGTTGCAGACACAGCTCCAGCCGATGCTGCGTTGCGGTCTCACGTTCGGCGGCCAGCTCGGCCTGCAATGCCGGCAGATCGGCGTCCTCATCCACCAGCCGATCCAGCCAGACGAGCGCCCGCCGGTAGCGGATGGCGATGCCCTTGCCCATGGCGCCGTGCACCTCACCCAGGGCCTCGAACCGGCGGCTCAGGGCCTCACGCTCGGCCGCCAGCTGCACCACGTCCCGGCCAGCGGCGAGTTGCCGATCGGCCAGCCATTCCAGTGACTGGCACAGCACCGCCTTGTCGCGCAGACACTGCTGCGCTTGCTGGTGTTGCACCTGCCGCTCGGCCTGCAGGCGTTTTTCAAATTTCCCATTGGCGGCGCGATAGCGACGTTCGAGACGGTCCATTTCCCGCTTCGGCAGATGCCCCGCCGCCTGCCATTGGGTATTCACCTCACCCACGGCGTGCCGCGCCTGGCGGAAGTCATCGCCCTGGCTGGCGGCCGCCTGCTCGATCTGCTCACAGATCTGCTGGCGAATCCGCACCTGCTCATGAATGGCCTCGTTGTGGGCCGCCCGTTCACGCTTGCGCTCGGCGAAGATGGCATCACAGGCGGCGTGAAACCGTCGCCACAGCTCGCCATCCTTGCTGGCCGGGCCGATCTGCTTCCACTCGGCCTGCAGCGCCTTGGCCTTCTCCAGCGCCACTGGCAGTTCCTCACGGCCCTCATTCAGGCGCTGCGACAGCTGCTCGGCCTGCCTCACCCGTTCGGCCTTTTCCGCACGATTGTGCTCGCGGTGTTTGCGGGCCAGGGCGCGCAGACGGTCCATCACCTTGCGGAAGCGCCGGTTGATGGCCTTTTGCTGCTGCCGCGGCACCGCGCCGAGGGTACGCCATTCGCGATCCGCGGTCTTGATGATCTGTTCCAGGGCCGCCCAGTTGGCGTCGTCCACCGCCTGGGTGCCGACCTTGAGGGCGTAGTCCTCCAGCCCCTCGCACACGGCCTGGCGGCGCTGGAGGTTTTCGTCACGCTGTGCGCCCTGGGTCTCGAAATAGACCTGACAGGGGGCATAGGCGCGGCTGCAGGCAGCATCGAAACGCCGCCACAGGGCCTTGGGCACGGCGCCCTGCGCCTCGGTCATCTTTTTCCACTCGGCGCGGGCGCTGCGCACGCGGGCGGCGCAATCACTGAAATCAACGTCACCGCCAGCCTCAACCTCGTCGGCCAGCCGCGCCATGTCGTCGCACAGCTGTTCCATCACCGGCGCATTGGCGAAGGCTCGCCAGTCGCGCATTTCCCGTAACAGGGCCTGCACCTTGTGCAGGCGCTTCAACACGGAGGATTTATCCAGCTTGCGCTGCATGTCGACATCCAGTGAATCCAGTACTTGCTGCGCCTTTTGCGCCAACACGAAGGCGGGCTTGTAGGTCTGTTCGCGCAGGTGCTGCTCCAGTCGGGCGACCATTTCCTGCAACGCCTCACAGTCTGCCTGCTGCTGTTGCCGTTGCCGTTGCAGCCGTTCCTGCAAGGTGTGCAGACCCTCGCCAATGGCGGTCGCCTGCGGGCTATCCAGAGCCAGTTGGACGGGACGCGGCAATGCCTGCCATTGCCTTTCCAGCTTGCGCAACGCCGCCTCGGTGACGCGTTTTTCCGACAACAGGGCCTGCACGGCTTGCTGCAAGGCATCAAGCCGTGGGGCCAGCACGGCCAACAGGGTTTCATCGTCCAGCACCTGCGCCAGCGCGGCCTGCAGAGTATCGTAGCGCGAAGCCAGTGCCTGGCCGTCACGATCATCGGGCAAATCCAGCTCGCGCCAGCTGTGGGCGCAGACATCGCTGACCTGGTTTACCGTCACCACGTCGCGCACCCGCCCCTCGCTGCACAGCGCCTCAAGCAGAGACGCCAGCTGTGCACAGATGGTCTCGGCCTGCGCCAGTTTCGCCTGCCGAAGGGCATGCTCGCGGGCCTGTTGTTGCTCACGTTCCCGCCAGTCTTGCAGGGCAAATTCAAACCGGTCGATGCCTTGCTGAAAGGCCTCTACCTCGGCCTGCAGCAAAAGTGACAGATCCAGCTCTGTCCATTGACGCTGCAGGCCACGCATCGAGCTCTCGATACGCCCCCAGTCGTCACTGCCCTGCGCGGCCTTCAGCAGGGCCTGCAGCTGGACATTCAGCTTGCCGGCCTGGGCGCGCATTTCCCGCGGCCGGCTGTCAGCGGCGTCCAGGACTGCCAGTGCATCCCGCACGCACTGGTACACCCGCTTGTCATGCCGACGGGCGCCTTTGGCGACACGCTCCAGAGTGGAGCGCTGGACGAGCTTCAGCGCCGCGCCGTGACGCACCGATGCATCGTCATCCGTCAGGGCTACATCACCCAACAGGGATTGGCGGCTCACCCGCTGCAGCGCCTGCCGGCGCAGCTCGGACTCCTGCCCCTCTTTCAACATGCGCTCGAACCAGTGTGCGTCGGACAGCCCTTCGAGAAACTGCCAGCGCTCTGCCAGCGACGGGCCATGTGCCAGTTTGCCGGCCAGCAGATGGGCCAGGTGCTGTTCGGCAGTATGACGGTCGGCAGCACTGCCGGCCTTCGCGCACAGCGTCTGAACTCGCTGAAGATCGCACAGGCGGCGCAGGGCCAGACGACGGATGACGGCATCCGTATCTTCTTCCGCCACCTGCCGGAAAACAGCCTGGGCATCATCCGGCAGGCCGTTGATGGCCTCTTGGCGAACGGCGGGCTTAGGGTGTTTCCACTTGGGGGCGAACAGTCGGGAAAGCATGGTCGTTTCTCTGCATTAATGTCACTAGCCCGGATATTTCACCGGAATCCGGAATTTCCCGGAGAGATTTTCGTTCAGCCCGTAGAGAGGCACGGAAACGTTGGGCACGCTACGCTTTGCCCAACCTACACTCTGCAAAGCAGGTTTATGAAACATCCGGGCTAGCTGCAACAAATTTGAGGAGCTCTGAATGTGCAGTTTATCCGGGACACTACACTAAGGGGGCATTGTAAGGCATGACGCCGCTCCGTGCGCGGCGCAGATCAGGCGGGGTCAATCGTGCGGGGATTCGCTTTCCACTACTTCCGGCAGGCGCATTTCAAAGCGGGAGCCCTCGCCGAGGCGGCTGCTGACGGTGATGTCACCGCCCATCAGCCGGCACAGGCTGCGACTGATGGCCAGCCCCAGGCCGCTGCCGCCGTATTGCGATGAGATGGTGTTATCGGCCTGATGGAAACTCTGGAACAACACGCCGATCTGTTCTTCACTGATGCCGATACCGGTGTCGGTGACGACGAAGAGCAGGCAGGGCTTTTCACTCCCCGCCTGAACCTCCACCTCTCGGAACACCTCCAGCGTTACCCGGCCATCACGGGTAAACTTGATGGCATTGCTAAGCAGGTTGAGCAGTGACTGGCGCACCCTCAGGTTATCGGCCAACATCTCGCCCACATCCCCGGCGCAGAGGTATTCCAGCTGGGTGTGATTTTTTTCCAGCAGTGGCTGCAGGGTCGACAGGCACTCCTGTACCAGTCCCGAGACACTGAACCTTTCCAGGTTCATAACATGCTTGCCGGCCTCAATCTTCGACAGATCCAGCACGCTATTAATCAGCTTGAGAAGGTGATCGCCGGCCTGATGAATGCGGCCGAGGTCTTCACGCATCTCCTGCAGCCCCCGCTCCCCGGCTTCATCCTGCAGCAATTCGCTATAGCCGATGATGGCATTCAGCGGTGTGCGCAACTCATGACTCATGTTAGCCAGAAAGGCGCTCTTGGCGCGATTGGCCTGTTCGGCCTGATCGCGCACCACCATCAACTCAGCGGTGCGCTCACGCACCCGCTCCTCAAGATGTTCGCGGTGGCGTTGCAGCTCTGCCTCGACACGCTTTTTCTCCGTAACGTCCCGCAGCGTCGCAATAAAACTCCGCTTGCTGCCGAGGCGCATTTCACTCAGAGAAACCTCGGCGGGAAATACGCTGCCATCCTTGCGGTATATAGCCAGCTCACTACGCTGACCGACGAGGTCCGAGTGCCCATTCGCAAGATAGCAGCGAACAAACTTGTCGTGTTTTTCACTCTGAATACCCGGTGCCAGAATACTGACATTGATGCCGATAACTTCTTCGGCGCTATAGCCCGTGAGCTGTTCCGCCATCGGGTTGAAGGTTTCAATACATCCCAGTGAATCCACCGAGATAACACCGTCCATCATATTGTCGAGAATAGTACGCAGGTGCCGCTCGCTGTCCCGCAACATCAGCTCCGCCCGACGGCGCTCGGTGATATCGCGAAAAAAGATCGACAGGCCATCCGGGTGGGGATAGGTGTGGGTCTCCACCCAGCGGTCTAACGGGGGATAGTAACCTTCAAATTGCAGCATCTTGTCGCTATTGCGCGAATGATGGAATTTCTTGTAACAGGAACTGGCAAACTCCGGTAGCTGATCCCACAGACTGTGCCCCAGCATCTGCGCACGCGACACCTGAAACAAGTCTTCGGCACGGGCGTTGAAATAGGTGATATTCCAGTCATCGTCAATGGCCACGTAAGCATCATTGGTAGACTCAAGAATATGCCGTACATGTTGATGGGTTCGTTGCAGATCCTCTTCGGCCTGCTTGCGCGCACTGATATCACGCAGGAATACCTTGATCATGGGCTCGTCACCCAGGGTGATCAGATTGGCATGTACATCTACATACAGCAGGGCGCCATCAGGGTGCTGCACGGTGGCTTCGAAGAAGGTCGCGCCGTCACGCTCGATGTCACGCAGCGTCTGCAACTGACGGCCACCATCGGCAAAAAAGGCCTCGATACCACAACCGGGCAAGTCTTCCGCGCTCATGCCCAGCAGATCCGCCGTGGCCCGATTGACCTCACGGATCTTCAGATCACTATCCAGCACCACGATGGGATTGGAAACCAGCTCATTGAGCAAGCGAAAGCGCTCCTGCGAGCGACGGTGTTTTTCGGCGCAAAAATCCTCTTGCAGCAAATCCTCCAGCCGGTGGGCCGAGGCCTCCAGGGCGGTAATTTCCTGCGGGCTGAATGGCGATTCCTGCTCCGTGCGACCGACCATCAGGGCACCCAGTGAACGTCCATCGAGGCGAAGGCTGGCGGCGGCAAAATGGCTCACGCCGAATTCACGCTGAAAAATATTCTTTTCCATCAGCGCATTGGCGGACAGGGAAAGCGGCATGCCGGCCCCGCAGCTGCCAAACAGACCCGGCAGCATCACCGCCTGCTTTACGGCAAGATGAAAATAGCCTTCGGGCCTGAAGGCCGCACCGGAATACCCGAGCAGGGAAATCTGCGCCGCGTCGGTATCGTGGCGCAGAAAAAAGGCGATCCCGGCGGGCAGCTGGCCATCCGGGTTGTCCAGCACCGGTGGCACATGCCGCCCCAGGAGCACACTGACATCCGCTGTCATCGCGTCATTTTTTGACAAAATAGAAACAGCGGGGCATAGCCCCTGCGCCCCCCAAGTTAGGGTAAAATAAAAAAATGCTCATCGGTTATATCATCGACAAGGTATTGCAAATCCTTGAACAAAATGTCCAAGCGTAGCCATTTCGCAAAGGCTCTCAGGGAGTCTCATCCAGCGGCCGCAAGACAAGCCCCGTCACCCGCACCCCGCCATCCACCATTTCCCACTGCACATCATAGTCCCAGAGGCACATGCCAAATTGACGCCGTTGCGGCTTGCCCGCCTGATAAGCGGGCCGGGGATCGGCCGCCAGCACTTGCTCAATCAAGCGTTGCAAGCCGGGATAACCCACCTCTGCCGCCTGTATCTGCGCCTCGGCCTCGGGGCTAAAGGCCACCGACAACGATGCCCGCGGCGCGGCCTGTGCATAACCCGCACGGGCATCGGCAATGGCATCGCCATAGGGCAGATAGGGCTTGATATCCAGCACCGGGGTGCCGTCCAGCAGATCGATGCCACCCAGCTTCAGCAGCCGCTTGCCATCCTGCTCGACAATGCCCTGCAGACTCACGGCAGACAGGCCGATGGGGTTGGGACGAAATGGCGAGCGCGAGGCGAATACGCCGATGCGGCGATTGCCCCCCAGGCGCGGGGGCCGCACCGTGGGTCGCCAGCCATCACGCAGAGACTGATGAAACACGAAGACGATCCACAGATGTGAAAACCCCTCCAGCTCCGCCAATGCCTCCGCGCAATCATAGGGGGGCAATAACTCCAGTGAGGCCTGCGCCTCCGTGACCAGGCCGGGCTGACGCGGGATACCAAATTTCTGCTTGAAACAGGAGTGGATCACGCCGATAGAGGAAAACTCAAAGGATGCTTGCATGAAATCCCTGAAAACAGCGGAGAAGCCCCAATGATATCAGTGTAGTTCCCTGGCAGGGAAAACAAGCCCCAACTTTCACAGCGGTAATACGATATATATTTGAAGATCACAAGCCGTTAATATTAGAAAGTTGTGCCCCAAACACTATCAAGGGATATTCGTCGATGCGCCGATTTTCGTTCAAAAACCTGTTCAAACGCAGCAGCGCCGCAGACGCCATCAAGGAACGCCGCGAACGGCCACGGCCAAGTAACGGCTACGATGTCACTATTCTGGTGGTGGATGATTCACCGACCGTCATCGCCGCATTCACCAAGGTACTCACCCAGGCGGGCTTCAGGGTGATCACCGCCATGAATGGAGATGCCGGAGTGAGCATGGCCAAGGCCGAACGGCCGGATCTGATCCTGATGGATGTGGTGATGCCGGGCATCAATGGTTATCAGGCCACGCGCCAGCTACGCCAGGAACCCATGACCGCAGACACCCCGATTATCATCGTCAGCGGGGAACAGCAGACCACCGAGCAGATGTGGGGTCGCAAGGCGGGTGCCAACGGCTTTATCAGCAAGCCCATCGACCGCGGCGCCTTCTTCGGCAAGATCTTCGAATGCCTGGGCGAGGACAAGCTCCACGGCAAATCCGCAGACGCTGACTAAGGAACGTCGGGTAATCGGTGTGCAGGTTATTACGGAGCGAATTCCAGCTCCGTCTCCACCACCTCTTCTTCGACGACTGGCGCCGCTGCCTGATCTGCCAAGGCGGGCTCATCCGGGACAGGTGCGGCTTCCGCGACGGTCTCCACGACCACCACCCCTATCACCGGGATATCACCACGACTGACTTCGCTCACGGCATTGGCCGGGGCTGCCTCCGGCACCTCGCTGACGGGCTCCGCCGTCGGGGCAGACACATCGGCATCCGGGCGGCCTTCCATCCGATCACCGACAACGGCATCATCACTCACTTCATGAGCCGTAGTCTGCGGGGCCACATCCTCCACCACCTCGGAAACCGGCGTGAACACCTGAGATTCCGTTGTCTCGGAGGGTGCGGAGTCCTCCGCCACTGGAGGCGCATCGGCGATCACACCGGCTTCAGAAGTCGCACCCGGCTCAGGCTCACTCAGCCGATCTTCCGTCACCACCGCCTCCGCCTCCAGCGCCTGCATGACATCCTGCAGGCTCGCCTCATCCGTGACCGGCGTCTGCAACACCGGCGTACCGACGGCCACCGCCCCGGCGGACTGGCCCAGTGACAGCTCCGCCTCACGCCGGGCCGCCTGCAGTGCCTGTTCACGTGCTTTCTGCTCGGCCTCGGTACGGATTGTTTCCAGCCGCTGCCGTAGCTTGACCATCTTCTCTTCACTGTCTGCCGCCTGTGGTGCCACGGCAGCGGCTGTCTCATTACCACCCTTTTTATCGCTCTCTATCTCCCCCTCCCCATCTTTCCAGGTCGACAGGGTAGACGAGACTTTATCCTCGATGGCGCCCAGGGATTCGGCCCCCTTGCCCATTAGCCGTTTCAGCTCAGGCGATGCATCACTGTTAATCACAACGTAGCCTGCACCGGCCGCCAGCACCACGCCCACCACCAGCGCAATCAGGCCCCAACGGCCCTTGCCCAAACCTTTTCGCGCCGGTTTACCGCTGGGTTTGATCGCCTGTGGACGGATATTACGATCTATGTCCAACGAAGAAAATTTTGCCGGCTCATCTCCCGACACTGTCCCCGGTACCGTCTTGGATTCCTCTGTCGGAACGGGTGTAGGCTCGGCTTCCTCGATACCCACGTCATTCGCGGGTGAACCCACGGCCTCGACGTTCGGATCCTTGCGATAACCCAGGGTAGCCTCCCAGATGAACTCATCCGAGACCCAGGCACGCTTTCGCGCCTGCGGCTCCACCCGCATCACCTCGGCCTCATCGATCAGATTGCTCCGATCCGGTGCCTGGTCCGCCGATGACGTCGAGGAAAGCAGCACCTCATCACTACTCGCATCCAGTCCATTACCGGCTGACTGGTTCTCCGACAAAAAGTCATCCAGCCCCCCTTCACCGAGGCTGTCCAGCGCCTGTTCGCGCGCCTCGCGCTGCCGCTGTACCCGCTGCTGATCCACCTGCTTGCGACGCCGGGCAGACTCCGCCGCATGCCGTGCCTTTTCCACCGCCCGGGCCTTGACCTGCTTCTGCCCCGCCTCTTTACGGGCCTGGGCAATCGAGCGCTTGATCTCGATTTCGGCCTGAAACCGCGCCGCCTCGGCCTCTGCCTTGAGACGCTTGATTTCCTTTTCGGCCTGAAGCCGCATCTCTTCGGCGGCCTCCCTGGAGCGTTCGGCCTCCTCGCGTGCAATACGCGCAGCCTCTTCCACCTCGCGTTTACGCTGCATCGCCTCCTGTTCCAGACGCTGACGGATCGCCTCACCTTCAGCACGCACCCGCTCGGCCTCCTCACGCTGCAGACGGGCCAGTTCCTCCTGCTGGGCCCGCGCCGCTTCCGCCTGGGCCAGTTTGATACGCGCCAGTCCGGCTTCGGCCTCCTGTTGCTGCAACTGCTCTTTCTGCTGAGCCAATGCCTCTTGCGCCTGTTCGACCTCTGCCCGGGCCGTTGTCTCCTCGGTTTTTTGCTCAGCCATGCCGGCGGCCTCTTCCGCCTCCAGGCGCTGGGCAGCGGCAAACAGGCGGGCCTGTCGCTCCACCTGCGCCCGGGCGGCTTCCGCCTCGGCGCGCATGCTGGCCAGCTCCTCCTCCATCGCCTGACGGGCCTGTTCGGCCTCCTGCGCCCGCCGCGCCTCATCGGCGGCCTTGCGGGCGGCCTCATCAGCCGCTTCCTGACGCAGGGCAATCTCCCGTTCAGCACGTTGACGGGCCTCATCGGCGGCCTGGGCGCGCAGCGCCTCTTCTTCCGCGCGGCTGGCCATCGCCTCCAGTTCAACCTGCTGCTGGGCCAACGCCTCGGCACGAATCCGCGCCGCTTCACGTTCAGCCTCGGAACGCGCCTGGTCGGCGGCCATGCGGGCTTGCACCTCGGCCTGTAGGCGTGCCTGTTCGGCCTCCTGCGCCAGCTTGTCCAGCTCGGCCTCGGCCTGCAGGCGCGCCTCTTCGGCCGCCTTGGCACGGGCCGCCTCTCGCTCGGCCTCACTACGCGCCGCATCGGCCACGCGCTGAACCTGCTCTTCCACCTGCATACGCGCCACTTCGGCGTCGACCTTCAGGCATTCAATCTCTGCCTCAGCACGCTGGCGAGCCTCTTCGGCCTGTTGTGCACGCAGGCTCTCTTCTTCGGCACGGCACGCCATGCCTTCAATTTTCGCCTGCTGACGGGCCATTTCCTCGGCACGGATGCGCGCCGCTTCACGCTCCGCCTCGGAGCGGGCCTGATCCGCAGCCACCCGTGCCTGTTGTTCGGCCTGGATGCGTGCCGCTTCCGCCTCAGACTTGAGACGTGCCACCTCGGTTTCGGCGCGCGCCTTGGCCTCTTCCGCCGCACTGGCACGCGCGGCCTCAGAGTCGGCCTTTTCCATCACCGCCTCGATCTCGGCCTGCTTGATGGCCAACTCTTCGGCACGCATTCTCGCCGCATCCCGCTCGGCCTCGGAGCGGGCCTGATCCGCAGCCAAATGCGCCTGCTCTTCCATCTGCCGCTGAGTCTCTTCCGCCGACAGGCGCATGCGTTCCATCTCTTCTTCGGCCTGACGACGGGCCTCCTCGGCCTGTTGGGCGCGCGTGGCCTCCTGCTCGGCTGTTTTCAGGGCCTTTTCCACTTCGTCCTGCTGTCTGGCCATGGCCTCGGCACGCTGTCGCGCCAGTTCACGCTCGGCCTCGGAGCGCGCCTTGTCGGCGGCCACAGACGCCTGCTCCTCGGCACGGCGGCGGGCCAACTCCGCCTCGGCCTTGAGGCGGATAATTTCTTTTTCGGTCTCCTGTCTGACCTGTTCCGCACTGCGGCGGATCTGCTCTTCCACTTCACCACGGGCGTTGGTGGATTCCTGTTTGAGTCTTTCAATTTCGGACTCAGCCTGCAGGCGGGCCTGTTCGGCCACCTCCGCGCGTGCCGCTTCTACCTCGGCACGCTGTGCGGCGGCCTCGGTCTCGGCCTGCTGCTTTGCCATCGCCTCGGCACGTTGCTGGGCGGCCTGGCGTTCGGCTTCGGAACGCGCCCGATCGGCCGCCACCCGTGCCTGCTCCTCGGCCTTTTTGCGCACCGCGTCGGCCTCGGCCTTCAGTCGCGCCACTTCGGTCTGTGCCTTTTTGCGCGCTTCCTCGGCGGCCTGGGTGCGGCGCATTTCCTGCTGCACACGGGTCTTCGCCTTGCTCATCAAGGCCTCAACGCGGCCGTCACTTTCAGCGCTGGCAGCCGGCGCCCCGGGCAGGGCAACGACATTGTCCGGGGCGGTATGCTCCGGCAGAGATTCTGGCTTGGCGCTGACGGATTCGACCAGATCCGCGCGCGGCACAGCGGTCAGGCCGTCGCTGAGGACGAAGGCATCCAGCCCCTGTTGATTCAGCAAAAACACCGCGGCGGCGGCACGATGGGTATGGTTGCTGAAAACGATATATTTGTGCAGTTTGTTGAGCTTGCGCAGACCGAGGCGCAACTCCGCCAGCGACATGTTGCGCGCCCCGGGCAGGCTGCCACGGGAATATTCACTGAGCTTGCGCACATCCAGCCATTCCACGTCCACGCTTTGCATGGCCCTGGCTTTTTCGTAAGGCAGGTACTGCAGCACAGGGGTCACGAGCAGACTGATGAAATCCTCTTTCGACAGCCGCATCAGGCGGCCATCCTCTTCCATGGTGACGGTGGCGTTACGGCTGCCATTGCTGATCAGCGCCTCTTCGCCAAAGCCGGTACCGGCACCAAGGATGGCCAGCTTCATGGACGGCGCATCCGGTGAGACCTTGCGCGCCACGCGGGCACGGCCCTTGGCGATGATGTAGTAATTATCGTCCGTGTCTCCCTGGTTGATTACTACGTCGCCGGCGCGCATGACCACCTCTTCCATACGCATCATCATGGCCTGGATGTTTTCGGCGCGCAGCTTGAGGAACACCTTGGACTGCAGGAAGCGGCTCATCCAGTCCTCTTCCTCTTCTTGCTCTGTTTCGATATTCGACACCTGATAGCCCTGCTTCTGCCCCCAGTTGAGGAGCATCTCCAGCAGGCTGGTATCGATATTCAGCAGGGTGACAGCGGTCTTGGCCACCGCGGTGACCCTGTGAGGAGTGACGCCATCGAGGGGCTTGCTGGCCTGTGGAGAATTGGCCGTCAACAGCGTCGAGCGGCCATTGGCATCGGTCAATTCCAGCTTGCCGGAAATGAGATACAGGGTGCGCTGATCCCTGTCCCCTCGTTTGAAAATCGTCGCGCCCTTGACCACCTGCTCAACCCGTGACTTGGCATTCAGCTCGGTGAGCATATCGGGACTGAGATCGCACAGTGGCGACAGTGATTTCAACAGTTTGTGATCCAGCAATTGTTTGGCAGCGCTCATTCCACGAGTTCCTGATATTCCGATCCTGAAAAGGGGGAGGAAGGTCTTCTACCTGAATCCGAGGGTTCAGGTTCTACTAAGACAAGCGATGACAAAACCGCATTCAGAGCACCCCACACGCCCCGGATCAAGGCGCGGCTTGCAGGGAATGGCCGGCCCTTTTCAAGAGCCGCACCAACAGTAGGCGCTTTAGGCGACACCGAGCCGGGGCGTGTGGGGTACTCCCTGCGGGCGGCTTTGTCATCGTTTGTCTTAGTCTGTATAGCGGCGGCGCGAGCCATTTATTTACCGGTTTGGGGACCAATCAGGACGTGCGGAGGGGGGGGATATGCCAGAGCGTGACCGGTGTCACAAAGCGTCAGAAACTGACCAAAAAAGACAGTTCCATCGCAAAGCTGTCAGTTTTTAACTTAAACCTGAATCCGAGGGTTCAAGTTAAATTCAACGGATTAATTTTGCTTTAACCTTCAGCACGATGGGGTCGATGTTCGCGGCACGCAGGCGGCCACGCACCTTGTCCATCACGCGGGCACTCTTGAAGGGGCCGATGCGCACCCGGTGCCAGGTCTGGGTGTCATTGACGGTAACGCGCTGGATCTGCGATTCGACGTTCATCAGGGCCAGCTGGGCGCGCATGCGGTCGGCCTCCTCGAAGCGGCGGAAGGAGGCCGCCTGCAGGTAGTAAACCACCTTTTCCGCAGGCTCTTTTTCACGCTCGGCAGCCAGCTCCTGATCCGGGATCAGCACTTCCATCTCTGGCAGCAGGTTGTAGAAATCGAAGCGCGGTTTTTGCAACGGAGAGTGAGCCTCGGGGGCCTTTTCCGGCACCACTTTCTTCTCCACCGACTCAGCAGAATGGCTCCGATCCACCACCGGCGCGGCCTTGTCCGGCAACGCTGAAAAGTCCTTCAGATAGACCAGCAGGGCGACAAACAGGCCGATGGCCAGACCCGCCAGCAGCCACACCCAACCGGGCGTGGCCGCGGGGGCCTTTTTCTTCTTTTTCGGCGCCGCGCCGGGCTTGGGGGTGTTTTTGTAGTCGCGGGTCACATGGACTCCGGCGCGGACACGCCCAGCAGATTGAGGCCATTGGCGAGCACTTGGCGCACGGCACGGATCAGGCACAGGCGCACATCGCGCAAGACCGCATCACCGACCAGAAACTGGTGCGCGTTATAGTAGGTGTGGAACTCGTTGGCCAGATCACGCAGGAAGTGAGCCAGCTGATGCGGCTCGTGATTCAGCGCCGCCGCCTCCAGCACTTCAGGATAGCGGGCAAGGCGTGTCAGCAGTGCCTGCTCGTGTCCTTCCGTGAGTTGCGACAGGCTGGCAAGCCCCTGTTTTTCATCGTGTTCCAGGCCCTTTTCGCCCATCTGCCGCAACACGCTGCAGACCCGTGCATGGGCATACTGAATGTAATACACCGGGTTATCGCTGCTCTGTGACTTGGCCAGCTCAAGGTCGAAATCCATGTGCTGCTCGCACCTGCGCATCACATAGAAGAAGCGCGCCGCGTCATCGCCCACCTCGGCACGCAGCTCGCGCAGGGTGACGAACTGGCCGGAGCGGGTGGACATGGGCACCTTCTCCTTACCGCGGTAGAGAATGGCGAACTGTACCAGCAGCACGTCCAGCCTGTCAGCGTCGTCGCCGAGGGCGGTGAGTGCGGCCTTCACGCGCGGCACGTAGCCATGGTGATCGGCGCCCCAGACGTCGATAACGCGCTCGAAGCCGCGCTCCAGCTTTTGCATATGGTAGGCGATATCGGAAGCAAAATAGGTCGTCTGGCCGTTGTCGCGCACCACCACGCGATCCTTTTCGTCACCGAAGTCGGAGGAGCGGAACCACCACGCACCACCCTTTTCATACAGCTGTCCCGCCGCCTTGAGGTGCTCGATGGCGCGGCCGACGGCGCCGCTTTCGGTCAATGAGCGTTCGGAGAACCACGCTTCGTAAACCACGCCGAAACCTTCGAGATCACGGCGAATGTCGTCGAGGATGCTGTTGAGACCGGCGTCGAACACCTGCCGATAGGCGATCTCGCCGAGCAGCTCTTTGGCACGGCCGACGAGGGCGTCGATGTACTGCTCCTTGTCGCCACCCTCAGGCTCGTCGGCGGGCAGGTTGCTGAACACGATATCGGCGGCATGGCGATAGGCGTCACCGTGCTCGCGGTGCAGGTCGGCGGCAATGTCCCACACGTAATCGCCTTTGTAACCGTTGGCAGGGAAGGCCAGTTTTTCGCCGCACAGGTCGAGATAACGCAGCCACACGCTCACCGCCAAAATGTCCATCTGCCGCCCGGCATCGTTGACGTAATACTCGCGGTGCACCTTGAAGCCCACTGCGGCCAGCAGGTCCGCCACCGCCGCGCCGTAGGCCGCGCCACGGCCGTGGCCGACGTGCAGTGGGCCGGTGGGATTGGCGGAGACGAATTCCACCTGCACCGGTTTATCGTCACCGATAGCGGAGCGCCCGTAGGCCTCGCCCGCCTCCAGCACTGCGCCCACCACCGCATAAGCGGTCGCCTCGGTAAGGGTGAAATTGATAAAGCCAGGCCCGGCGATCTCGACCTTAGCCACCTGCTCCGAGGCCGGCAGGGCGGCGACGAGCTTTTCCGCCAGATCGCGCGGCTTGCAGCGCGCCGGCTTGGCCAGCATCAGGGCGATGTTACAGGCGTAGTCGCCGTGGCTGGCGTCGCGGGTGCGCTCAACGAGGATCTTCACCGACAGATCGGCGGGCAACGCGCCCTCGTCCTGCAGAGTTTCGACGGCGGACTGGATCAGGGATTCGAGGTGATGTTTCATGGCTCAGAGCTTGACTGGCGTGACGGCGGAAAAGGCGGCGTATTATCCCTTGAGGGGGACGGCTGGCACAAGGGAGGTTTTTCCCCCGCAGGGTGGGCAGAACTGATGTGATGAGGGAAATGAGAACAAAACAACGATTCACCACATGAGGACACTACAAGGCGCAGTCAAAAGACCAGATTTCTGTAGCATGGGGTGAGCCTGCTCAGTTCCGAGTTGGTATGCTCACCCGCAATCAAAGCCTGACAAATACGTGGTGTGACCGCCAGACTTGCAATAGTCTGATGGTAAGTAGTGCGTGGTATGTAGTGACGAACTACGGTTTTGCCCTGAGATGCTAATGGGCTCTTCCTTAATGATCCAAGCCCGGGTCAGGGGGATCATAACCTAATGCGTGAAACATACCCTGCAAAAAATCAGGCTAATTCTGCGTAACCGTCAAAGATAATACGGGCGCTTTACTATCGATATTATAATTAAAGTTTTTCACTTCAGTGTTGCCACCCAGTTTAAACTGTCTTATCAGGTTCGCGGTCACCGCCTGGTCCACATAAATGCTGACTTCCTCAAGATCTAAGGCCGTTCTGCTATCAACTTCAACTCTCACAAAACTGCTTTTGGTATCCTGAGGGCCAACAACAAAACCGTCCAACCTTGGATTACTATCTTTATCCAGAACACGCACATTGTATTGCGTATTTCTATCGGGCATATGAAACAAAGGATTTTCACTGTTGGCAGCACCAACCCAACCGCTGCCCCCACGCAGCAAGTCGGTGACAATCCCATCCCCCAACAATGGGAGAGACTGTCCGGCAGTGCGTCGAAAATCTATAGCTTTGTGAAATAAAGTGCCCGTCGTATATCGAGGACCAAAATCCGAGGTAATATCAAATCCAGGATCTGCAATATTAAAAATATAGTTAGCATCATCATGCGCATAGACTGCGCTGATCGACATCAGTACTGATAAAGCAACTGCGACGATAGACCTTCCCATACTAATTGGCTTCCGGCGCATAAATAATTTTCGTTTTGATTATCTCTCTCACAGGCT
>CAJVYS010000028.1 GCA_913009875.1 uncultured Gammaproteobacteria bacterium | reverse complement strand
GGGGAGAGTGCGGGAGAGAAGTGTGAAGCGAAGAGGAAGCAGACGAGGTGACGGTGTAAGCAGGTGAGGGGCGCAGTGTGCGGGGGGGTGGGTGGGTGGGGGGGGTGGGGGGGGGGGTGGGTGGGGGTTGGTTTTTTTTTTTTAATGATACGGCGACCACCGAGATCTACACTCTTTCCCTACACGACGCTCTTCCGATCTTGCGCCGTGGATCATGCATCACCAGCCCGGCGTGGCGTTGAAAGAATGCCACCGTGCGCTCCAGGTATTCCCGATCACGGTGGAAGTCATCGTAGAGCCAGGACATCACGGTGCCACGTCCTCCCTGGATCAGAAGATAGGCATAACCCTGAGGTGCCAGGTCATCCGACAGGGCGACAAAGGCCCCATCGGCCCGGTCGGTGTCAAACAAATAGCCGACTCCGATGGCATCGGCTCCATGGGGGCCTTCAGCCACGATGCCGCCGTTCGGCAATTGCCGGCAGGGTTCACGGAAGCGAATCTCCACCCCTGCTGCCAGGGCTTGTTCCCTGAGTCCGAGGTCCAGGCTGCCAGGGACCGCGCCTCGGTGTACGATGTAGGCCATGGGGTGCGGGGATTGGTACACGTGCTCCCGCCCCTCAGGATCGAACAGTACCGCCTCGTGGAAGGGTGCAGCGGTGAAATTGACTTCCACGCCAAAGCTGGCCAGTTCTTCCAGCACATCACCCTCGGTGGTCCAGTTTTCCAACCCCTGCAGGTCATCGTGGAAACGGTTGCCGACTTCGGTGTGGCGTTCATACACGATCACACGCCGGCCTGCCCGGGCCAACGTGATGGCCGCGACCAGACCTGCCGGTCCGGCTCCACAAACAGGGGTGATGTTTTCAGCGTTCATTCGGAGTCAGTGGGCAGACTGTCAATAGAAGGTGATAGTCAACTGCATTGTCGCCCGGCTTAACCTGCATTCCGCACCCTGGGTCTTTGACAAGATCATCTCCACTCTAGATCCTGTTATCTCCCACGGCTACCAGCTACTCACTTCATACGCTGCCTAAGAGTCGTGCATCCACCTCAGCCTCCGCCTGTAACCAGTCATCCATCGCCGTATCACCTTGGAAGCCGCGTTGTTCGCTGATTAAAAAGGCGGCTTCCGCGATCATCCGATGCCGAATTTCGGTGGTTATGCTCTGTGATTTCTTGCTGCCCGGCGCTGTGCGCACCTTCTTCGTACCGCCACCACTAGCCCTCTTTTTTGTGGCTGCCTTGCTCACTGCGGCCTTTTTCGCGGTAGTCTTCTTTGCCGGAGTATGGCCTCCGGCAGATGGTGATTTCGATGCCATTGTCTTTTCTCCTTGTCTGTCAGACGCAGCCTCGAATTTTGGTGGAATCCGGCCTGCACGACTTAGTATAGACGGCCGTGGACAGGTGGCAATGTACCCCCGTTTTCAGGCTGGTTCCGCCGTCATGTCAATGTGGCCGCTGGGACATTCCCGGGCACAGATACCGCAACCCTTGCAGTAATCATAGTCAATCTTATGGCCTCCGGGCTGCTTGATGACGGCGGCATCGGGACAAAAGTGCCAGGGGGAAAAGGGGACGCTACCCGAATGGCGCTTAGTGCGGCCGGGCAAGGTCGCGTATTCCAGCGGGTGTGGATCCTGCTCTGGCAAGGCAGGCCAGCCACCGGATAGAGAACCCCGGGCCGGCGGGAGTGATCCCAAAGGTTAAGCACAGGGGGACCAAGACAGCAGGTCGTAAGCGAAAGTTGAACGGATAGAGCCTCGATAGCATTCTTGAACGGGAGGGGCGACGATGTTAAGTGATCGGAAGCCCACACAATGCAGTGCGTATGGCAAGAATTGCATTGCCTCCCCAAGGTCGGAGACGATGGCATGCTGGATACTGGGAATAAGCGACAACCCGGGAGACCCTGCAGGCGGCGTTTTTCAAGACTCAAGTTTCGGAGTTCGCTTAGCACTGGAATCACAATAATATCAGTTAGTTACAAAGATATGTCTCGGCGCATTAGAAAAAAATGTGGAAAGTTTTGCAATTTGACGAATTTTCATAGCACAAATCGTGTAACTTATTGACTCTATAAAAAACTGAACTCCGAAACTTGAGTTCAAGAGAGTTGTCGCCTAAAGTTCAAAATTATGGAGGGACCGGCAATGGTAAGGCCCGAGACAGGCGTTCAACGGTGAGAATTGGTCCACCGCCTATTGGAAGGAGGTTAATCTCTGAGGGTTTAATCGATCCGAACAGTACTGGATGCTTTTTTTAGAATCTCGTGCTCCATGAGCAGTGTTTCATGGGCCTTTTCGATTTTCTTCAGGCGCTTCAGCTCACGGGCCATTTCCGTATCCAGTACACTCTTGTCTGATTTCTTCATGATGACACCCTCTCGATATTCCTTCTTCCAACGGTAAAGCATGATGTGGTCAGAGCTATCGCCGAAACATCAGAGTACCAACAATCCCGAAAAGACAGAAAGAAAGTCGAAGTACTGTTTGCCCATCTCAAACGCATCATGAAACTGGATCGACTTCGATTGCGCGGGATTACCGGTGCCCATGACGAATTCTTGACGGCAGCGATGGTGTAGAATCTAAGAAAGCTCGCAAAACTACGATACAGGCTAAAAAAGGCGTCTATGGATAACTTCGGCACGACAGGCTCAAGACCAGAGTGGGAGGCTCTCAAGTCCATCGTTTTCATCGGCAATTACCTCCCCCGACAGTGTGGTATCGCCACGTTCACCACCCACCTGCTTGAATCCATCGCGTTGAATGCACCGGACAAGGCCTGTTGGACGGTCGCGATGAACGACCGGCCAGAGGGTTATTCCTACCCGTCTCAGGTGCGCTTCGAGATCAACCAGAGTCAACTGAACGAATACAGCCTGGCGGCCGATTTATGCAACCTTAACCAGGTGGATGTGATCTGTCTCCAGCATGAATACGGCATTTTCGGTGGCAAGCGGGGCAGCTTTATCATCGAGCTGTTGCGTGATCTCAAGATGCCGGTGGTCACAACTCTGCATACGATCCTGAAGGATCCAAGCCTTCAGGATAGGCACATCATGATGCAACTTGCCGAGTTCTCAGACCGGCTGGTGGTGATGAGCGAACGCTCAGTCGAATTCCTGCGCGATATCTACCAGGTGCCGGAGGAGAAGATCGTCCTCATACACCACGGCATCCCTGACGTGCCGTTTGTCGAATCCGATACCTACAAGGAGAAGTTCGGGGCATCCGGAAAGCAGATCATCCTGACCTTCGGCCTGCTTTCGCCGGGCAAGGGCATTGAGGTGGTCATTGATGCCCTGCCGGAGATCGTGAAGGCCCACCCGCAGGTTATCTATATGGTGGTAGGCGCCACCCATCCGCACCTCAAGATGGAACAGGGGGAGGATTACAGAAACAGCCTTTACATGCGCGCAAAGGAGCTCGGCGTTTCGGATCACATCGTTTTTCATGATCGTTTCGTTGCCGATGAGGATCTGTTGGAGTTTATCGGTGCGGCAGATATTTATGTCACTCCATACCAGAACGAGGCGCAGATTATCTCTGGTACGCTCGCCTATGCGCTTGGAATGGGCAAAGCGGTGGTATCCACACCCTACTGGCACGCTCAGGAGTTGCTCGCTGATGATCGGGGCAGGTTGGTTCCATTTCGGGATCAGGCTGCTTTGGCACGGGAAGTCATCGACCTTCTGGATCATCCCGATGAGTGCCGTGCCATCCGGGAAAGAGCCTACCACTATGGCCGCAAAATGGTCTGGAGCAATGTGGGCAGCCTTTATCTCGACACCTTCGCAGAAGCCAAGCGACAGCGCTTACGGAAAAACGTACCCGAGCATCTGCTGGAGACCCTCGGGCACCGCCAGCAACGGCTACCGGAGATCAGGCTGGAGCATTTACGCCGCATGAGCGATGACACCGGGTTGTTGCAACATGCCAAGTACACGATTCCAGACCGGACACACGGCTATTGCGTGGACGATAATGCCCGCGCGTTGATCGTCGCCGTCACGCTACAGGATCTCCAGCCCCTGGATTCAGCACCGAGCGGCCTTGCCGCCACTTATCTGAGTTTTCTGGGCTATGCCTTCAATGGCAAAACCGGCCGCTTCCGCAACTTTATGTCCTACGATCGCCGCTGGCTCGAGGAGGTGGGTTCGGAGGACTCACACAGTCGCGCAGTGTGGGGGCTGGGCGTTGCTGTGGCGTTGGGTCGGGAAGAGGGGGAGGTGGTTTATGCGGCCGACTTGTTCCATCGTGCGTTGGGTGCCCTCGAACATTTCACCCACCCGCGGACGATCGCCTTCGCCATCATTGGCATTCATGCCTACCTGTCCCGCCACAGCGGGGACAGCCGCGCGCGAAGGATGCGTAAAATACTTTCGAGCCGGCTCATGCAACAGTTCAAGGATTTTGCCACCGAAGAGTGGCCCTGGTGTGAAGACACCCTGACCTACGACAACGCCCGCCTGCCACAGGCCTTGTTGCTGGCCGGGCAGTGGCTTCCCGACCGCGAGATGCTGGAGATGGGTCTGCGCGCCCTTAATTGGTTGAAGCAGGTTCAGACCGATGAGAGGAGCCACCATTTCTCCGCCATTGGCAATCACGGTTGGTTAACCCGGGATGGCAGCAAGGCGCAATTCGATCAACAACCCCTTGAGGCGGTCGCGATGGTGGACGCTTGCATCGAGGCATTCAACTGTTCGCAGGATGAGGAGTGGATCGCCTATGCCTACCGCTCTCTTAACTGGTTTCAAGGCGAGAACGATCTGGGGGTTCCGCTCTGCGATTACGCTACCGGGGGTTGCCGGGACGGACTGGAAGCGCAGGGCGCGAATGAAAACCAGGGGGCAGAGTCTACCCTTAGCTGGCTTATGGCACTGCTCGCTATCTATAACCACCGCGGCTGATGGTGTAGCTTGTTGCCTACAACCATCGTGGTCTGGATCGGGGCACTCAGGGTCAGAAAGGCGAACAAACATTATTGGATACGACCCGCGAGGCATCGTAGGGATTAATGTTTCATTGTCGTCTACGCCTTTTCCATCGGTTCAGGAGCGGGAATTCTGCGCCAGCCGGGCCATCACGTCCGGTACCTGCAGGGTAGCAATGCCACAACGCTGATCGGCCGAGGCATACGGGATGATCAATTCGTCCTGGAAGATCATCGCCCCGCAGCTGTAAACCACGTTCGGCACATAGCCTTCACGGTCATGTTCGTTCGGCACCAGGATCGGCTCGTCAATCCGGCTGATGATTCGGCTCGGATCGTCCAGATCCAGCAACTCGATGCCGAGGCTGTAGGTCCGCATCGGGCCAACCCCGTGGGTCACTACCAGCCAGCCTTCGGGCATCTCGATGGGTGAGCCGCTGTTCCCCATCTGTATGAATTCGTAGGGGAACTCAGGCTCCTGCAGAGTTTTGGCCTGCTGCCAGAAGTGCAGATTGTCCGAAAGCATGATCATGTTGTTCTCGCCATCCTGGCGTGACAGCATGACGTATTGTCCCCGGATCTTGCGTGGGAACAGCGCCATGCCCTTACCCTGCGCCTGTTTGCCGTTCAGCGTACTGATCTTGAAGGAGAGGAAGTCGCGGGTCTCGATGAGTTGTGGCAGGATTCTCTCCCCGTTGTATGCGGTATAGGTCGCGTAGTAGATCACGCTGCCGTCATCGTCGACAAAGCGCACGAAACGGGCATCCTCGATGCCCTTGCTCTCAGACTCCGACACAGGAAAGATCACCCGCTCGGAAATCTGGTGATCAGGCCGAAATAAAATCTCATAATTGGATTGTGCCAACCACAGCGCCATGTTGATGGCATCCGTCTTCTCCTGTGGAAGGGGCTGGCCGTTGTTCTGGAGCTTGGCGATTATTCCCTGCAAATCGCTGAAAGTGAAGTTGTCCGGCAGTTTGTTGAGGAGCTGCTGTGTTACCGCATTACTCGCCCCCATCTCCTGGAGTTTTAACCGAAACAGGTGCCGGTCGTAGCTTGAATCGGTATGGATTCGGGGCGTACGCACGTAGTCACTCAGTGGGTCGAAATAGATATCATTATTCTTGTCAATAATTCCGCTGCGAAACTCGATGGAGGAAATATGACCTTCGCCGGTGGCGCGAAAGCTCATCACGAACCGGCAGCAGCCTTCAGGATCCGCCTCCTGGTTTGGTACCTGAACGATGGAAGGATTAAACAACGCTGCCGCTTCCACAGAATATTCTGCAGTGAAATAAGTGCCGATCAGAAGTCGTCGTTCCTCTGACAACGGATGGGCGGACGGCACATAGTCGGCCACTCTTTCGAAATTGTGTTGCAGCGTCTCTCTGAAGTAGCGGTGACGATGAGAGAATTCGTGCAAGATAGTCTCCAGTATCGTACACGCCTCATCCTCGCCCAGACTCAATACCCGCTTGATCACTTTTCGGATGCGTTCTTCACCGGACGGCAAATACGGTCGGGTAATGACACGACCGATATTTGGATTGATCACAATCGACTTGCGTCGCGCTTTAAGCCTAGGGGCGGTAGAGCTGATTTC
The DNA here is from genome assembly GCA_913009875.1 of uncultured Gammaproteobacteria bacterium. Taxonomy (GTDB): domain Bacteria; phylum Pseudomonadota; class Gammaproteobacteria; order SZUA-152; family SZUA-152; genus DRQN01. The sequence continues at coordinate 25,918 of CAJVYS010000028.1, read as the reverse complement.
CATCATAACTGTATCCACGAGGCGCAAGTCCTCACTATCTGCTGCAGACTGCCTTGCAACCCGCTCGCTACAAGACCTGAATAGCACATAACTTACACTACTTTTTCGGCATGGCACTATATATCTTTAGCGACAGCAGACGTAAAATTTTCCCCGTCCTGGTCTGAACGGGCAGTCGTTCCGCTGTCTGTTTTACTTCTCCAGCCCGTCCGACTTATTGTGTTACCGTGGAGTGGCGTTGACTTTTTGATGCCATAGCTGATGCCATAAAAACCGCTTCCTAACCCAGCAGAGCTGGATAAATATCTTCACGAAATAATTTTTCTGCAAAAAACGCAGAAAATTATTTCTAAGGTACTAAATATACAGGCAGGTTATTCATGAAGATAGCGATGTTGAGTCCCCTCTCCTGGCGCACACCACCGCGGCATTACGGGCCGTGGGAAAACGTGGTCAGCCTGCTGACCGAACAGCTGGTGGCGATGGGTGTGGATGTGACGCTGTTTGCGACCGGGGACTCCCTCACCCGTGGCAAGCTCGCCTGGGTTTGTGAACGGCCCTACTCAGAAGACCCCTCGATCGACCCAAAGGTCTGGGAATGCCTGCATATTGCAGAGGTATTCAGGCGAGCGGATGAGTTCGACCTGATTCACAACCAGTTCGATTTTCTGCCGCTCAGTTACAGCGGTTTTACCCATACGCCGCTGGTCACGACGATCCATGGATTCTCTTCGCCGTCGATTTTGCCCGTTTATAAAAAGTACAATGACAGCACCGATTATGTGGCCATTAGTCAGGCCGACAAGCATCGTGAACTCGATTACATCGCAACCATCCATCATGGCATCGACCTCGCACAATTTCCCTATCGCGAAGACGCGGGAGACTACCTGTTGTTCTTCGGTCGTATCCACCCCCACAAGGGTGTCGTTGATGCCATTGAGGTGGCACGCAGGACCGGCATGCGGCTGGTGATCGCCGGGATCGTACAGGACGAGGCGTACTTCCAGGAACAGGTTGAGCCGCACATCGATGGATCCACGGTGGAATACATCGGCTCTGTCGGGCCGGAAAAAAGACAGGAGGTGCTGGGCGGTGCGCTGGCGCTGTTGCACCTGATTCACTTCGATGAGCCCTTCGGCTTGAGCGTGGTCGAGTCCATGGCCTGTGGTACGCCGGTGATCGCCTTTGGGCGGGGCTCCATGCCGGAGATCATTGACGACGGCGTCAGCGGGTTTATTGTGGCCGATGTAGCCGACGCAGTGCAGGCGGTGGGCAGAATTGGCACCCTCGATCGGCGCGCCTGCCGGGACGCGGTGGAACAACGCTTCACCTGCCAGCACATGGCGCGCGCCTATCTGGATCTCTACCAGAGAATCCTCGACCAGCGGGAGAACCATCGGCCGTGGGGACACTACGAAGACCTGCTCGAGCGGGACGACCACAAAATCAAGGAGATCATCGTCAAACCGGGCGAGCGCCTGAGTCTGCAGAAACACCAGCGCCGCGCAGAGCACTGGACCGTGGTCAGCGGCGAGGCACTGGTCACCGTGGGGGATCAGGAAATCCCGCTCAAGCCGGGGCAGTCCGTGGACATACCTATGGGCGCGGTACACAGAATCAAGAACCCCGGTGACATCCCACTGGTCCTGGTTGAGGTGCAGATGGGGGATTATTTCGGCGAAGACGACATTATCCGGCTGGAGGATGACTATGACCGCAGCTAAACCACCGCCAATCATCGAACGCTGCCCGGCCAACCCGATCCTGACCAAGGACGATATCCCCTATCCGGTGGAGACCGTGCACAATGCCGGTGTCACACGCTATGACGGTCGCACCATCATGCTGTTTCGGTCCCACCTGCGCAACGGCCGGTCGATCATCGGCATCGCCGAGAGTGAAGACGGCTTCAAATTCACGGTCGGCCCGGAGCCGTTCCTGGTGCCGTCGACAGATGGTGCCTTTGGGGAATACGAAGCCTTCGGGGTGGAGGACCCCAGAATCTCGTGTATAGACGGTGAATACCTGATTACCTACAGTGCTTATTCACGCCATGGTGTACGCATCGGGCTGGCCAGGACCCGGGATTTTTGCGCCGTCGAACGGGTGGCGCTGATCACCCAGGCAGACATGCGTAATGTCGTCATCTTTCCCGAGAAATTCAATGGTCGTTACGCCCGTCTGGATCGCCCCCATTCGGAGATCAGCCCCTGGTCCGTGTGGCTGTCATGGTCGCCGGATCTGGTGCACTGGGGTGATTCCGAGGTGGTGATGAAACCGGTGCAATATCACTGGGATGAGTCGAAAATCGGTCCCGGCGCGACGCCGATCCGCACCGAACGCGGTTGGCTCAGCATCTACCACGGCGTATTCGAGACCATGGACGGGGCGGTCTATCGCCTCGGCGTGGCGCTGCACGATCTCGCCAATCCGGCGAAGATTATCGGTGTCTCGGATGAATGGGTGCTGGCCCCGGAGGACCCTTGGGAGATCACGGGCTATGTACACAACGTTGTTTTTACCTGCGGTGCGGTCGCGGATGACGACGGCGGCGTAAAGATTTACTGGGGCGGCGCGGACACCGTGATGTGCGCCGGGACCGCGCGCCTCGACGACTTGGTAGACCTGTGCCTCGGCAACAGCCGGCCACCCTATTAATCGTAATAACGGGGCTTCACACCTAAGGAACTTGCACGTTCCTGAGGCATCGGCGACCGCCACCGCGATCGTTTCCTTGTGTGTATCCAATCCAATGTACTTGCTAAACCTCTTCATGACCTGTCCTCCTCAATTGAGAAGATCCTGCGGCCAGCCCTCGCTGCGCAGACGGGTCAGCATGCGCCAGGCCATAACTTGTACTGCAGGTTGCTGGCTCCACGAGGCACAGATTGCCATTATCGGCTGCTGAGTAATAATTCCTGCAAGATGTGTTCATACATCTGCGACAACAGATCGAGATCGGCTACGTTGACGCATTCATCCACCTTGTGAATAGTGGCATTCAGCGGGCCCAGTTCCAGCACCTGGGCGCCAGTGGGGGCGATGAAGCGGCCATCAGAGGTGCCGCCGGCGGTGGAGAGTTCCGGCTTTTGTCCAGTCACGGCCTGTACCGCCTTGCAGGCGGCGTCGACCAGTTCACCGCTGGGGGTGAGAAAGGGTTGGCCGGAGAGTTCCCATTTAAGGTTATAGTCAAGTTCGTGTCTGTCGAGGATGGCCTCAACCTGCTGCTGTAGTTCCTCGGCGGTGACCTCGGTGGAGAAGCGGAAGTTGAACCACACCTCCAGCTCGCCGGGAATGACGTTGGTGGCGCCGGTGCCGCCGTTGATGTTGGAAATCTGGAAGGTGGTGGCCGGAAAAAACTCATTGCCTTCGTCCCACTGTGCGCCGGCCAGTTCCGCCAGCGCCGGGGCGACGAGGTGGATGGGATTCTTCGCCAGATGCGGATAGGCCACGTGGCCCTGCACGCCATGCACAATGAGTTTGCCACCCAGCGAGCCGCGTCGGCCGTTCTTGATCACGTCGCCGACGTGCGCGGTGGAGGAGGGTTCGCCCACCAGGCAGCCGGTCATCTTCTCGCCGCGGGCCTGCAGATGCTCGACGACTCTCACCGTGCCATCCACGGCCGGGCCTTCCTCGTCACTGGTAATGAGAAAACCGATGGAACCGGTGTGGTCCGGATGTGCGCTGACGAAGCGTTCGCAGGCGGTGACCATGGCGGCGAGGCTGCCCTTCATGTCCGCCGTGCCACGGCCGTAGAGCATGCCGTCGTCGACTGTGGGTTCGAAGGGTGGGTATTTCCAGTTTGACTCGGGGCCGCTAGGCACTACGTCGGTGTGGCCGGCAAAGGCGTACAGCGGCTCGTCGGTTCCGCGTCGCGCCCAGAAATTCTCCACCTCGCCGAAACGCAGATGTTCGATGCTGAAGCCGATGGCTTCAAGGCGTGCAATCATCAGTGCCTGACAGCCGGCGTCCTCTGGGGTGACGGAGCGGCGGGCGATGAGTTGTTTGGCCAGTTCCAGTGTCTCGGACACGTCTTTATCCTCGCTGGAAAATTGTTTCGTAATCAGCGAATTTGAAGCCGACATGGGTCTGGTCATCGGTGGTCAGCACCGGGCGCTTGATCAGTGTCGGGTTCTCCAACATCAATTGGATGGCCTTTTCCTCACCGATACCGTCACGTTGGGTTTCCGGCAGCTGCCGCCAGGTGGTGCCGCGTCGGTTGAGCAGGGCCTCCCAGCTCGCGGCCTCGGTCCAGCCGCGCAGGGTGGCCTCATTCAGGCCGTCGGCGCGCAGGTCGTGGAAGGTATAAGTGATGTCGTTCGACGCCAGCCACTTGCGGGCCTTGCGCACGGTGTCACAGTTCTTGATGCCGTAGAGGGTGGTCATGCGGCTCTCCAAATATACGCAATGTAGAAGCGGGCCATGCCCGCGATTAAAGAATAGAAAATAACAGTAATGTGGGAGCGGCTTCAGCCGCGAATGATGGTCTGCCTATCTTCGCGGCTGAAGCCGCTCCCACAATTGTTTTCTTCCAACCGGAATGGTTTATCGCAGGCATGGCCTGCTTCTACGATTTTTTGTTCAGATATCACGCAGCAGTTCGTTGATGCCGACCTTGCTGCGGGTCTTTGCATCGACCTTTTTCACGATCACCGCGCAGTACAGTGAGTAGCTGCCGTCCTTGGAGGGCAGGTTGCCGGAGACGACCACCGAGCCGGCGGGGACGCGGCCGTAGCTGAATTCACCGGTCTCGCGGTCATAAATCTTGGTGCTCTGGCCGATGTACACGCCCATGGAGATCACTGAGCCTTCTTCGACAATAACGCCTTCGACCACCTCGGAGCGGGCGCCGATGAAGCAGTTGTCTTCGATAATCGTCGGTGCTGCCTGCAGCGGCTCCAACACGCCGCCGATACCGACACCACCGGACAGGTGCACATTCTTGCCGATCTGCGCGCAGGAACCGACGGTGGCCCAAGTGTCGACCATGGTGCCGGAATCCACGTAGGCGCCGATGTTGACGTAGGAGGGCATCAGCACCACCGACGGTGCGATGTAGGAACCCTTGCGTACGGAAGCAGGTGGCACCACGCGCACCCCGGCCTCGCGGAAGTCGCGGGCGTTGTATTCGGAATACTTGGACGTGACCTTGTCGAAGTAGTTGGTGAAGCCACCCTTCATGAATTCGTTGTCGTTGATGCGGAAGGACAGCAGTACGGCCTTTTTCAGCCATTCGTTGACCACCCAGTTGCCGTCGGTTTTTTCCGCCACCCGCAGCTCGCCGCTGTCGAGCAGGCGAATGGCCTCGTTGACGTATTCCTTGACATGGGTGTCGACGGTGCGTGGGGTGATTTCGGCGCGGTGCTCGAAGGCGTCTTCGATGACTTTCTTCAGGTCTGCCATGTTTGCGATCCTCTCAATGATATTTGTTTGATTCTGAATGTGTGGATTCAAGATAATGATTCGACATAACTGCGAATACGCTTCGCAGCTTCGATGCATTCTTGCAGCGGCGCCACCAGCGCCATGCGTATGCGGTTGTCGCCGGGGTTGATGCCGTGCGCGTCGCGCGACAGGTAGCTGCCGGGCACCACGTTGACGTTCTGCTGCGCGAACAGGTCGCGGGCAAAGATCTCGTCGCTGATGGGCGTTTCCGGCCACAGGTAGAAACCGGCCTGTGGTTTTTCCACCTTCAGCACCGGCTGCAGGATCGCCAGCACGGCGTCGAATTTCTCCCGGTACATGTCGCGGTTCTTCTCCACGTGCGCCTCGTCGCCCCAGGCCTTGATGCTGGCGGCCTGCGTCGGCGGCGGCATGGCGCTGCCGTGGTAGGTGCGGTAGAGCAGGAACTTCGCCAGCACCTCGGCGTCGCCGGCGACGAAGCCGGAGCGCAGGCCGGGCAGGTTGGAGCGTTTGGACAAACTGTGGAAAACCACGCAGCGGCGGTAGTCCGTGCGGCCCATCTCGGCGGCCACCTGCAGCAGGCCCACCGGAGGTTGCTTCTCGTCGAAGTAGATCTCCGAGTAGCACTCGTCGGCGGCGATGATGAAGTCGTGTTCATCAGCCAGCGCGATGAGGCGGCGCAGGGTGTTGGCGTCCACCACGGCGCCAGTGGGGTTGCCCGGTGAGCAGAGGTAGATCAGCTGGCAGCGCCGCCACACGTCCGCGGGTACGCCGTCGATGTCCGGCACGAAATCGGTGTCGGCCAGGGTGTTGAGAAACCACGGTTCGGCACCGGCCAGCAGGGCCGCGCCCTCGTAGATCTGGTAGAAGGGGTTGGGCATCACCACCAGCGGATCTGTGCTGCGGTCCACCACCGCCTGGGCGAAGGCGAACAGGGCCTCGCGGGTGCCGTTGACGGGCAGTATCTGGGTTTCCGGGTCGATGCCACTTCCGTTTTGTGAAGCGGCGCCGAGCTTGAAGCGCCGTTGCAGCCAGGCGGCGATGGTCTCGCGCAATGGCGCGCTGCCCTTGGTGAGTGGATAATTTTCCAGCCCGTGCAGGTGGCTGATCAGTTCCTCGATGACGAAATGCGGTGGCACGTGTTTCGGCTCGCCGATGGAGAGGGCGATGGACGACTTGCCCGCGGGCGCCTGCAGGCCGTCTTTGAGCTGGTGCAGCTTTTCGAACGGGTAGGGCTGAAGCCTGTTAAGATCCGGATTCATATAGTGTTTTTATGTTGAATGTGCGGCGCGGGGTGGGTGTTGAAAACAGGCCGCGTAGTATACCCAAGAACGACAATGGATACACGGCGAATCAGTGAGTAGCACTCCCGGCATTACCCCTTCCCGAGCCCCGATAAGCTGGTTGCCAGTGGCGGCGTTGCTGTTTGCCGCCAGCTTCTGGGGCGGCATCTGGTATCCACTACGGGAGCTGGAGGCGGCGGGGCTGGCCGGGCTGTGGGCGACCTGGACCATCTTCGGCACCGCGACTCTGGTGTCGGCCCTGCTGGCTTGGCCGTGCCGCCACGAGCTGCGGGCGCATCCGGGGCTGTTGCTGCTGCTGGCCCTGGCCGGCGGCTGGATGAACACCGCCTTCGTGCTGGCCTTGCTGGAAGGCAACGTGCTGCGGGTGTTGTTGCTGTTCTACCTGTCACCGTTATGGAGCACCCTGCTGGGCTGGTGGTGGCTGGGTGAGCGGCCCTCATCCGCGGGCTGGCTGACCCTGGCGCTGGCGACCCTCGGCGCGGTGGTGATGCTGTGGAATCCCGAACTGGGCCTGCCCTGGCCGCAGGATCGGGCGGACTGGCTGGCGCTCAGCGCCGGGCTGACTTTTTCCCTCTCTAATGTGTTGCTGCGCCGCCTGCAACACCTGTCGGAATCGCTGCGGGTGTTCGTCAGTGTCGGCGGCGTGGTATTGGTGGCCGGCGTCTGGTTGTGGCTTTCGGGGCTGGGTTTCCCCGCCGTGCCGATGGCCGTGTGGGGCGCCGCGGCGCTGCTGGGCGGGGTGGGGGTCATCCTGGCCGGACTGACCGTGGTCTACGGCGTGTCGCACATGCCCGTGCACCGTTCGGCGATCATCATGCTGTTTGAGCTGGTGGCGGGGGCGGTGTCGTCGCAGTGGCTGACGGACGAGGTGGTGACGCCGATGGAGTGGCTGGGCGGCGCCCTGATTGTGTTGGGCGCCTATCTCGCGGCACGCAGCAGTGCCGATGCCACGACGAAGTGACCTTAAATGAATGAGAGAGTGACATGACGATTCAATCCATTACCCATGTGAGTTTCATCGTGCGTGATACGGCCTGCTCGCTGGCCTTTTATTGTGATGTGCTGGGGTTGGCGGTGGATCCCGAGCGGCCTGACCTGGGCTTTCCCGGGGCGTGGCTGGCGCTGGGCGGGCAACAGCAGATCCACCTGCTGGAATTACCCAACCCGGATCCCGTGGCAGGGCGGCCCGAGCATGGCGGACGTGATCGTCATGCGGCCTTCCTGGTGGATGACCTCGAAGATCTGGCGGCGCGATTGATGGCGGTGGATATCGTCATCAGTCGCAGCCGCTCCGGGCGCGCCGCGCTGTTCTGCCGCGACCCCGATGGCAATGCGCTGGAATTCATGCAGCAGACGGAAGCTGGCCGCTGAGCGGACGACGATGATGGCATCGGCCTTGAATTGTTTGTATATTTGCAGGTAGGTGTAACCCACAGGGTGCGCCGCAGCTTTGAGAGCCGAAGATACGCAGGGGAAGCGGTCTGTCGTGATGAGGTATTCAACCTGAAGTCACAGATTCAGGTTCAAATCAGAGGGACTGTGATGATAAATGTCGAGTTTATTCTTTCCCAGCTGGAGGACGCGCTGCAGGGTGTGGATGAAACCAGTACCGGTCAGTTCAATGAGGACGACCGGATTCGCGTCGCGGAAATGATCATCAACCTGCAAATGCAGTTGGACATGGTGGGCGAAGAGGCTCATGTGCGCTTCGATTCGCGGTTGAGCGCGCTGAAGGCGATTGCGGAGTCTGCCGGTCTCGAGTGGCGTTTGAGCTGATGGGTTGTGAGGGCCCGCTGCCCCTGGCCGTAGGAGCGGCCTCTCAGGCCGCGAAGGCCACTGTGCCGGAGCCTGAAAAAGTCATCGCGGCCTGAGGGGCCACTCCTACGTGATTTCCCTATTCTTCCAGCAAGCGCTTGATGGTCTCGCGCAGGCAGTCGAACTGTGCTGTATCGAACGGATTTCCTTCGCTGTCCGTGACGAAGAAAATGTCCTCCGCGCGTTCGCCAAAGGTGGCGATCTTGGCGCTCTGCAACAACACATTACATTCCAGTAGGGCGCGGGCAAGGCGTGCCAGCAGGCCGGGCCGGTCGCCGGTGGTCACTTCCACCACAGTACGTCGGTTGCGCAGGTCGTCGCGGAACCAGACTTCGGTGGCGATGGGGAAATGTTTCAGGTGGCGGGTTAGTCGTCCCTGCTGTTGTGGAGGCAGTTCGGATTTGGCCAGTTGCTGTTTGAGACGCTGCTGGATCTCTTCCAGGCGCTGCGGGTCGGTGATGGCCTCGCCGTTGTGATCCAGTACCAGAAAGGTGTCCAGCGCGTACTGGTCGCGTGAGGTGACGACGCGCGCATCGATGATGTCCAGGCCCAGTTGTTCCAGGGTGGCGGTAATGGTGGCGAACAGGGATTCGCGATCCCGGGTGTAGACGAAGATCTCGGTGCCGCCGCGATGGGTCTTGCCCCAGGCGCGCACCATGGCCTCATCGTCGCCCTCCGGTTTGTCGAGAATGCTGCGTGTCTGCCAGGCGATCTCTTCTGCCGAGTGGCGCAGGAAATAGTCCGCGTTCAGCCCCTGCCAGAATTGTTGCACGGCCTTCGCGCTGCAGCCGTGCCGGGTCAGCTGGCCGAGGGCTTGGGCGTGTGTTTCACGGATCAGGTCCTGATGCGCTACCGGGTTGTCCAGGCCGCGGCGCAGGGCGCGCGAGGTGGCGCGGTAGAGATCGGCCAGCAGGGCGTCCTTCCACGAATTCCACAGGCTGTCACTGGTGGCGCGGATGTCCGCCACGGTCAGCAGGTAGAGATGATCGAGGCGTTTCTGGGAACCCACGCGATGGGCGAATTCGCTGATCACGTCGGGGTCCGAGATGTCCTTGCGCTGCGCGGTGGTGGACATGATGAGGTGGTTCTCCACCAGCCACTTCACCAGTTCGGTGTCGTATTCGCCCATGCCGTGCTCGCGGCAGAAGGTCACCGCGTCGGCGGCGCCGAGCAGGGAGTGATCGCCGCCGCGGCCCTTGCCGATGTCGTGGAAGAAGCCGGCCAGGGTCAGCACCTCCTGCTTTTTGATGCGCTGGATGATGTCGCTGCAGAGCGGAAATTCATGACGGAATTCAGGCACCGTGAAGCGCCTGAGGTTGCGCACCACGAACATGGTGTGCTCGTCCACGGTGTAGATGTGGAACAGGTCGTGCTGCATCTGGCCGACGATGTGGCCGAACACCGGCAGGTAGGCGGCCAGCACGCCGTAGCGGTTCATGCGCCGCAGCTCGTGGGTGAGGCCGGTGCCCTGGCGGAACAGGTCGATGAACAGGCGGTGGGCCTCGGGATTGCGGCGGAAGGTCTCGTCGATCAGGTAGCGGTGGTCGCGCACCAGGCGGATGGTGCCGGCGCGCACGCCGCGCAGTTCCGGGTGGCGCGCCATGAGCACGAACAGCGCCAGCAGGGCGGTGGGATTGCGCAGGAAGATATCGTCACTGACCGCCTCCAGGTAGCCGTGGCAGGCCTGAAAGTCATCGGACAGGGGCTGGGTTTCACCCGGCACGTTGGCCAGCAGGATCTCCTCCTCGAATAGCTGCAGTAGCATCTCGTTGAGCCGTGACAGGCGCAGCACGGTGCGGTAGTAGTCCTTCATGAACTGTTCCACCGCCATGCTGTGGGTCTGGTCGTGATAGCCGAACTGCTCGGCCAGCTTGCGCTGGTGCTCGAACAGCAGCCGGTCCTCGCGCCGTCCGGTGAGGTAGTGCAGACCGCAGCGCACCCTCCAGAGGAAGTTTTGCGCCTCGTGCAGGGCGCGGTATTCGTGCTCGGTGAGAAAGCCGTGCTGAACCAGGTCATGTAACGTGTCGGCGCCGAAGTGGCGCTTGGCCACCCAGCCGATCACCTGCAGGTCGCGCAGCCCGCCGGGGCTTTCCTTGATGTTGGGTTCGAGGTTGTAGCCGCTGTCGTGGAAGCGGTGGTGGCGGGCCTGCTGTTCCTCGATCTTGGCGCGGAAGAACTCGGCGCTGGGCCATACCCGGTCCGGCCCGGAGGCCGTTTTCATGGCCTGGAACAGATCCCGCGGCCCGCTCAGGAGGCGTGCCTCCATGAGATTAGTGGCGACGGTGATGTCCTGTTCCGCCTGCCGCGTGCATTCGTCCACGCTGCGCACGCTTTGCCCCACTTCCAGTTTCAGATCCCACAGAAACAGCAGGAAGCGTTCGATGGCCTCGGCGTAGCTGTCCGCCGTGTCGTCCTTGGCCAGCAGGATCAGCAGGTCGATGTCCGAGCCCGGGTGCAGTTCGTGGCGGCCGTAACCGCCCACGGCCACCAGGGCGATGTCGTCGGCATCGGCGCTGACCAGCCGGCGCCAAGCACGGATCAGCAATTGATCCATCAGTTTAGCGCGCGCGCTGACCAGCCGGTCCACCGGCTCGCCGGCAAGGAAACGCTGCTGCAGCTGGTCGCTGGCCGTGGTCAGCTGCTGGCGGAACAGAGTCAGGGGCGAGTCTGTGGCGGCGAGCTGGTGGTCGAATTGCGGCCAGTCGCAAACGGGCGTCGGAGTGTCATTCATGGGGGATACCGCTGGGAAACCGGGGATGGGGGATTACAGTTCGTCACCAGGCAGGCGGGTCAGTACCTCGACGCCGTCGTCGGTGACCAACAGGGTGTGCTCGTACTGGGCGGAGAGGCTGCGGTCGCGGGTGACCACGGTCCAGCCATCGGGCAGCACCTTGACCTGACGTTTGCCGGTGTTAACCATCGGCTCGATGGTGAAGGTCATGCCGGGTTCGAGGATGATGCCGGTGCCGGGCACGCCATAGTGCAGCACCTGCGGTTCTTCGTGGAACTGCTTGCCGATGCCATGGCCGCAGTATTCACGCACGATGGAGCAGTTATTGGCCTCGGCGTGCTTCTGGATGGCAGCGCCGATGTCGCCCAGGTGTATGCCGGGTCTGACCATTTCAATGCCGGTGACCAGGCATTCGTGGGCCACACGGCATACGCGCTTGGCCATGATGGAGGGCTCACCGACGAAGAACATCTTGCTGGTGTCGCCGTGGTAGCCGTCCTTGAGGACGGTAATGTCGATATTGACGATATCGCCGTTTTTCAGTTTTTTGTGGCTGGGGATACCATGACAAACCTGGTGGTTCACCGAAGTGCAGATGGACTTGGGGAAGCCGTGATAGTCAAGTGGTGCGGGAATGGCGTGTTGCACGTTGACCGTGTAGTCGTGGCAGATGTCATTCAGCTCATCGGTGGTCACGCCGGGTTTGATATAGGGGGCGATCATGCGCAGTTGCTCGGCGGCCAGCTGGCCGGCGATACGCATTTTTTTGATGTCCTCTGGGGTCTTTATCTGGATGCTCATTCAGGGTTCTCGACCCGTTGTCGGGTGCTGGTCGGGGCGGGCCACGAGGGCCCGCGTAAATGCTGGTGTCGGAGGGGTTGTCGGCAGGCAGAAAAATGTACTGAAGCCGGGCTCAGATCCGCTTTTGGATTGTTGCAAAAGGTTGTTTATGGTATAAAGCCCGCGCCGTTAAGGCAATCGAACGAGACGTTTGGTGGCTGTTTCTCGAAAACGCCGCCACTGTCTCATAAATCCGCACACGCGCCGACACATTTTCCAGGGTGCTTTGGGTGATGAACTCAGAGTTTGGTTAATGGGGCGCGTGGAGGCCAAACCCAAACACAGGAGTTATGACATGTCTCAAGTGACCATGCGTCAAATGTTGGAGGCTGGTGTCCATTTCGGCCATCAGTCCCGTTACTGGAACCCCAAGATGGCCCCGTACATCTTCGGTGAGCGTAACAAGATTCACATTATCAATCTGGAAAAGACCCTGCCGTTGTTCATTGATGCCACCAACTTCCTTGGCAAGCTGGCATCCAATAAGGGCAAGATTCTCTTCGTGGGTACCAAGCGCGCCGCGCAGGATGCCGTCAAGGAACAGGCCGGGCGCGTGGGCATGCCCTACGTCAACCATCGCTGGCTGGGTGGCATGCTGACCAACTTCAAGACCGTGAAGCAGTCCGTCAAGCGCCTGAAGGACCTGGAAGCCATGGCCGAAGACGGCAGCTTTGCCCGTCTGAGCAAGAAAGAGGCCCTGATGCTGACCCGCGAGCGCGAGAAGCTGGAGCGCAGCCTGGGTGGCATCAAGGAGATGAACGGCCTGCCCGACGCGCTGTTCATCATCGACATCGGTCACGAGAAAATCGCCATTGCCGAGGCCCGCAAGCTGGGCATTCCGGTGGTGGGCATCGTCGACACCAACACCAACCCCGATGGCGTTGATTACGTCATCCCCGGCAACGATGATGCGATCCGCGCGATTCAGCTCTACACCCGCGGTGTGGCCGATGCCATCGTCGACAGCCGTGCGTTGTCCATCGATGCTGCCGGTTCCGACGACAGCTTTGTCGAGGTTGAGGAAGACACGGCCGCCGAGTCGGCCTGATCCCGGTAAAACCCGCCGCCGACCTTCAGCACAAGGTCTGCGGCGGGTTTCCTGAATTTTCTGGCTCTGCGCATGCAGGGCCTTTTGTACAAATTAGATTGAGGAAGATTGAACCATGGCAATAACTGCAGCGTTGGTAAAAGAACTGCGCGAACGCACCGGTGCCGGCATGATGGAGTGCAAAAAGGCACTGGTGGAAACCAATGGTGACATCGAGGCCGCCATCGAGCTGATGCGCAAGACGGGTCTGGCCAAGGCCGACAAGAAGGCCGGACGCATCGCCGCCGAAGGCCTGATCGTGTTCAAGGCCAGTGATAACGGTAAGCGTGCTGTGCTGGTCGAGATCAACTGCGAAACCGACTTTGTCACCAAGGGCGACGATTTCATCAACTTCGCCAACAGCGTCGCCGAGACCGCGCTGAAAGAGCAGCCGGCCGACATCGACGCCCTGCTGGCCACTTCCATCGACGGTGGCGACAGCGTGGCCGACACCACCAAGGCCCTGATTGCCAAGATCGGTGAAAATACCAACGTGCGTCGTTTCGTTTCCCGCAGTACCGACGGCGTGCTGGGTTGCTACCTGCACGGCGGCCGTATCGGCGTGATGGTGGAACTGCAGGGTGGTGATGAGGCCCTGGCGCGCGACATCGCCATGCATGTGGCGGCCAGCAATCCTGCCTGCGTCTCCGAGGCCGATGTGCCCGCCGGGATGATCGAGAAGGAGAAGGAAATCTTCACTGCCCAGGCCGCAGAGAGTGGCAAGCCGCCAGAGATTGTCGAGAAGATGGTTGGCGGCCGCATCAAGAAATACCTCAAGGAAGTGACCCTGCTGGGTCAGCCTTTTGTCAAGGACCCGGATCAGACCGTGGAACAGCTGGTGAAGAATGCCGGCGCCACCGTGGTCGGTTTTGAGCGTCTGGAAGTGGGCGAGGGTATCGAGAAAAAGACCGAGAACTTTGCCGAAGAAGTGATGGCTCAGGCTCGGGGTAACTGAGTATGGCAGACGGCACGGGCAACTCCGCGGGGAATGGCATCGTCTATCAGCGCATTCTGCTGAAGCTCAGTGGAGAGGCCCTGATGGGCGATGCCGATTTCGGCATCGACCCTGCCGTCCTCGATCGCACCGCGGTCGAGATCAAGGAATTGGTGGATGCCGGTATTCAGGTGGCCCTGGTGATTGGTGGCGGCAACATCTTCCGTGGTGTGAGCCTGGCCGCCAGCGGCATGGACCGCGCCAATGGTGACTACATGGGCATGTTGGCGACGATCATCAATGCCTTGTCCATGCAGGATGCCCTGGAGCGTCAGGATGTGCCGGTGCGCGTGCTGTCGGCGCTGCCCATCAAGCAGGTGTGCGAGCCCTACATCCGCCGCCGTGCCATCCGCCATCTGGAAAAGGGGCGGGTGGTGATCTTCGCCGCCGGTACCGGCAGCCCGTTCTTTACCACCGATTCGGCCGCCAGCCTGCGGGGCATCGAAATCGATGCCCAACTGGTACTGAAGGCCACCAAGGTGGACGGCGTGTACTCCGCCGACCCCGCCAAGGATAAAAACGCCGAGCTGTACACGCATCTTGGTTACGACGACGTGCTGGAGCGTAAGCTGGGCGTCATGGACGCCACCGCTATTGCGCTTTGCCGTGACCAAAAGATGCCCGTGCGCGTGTTCAACATGAACAAGCCGGGCGCCTTGATGAATATCATGAAAGGCAAGCCGGAAGGTACGCTGGTCGATTAGCTATACTGGCTGCCCCCTGCCTAACGCAGAGTTGAGAAGGAACCCATGATTAACGAGATAAAAGCCGATGCCGATACCCGCATGGGCAAGAGTATCGAAGCGTTGAAAGGTGAATTGACAAAATTGCGTACCGGCCGTGCGCATACCAGCCTGCTGGATCACATCACCGTCGAGTATTACGGCAATGCCACGCCGCTCAGCCAGGTGGCCACCGTTACCGTTTCTGATGCCCGAACCCTGACCGTGACACCGTGGGAAAAGAACATGGTAGGGCCGGTGGAGAAGGCTATCATGACCTCGGATCTGGGCTTGAATCCGGCCACCTCCGGCACCGTGATCCGCGTGCCCCTGCCAGCGCTCACTGAAGAGCGCCGCAAGGACATGATCCGCATCGTGCGCAATGAGGGTGAGCAGGCCAAGGTGGCGATCCGCAACATCCGCCGCGACGCCAACAGCGACATCAAGGCGCTGTTGAAGGAAAAGGACATCACCGAAGACGAGGAACGTCAGGCGGAAGAGGCCATCCAGAAGCTCACGGACAAGCGCATTGCCGAAGTCGATGAACGGGTCGCGACGAAAGAAAAAGACCTGATGGAACTTTGAGCCCGAATGTGTCACACATTGCGCGTGCCCTCGCGGGTCTCTTGTTCGCACAGGAAGTTTTCCTCAGTCGACCGTAATCACCGACAGGCACCCAGGGCACACCGTGCTCTGCCTGTTTAATGTTATGGCCGCTGCAAAAATAGTCTTGTTCGCAACGGCAACTCTCACCGCGCGGCGAGATTTCTGATCCATGTCCGACGCCTATCCCGATAACAGCACACCGGCCTCCGCCAAGGTGCCGCGTCACGTTGCCATCATCATGGACGGCAATGGGCGCTGGGCCGAGCGTCGGCACATCCCGCGCTTCGCCGGCCATAAGGCCGGTGTCGATGCGGTGCGGCGCGTGGTTGAGGTGGCCGGCAAGCGCGGTATCGAAGTCCTCACCCTGTTTGCCTTCAGCAGTGAAAACTGGCGCCGGCCGAAAAAGGAAGTGGGGCTGCTGATGGATTTGTTCATGGTGGCACTGGAACGCGAGGTCAAGCGCCTCAACAAGAACAATGTGCGTCTGCGTATCATCGGCAACATCGAGGGTTTCAGTGAAAAACTGCAGAAACGCATCCATAGGGCACAGGTCCTGACGGCGGAAAATACCGGGCTGATTCTCGTCGTTGCCGCCAATTACGGAGGCCGCTGGGATATCGCCCAGGCCGCGAAGCAGCTCGCCCGGCGTGTCGAGGCCGGCGAGATCCACGCCGACGACATCGACGCGGAAATGATGAATGCCGGCATGTGTCTGCACGACCTGCCGGAACCGGATCTGTTCATTCGTTCCGGCGGTGAGATGCGCATCAGTAATTTCCTGTTGTGGCAGCTGGCCTATTGCGAGATGTATTTCACCGACATCCTCTGGCCGGATTTCAACGAGGGCGTAATTGACGATGCGCTGGAGTCATTCTCTAAACGCCAGCGCCGTTTTGGCCGCACCGGCAAACAAGTGGTTGAGGGGAAAGACGATGCTTAGGCAGCGTATCCTTACCGCCTTGGTGTTGGTGCCGCTGGTGGTGTGGGGCATCATTGCCCTGCCATCCACCTGGCTGGCACTGCTGTTCGGTCTGTTCGTGGCCCAGGGTGGCTGGGAGTGGAGTCGCCTGATGCGGCTGGAATCCAGCGGCGTACGGCTGGCCTATGTGGCGCTGGTGCTGACGGGCATGATCGGTGGCTGGTATCTGTTCATTCTCGGCGGCGAGGCCTGGCTGGCGCTGCCGGTGCTGAGCCTGTTCTGGTGGCTGATGGCGCTGGTCTGGGTGCTGAGTTTTCCGCGCACCGTCACGCGCTGGTCGCACCCCCTGGTGCAGGGCGTGATCGGCCTGCTGGTGCTGCTGCCGGCCTGGGTGGCGGTGATCGGTCTGCATGCCAGCCACGATGGCCTGGGCCCGTGGCTGGTGATGTACATGCTGAGCCTGATCTGGGTGGCGGATTCCGGCGCTTATTTCGGTGGCCGCCGCTGGGGTCGCCGCAAGCTGGCGCCGGCGGTCAGCCCCGGCAAGAGCTGGGAAGGCGTGTTTTCCGCGCTCGTGCTCACCGGCCTGTATGCACTGCTGGCCGCCAGCCTGTTCGGCCTCAGCGGGAACCAGTGGCCGGCCTTCGTGATCCTGTCGCTGGTGACGGTGATGTTCTCCATTCTCGGTGACCTGGCGGAAAGCATGTTCAAGCGCCACGCCGGGGTGAAGGATAGCGGCACCCTGCTGCCGGGGCACGGCGGGGTGCTGGATCGCATCGACAGCATTACCTCGGCGGCGCCGGTGTTCGTGGTCGGTTTCTGGTTGGGGGACTTTCAGCTCTGATGACTGAGACGACAGACACGCCGTTCGAGATTCCGCGTGGCCCGGTGGGCGTCACGGTGCTGGGTGCCACCGGTTCCATCGGCGTCAATACCCTCGACGTGATCGCGCACCATCCGGAGATTTATCGTGTGGTGGCGTTGAGCGGTAATCAGCAGGTTGAGCGGTTGGTGGAGCAATGCCTGCGCTTCGCGCCGGAATTTGCCGTGTGTGCCGACAGTGATGCCGCGCAGCGTCTCGCCGAGCAGCTGAAGACGGCGGGTTCGCAGACGCAGGTGTTGTCCGGCAGCGCGGGTCTGGAGCAGATCGCCAGCCTGCCGCAGGTGGATCAGGTGATGGCCGCCATCGTCGGCGCGGCGGGACTCTTTCCGGCCCTGGCGGCGGCGCGTGCCGGCAAGCGGGTACTGTTGGCCAACAAGGAAGCCCTGGTGATGTCAGGACAGATCTTCATCGACGAGGTGCGACGGCATAACGCCGAGTTGCTGCCCATCGACAGCGAGCACAATGCCATCTTCCAGTGCCTGCCGGTGGATTTTGCCGACGGCCTGGACGAAGTGGGTGTGCGGCGCATTTTGTTGACCGCCTCCGGTGGCCCGTTTCGCGATGCCTCCCTCGACGAACTGGCCAACGTCACTCCGGCGCAGGCCTGCGCCCACCCCAACTGGCGTATGGGGCGCAAGATTTCCGTCGATTCCGCCACCATGATGAACAAGGGGCTGGAGCTGATCGAGGCCTGCTGGCTGTTCGATACTTCACCGGAGCGGATTCAGGTGGTGATTCATCCACAGAGCGTGATTCACTCCCTGGTGGAGTACATCGACGGCTCGGTGCTGGCGCAGCTGGGTAACCCGGACATGCGTACCCCCATCGCCCACGCCATGGCCTGGCCGCAGCGCATGGCATCCGGCGTCGGTAGTCTCGATCTGTTCGATATTGCGCGGCTCGATTTTGCCGAGCCGGATATGACTCGCTTTCCCTGTCTGCGGCTGGCCTATGAGGCCATGCGCGCCGGCGGCACGGCACCGGCGATTCTCAATGCCGCCAACGAAATTGCGGTGCAGGCCTTCCTCGACGGGCGCCTGCCGTTTACGGTGATTCCCGCCGTGATCGAAAAGACCCTGGAAACGATAACCAGCAACGATGCGAAAGAATTGGATGTGATTATGACTGACGACCGCCTGGCGCGTGATGCCGCCGAGAAGCTGGTGGCGGAGGGGATTTTTTGAGTTCATTCATTACCTCTGTGCTGGCCCTGATCGTTACCCTGGGCCTGCTCATCGCCTTCCACGAATTCGGCCACTACTGGACCGCCCGCAAGCTGGGCGTGAAGGTGCTGCGTTTTTCCATTGGCTTCGGTAAGCCGCTGTGGTCGCGCCGTTACGGGCCGGACGATACGGAATATGTCATTGCCGCCTTTCCGCTGGGCGGTTATGTGAAGATGCTCGACGAGCGTGAGGGCGAGGTGCCCGAGGCCGAGCGTCACCGGGCCTTCAATAACCAGTCGGTGTGGCGGCGTATTGCCATTGTCGCGGCCGGGCCGATCTTCAATTTTATTTTTGCGATCATCGCCTTCTGGCTCATGTACATGCTGGGCGTACCGGGTATGAAACCGGTGATCGGTGAGGTGGCGCCATCCTCCATTGCCGCCGAGGCGGGCTTCCGTGCCGGTGACGAAATCGTTGCCGTCGACGGCAGGATCACGCCGACCTGGGGCACGGCACGGCTGACCCTGCTGGACAAGTCGCTGGATCAGGACCGCATCGAGCTGCGGGTGCGTGGTGATGATGGTGGCGAGCGGCAACTGTCATTGCCCGTGAGCACCATACCCACCGAAAACAAGCAGGAGGACTTATTGCGCTATGTGGGCATCACGCCGTGGCGCATGGATTATCCGCCGGTGCTGGGTGAACTGGCCGCCGATGGCGCCGCGCTCAAGGCCGGCCTGCAAAGTGGTGACCGCGTGCTGTCCGCCGATGGCGAGCCCATCACGGACTGGATGAGTCTGGTCGAGTTCGTGCGCGCGCATCCGGAGCAGACCGTCAAACTGAAAATCGAACGTGATGGCCTGGAGCAGACTATCAACGTACACATTGCCAGCCGCACCACCGACAGCGGTGTGATCGGCCGTATCGGTGCCGGGCCGGCGCCCGCCGGGCCGTTACCGGAAGAGATGCAAACCGAGGTTCGCTTCGGCCCCATCAGCGCAGTGGGCGAGGCGCTGAGCAAGACCTGGCAGATGTCATCGCTGACCCTGCGCATGATCGGCAAGATGATCGTCGGCGAGGTATCGGTGAAGAACCTTAGCGGGCCGATCACCATCGCCACCTATGCCGGTTATTCCGCCAGCGTGGGTATTACTTCCTTTCTGTATTTTCTTGCCATTATCAGCATCAGTCTCGGCGTCTTGAACCTGCTGCCGATTCCGTTGCTCGATGGTGGGCATCTGATGTATTACCTGGTGGAAATCGTCAAGGGCAGTCCCTTGTCCGATGAGGTACAGATGCAGTTTCAACGCCTGGGTATCGCTTTGCTGGCGATGCTGATGCTGCTGGCCTTCTACAATGATCTCAACCGGCTCTGGGGCGGTTGACGGAATGCGCCTGAGCCATTGGTTTTTTCTGTGCTTAATGGTGCTGGTGGTCGCGCCGGCTCATGCCTTCAAGCCCTTTGTGATTGCCGATATTCAGGTGAAAGGTTTGCAGCGTATTTCGCTGGGCACGACCTTTAACTATCTGCCGGTCAAAGTGGGTGAAACACTTACCGATGAAAAGGCCAGCGCGGCGATACGTGCCTTGTTCAAGACGGGCTTTTTTGAAGATGTTCGGCTTCGTCGGCAAGGGCGGGAACTGGTCATCGAGGTGAAAGAACGCCCCTCCATTGCCAAGATCGAAATCTTTGGCAACGAGGACCTGAGCACCGAGGATCTGAACACGGCGCTGAAGCAGGTAGGGCTGGTCGAAGGGCGGGTGTTCAATCGTTCGATTCTCGACCAGGTTCAGCAGGAGTTGCATCGGCAGTATTTCAGTCTGGGCAAATATGCCGTCAAGATCGAAACCACCATCAAACCGCTGGCGCGTAACCGGGTCGAAGTGGCGCTGGATATCAGCGAAGGCAAGGCTGCACAGATTCGCCAGATCAATATCGTCGGTGCAAAGGCTTTTCAGGAATCGCGTCTGCTGGATGAGTTTCAGCTGAGCACACCGACGATGATCTCCTTCATCGACAGCAGCGGAAAGTATTCCAAGCAACAATTGCTGGGTGATCTGGAAAAACTGCGATCCTATTATCTGGATCGCGGCTATCTGCATTTCAATATTGAATCGACCCAGGTTTCCATTACTCCCACCAAACGTGATGTCTATATCACCATCAATGTCTCGGAAGGTGAGCGCTACCATGTTGGCAAGGTTCAGATTGCCGGTGATCTGGTGGTGCCGGAGGCCGAGTTGCGCGCACTCCTGCAGGTGCACGACGGGCAGGTGTTTTCACGTCGGGATGTGGCGGAAAGTTCCAGCAAGATCAGCGAGCGTCTTGGCATTGATGGCTATGCCTTTGCCAACGTCAATGCGGCACCACAGATCGATGAAGAAAAACGTATCGTCGACCTGACATTTTTTGTCGATCCCGGCAATCGCGTTTATGTGCGGCGTATCAATATCACCGGTAACACCAAGACCCGCGACGAGGTGGTGCGCCGGGAGATTCGTCAGATGGAGGGTGGCTGGTTGTCGACGCCCTTGGTGGATCGTTCAAAGATTCGTCTGCAGCGGCTGGGTTTTTTCGAAGGGGTCAATGTTGAGACACCACCGGTTCCCGGCACTAATGACCAGGTGGATCTGAACTTCGATGTCACGGAAGGCTCTACCGGTAATTTCTCCGCTGGCATGGGCTATGGCCAGACGCAGGGCATCCTGTTCAATATGAGTGTTACCTTCCAGAATTTTCTCGGTACCGGTAATCGCGTCAGTGCGGAAATGAACAACAGCCAAGTCAATACCATTTACCGTTTTTCACACACGGATCCCTATTTTACCGATGATGGTGTGAGCCGAACCCTCAGTGTCCACTATCGTTCTACGGATGCCAATGCGGCCAATTTGGCCTCCTATCTGTCGGATACCTATGGGGCGGGCATCAATTTCGGTGTGCCGCTGAGTGAGTTCAACCGTCTCGGCATGGGGCTGGATTTCAAAAACACCCGGATATCCACGGTTAATAGCGCCACCCCGTCAAGCTATATCAATTGGCTGGATAATAATGGCTCGGCCTTCGATACCTTCCTGCTTTCCGCCAGCTGGTCATACGACACGCGCAACAAGGCTATCTTTGCCGACCGGGGTTATTACAACCAGCTGTCGGCCAGTATTGCGGTTCCTGGTCTGGATCTGAGTTATTACAAGCTGAGTTACCGGGTCAAATCCTATTATCCCCTGTTCTGGGGGCTGGTCTGGTACATGGGGGGTACCGTTGCTTCCGGTGATGGCTATGGAGATACCAGCAGCCTGCCCTTCTGGGAGCATTATTTCGCCGGTGGCGTGAATTCTGTGCGTGGATTCCGCGCCAATACGCTGGGGCCACGTGAGTCGGATATTGACCGGCCGGTGGGTGGCTCGGCCAAGCTGGTGGGTAATTTCGAGCTGTATTTCCCGGCGCCCTTCGAAGGGGCGGATAAGAGCCTGCGACTCAGTGCCTTTATTGATGCGGGTAATGTCTTTGATACCTTCCAGGACATTGCGGCTGAAGAGTTGAGAGTTTCCGCCGGTGTCTCGGCCATCTGGTTGAGCCCGGTGGGCGCGCTGGCCTTTAGCTGGGGCTGGCCTGTCAAGTTCGATGGCGAGGATCAGAAGGAATTGTTCCAGTTCACGATTGGTACCGGCTTCTGAGACTATGGCCTGATCTGCACAGACAGGCTGGATGTTGGGTAAACAGCGTTCGGGTTGGTAAATCCCTGCCGTAAACTGCAGGCTGGCCATTGGGCCACAGAGCGATTCATGGCATCATAACGGCTTCCAGCCGCGTTCGCGGATTCTTGATAACGGGAGTGCAGACAGAAAATGCGCAGATTGTTCGTTGGTTTGTTGGGGGCACTGGCCTCGGTGGCAGTCATGGGTTCGCTACAGGCTGCCGAGCTGAAGATCGGTGTTGTGAATGCCCCGAAGGTTCTCGAGCAGGCCCCACAGGCAGAGGCCGCACGCGTTCGTCTGGAGCAGGAGTTCTCACCGCGGGACAAGACCATGCAGGCCTCCCAGAAGGAGCTGAAGGATCTGGAAGAGCGGCTGGGCCGTGATGGCGCCATCATGAGCGAAACCGAGCGCCGTAAACTCGAGCGCGATATCATTTCCCGCAAGCGTGATTTGAAGCGTGAGCGTGAAGAATTCACCGAAGACCTGAATATTCGTCGTAACGAGGCCTTTGAAAAATTGCGCCGGCGCGTGTTTCAGGTCATCGTCGACCTTGCCAAGACCGAGAAATACGACCTGATTCTCAGTGATGGTGTCGTTTTTGCCAGCGACAATGTCGATATTACCGAAACGGTGATCCAGCGCCTCAGCGCCGAGTTCAAAGCAAAATCCGCTAGCGGAAAGTAGCGAATGTTTAGCCTGGCTGAATTGGCCGAGCGTCTGGGTGCGCGATGGGTGGGAGAGGGTGACTGCCGCGTCTCCCGCGTCGCTACTCTGACCGCCGCGGGCGAGGGCGACATCGCCTTTATCACCCACAAGCGCTATCGGAATCAACTGGCGGAGACCCGTGCCACGGCCGTTCTTCTGACCGAGGCGGATCTCGAGTTTGTCCGCGATGGGGTGCACTCCCTGGTGGTCGAAGATCCCCACTTGGCCTATGCACATGTGGCGGGCTGGCTGAATCCTGAGCTCGATGAAGGCAACGGCGTGCACCCCACCGCCGTCATTGATCCCGCGGCAGACATCCATGCGAGTGCCTGGATCGGTCCGCAGTGCGTGATCGAAGCAGGCGCCGTTATCGACGCCGATTGCCGCATCGGCCCCGGCTGCGTGGTGGGGCGGGATGTGGTAATCGGCGAGGGTGGACGGCTGGTGGCCAATGTCACGATCTGCCACGGCAGCCGGATCGGCAAACGGGTGTTGATTCATCCCGGCGTGGTGGTCGGCGCCGATGGTTTCGGGCTGGCCAATGACCAGGGTTGCTGGGTGAAGATCCCGCAGCTGGGCCGGGTGGTGATAGGTGACGACGTGGACATCGGCGCCAATACCACCATCGACCGCGGCGCTATCGAGGACACGGTGGTCGAGGACGGCGTCAAAATCGATAATCTGGTGCAGGTGGCGCACAACGTGCACATCGGTGCTCATTCGGCGATTGCCGGCTGTGCCGGTATTGCCGGTAGTGCGCGTATCGGCAAGCACTGCGCCCTGGGCGGTGGGGTGGGCATTGTCGGCCATCTGCAGATTGCCGATAATGTCATTGTTACGGGGATGTCCATGGTGTCCCACACGATTACCGAACCGGGTGTCTATTCCTCCGGCACGCCGCTGCAAGAAAATGCCAAATGGCACCGCAACTATGTACGCTTCAAACAGCTGGACGATATGGCGCGGCGTCTGAAACGGCTCGAAAAGCAACTTGATGAAAAAAACACGGGATAAGACCTTGGAAACACTAGACATCCTCGAAGTACAGAATCATCTTCCGCACCGCTATCCCTTTCTGCTCATCGACCGTGTGCTGGCCTTTGAGTCAGGCAAGTCACTGGTGGGTCTGAAAAATGTGACCTTCAACGAACCCCATTTCACCGGCCACTTCCCCAACAAGCCGGTGATGCCCGGCGTGCTGATTATCGAGGCCCTGGCGCAGGCCACCGGCATCCTCGCCTTTCGCACCAGCAACAAGCGTCCCGACGACGGTTCACTCTACTACCTGGTGGGCGTGGACGAATGCCGCTTCAAGCACCCGGTGGAGCCGGGTGACCAGCTGATCCTTGAGGTGGAGGTGATCAAGTCCAAGCGCGGTATCTGGAAATTCAGTTGCGTCGCCAAGGTCGATGACAGGGTCGTCTGCTCCGCGCAGCTGATGTGCGCCGAGAGGGAAGCCTGATATTGATTCACCCGCAGGCGATCATCGACCCGTCGGCCATTCTCGCCGAGGGTGTCAGTGTCGGGCCGTTCTCGGTGATTGGTGCCGGGGTCGAGATCGGCGCGGGCACCCACATTGCCTCGCACGTGGTCATCGATGGCCCTACCCGCATCGGCCGTGACAACAAGATCTACGCCTTCGCGGCCATCGGCGGCGACCCGCAGGACAAGAAGTATGCTGGCGAACCGACCTCACTGGCGATCGGTGACCGCAACGTCATCCGCGAATACTGTACCCTCAGCCGTGGCACCGCGCAGGATGGCGGTATTACCCGCCTCGGCGATGACAACTGGATCATGGCCTATGTGCACATCGCTCACGACTGTCGCATCGGCAATAACACCATCTTTGCCAACAGCGCCTCGCTGGCCGGCCATGTAACGGTCGAGGATTACGTCATCCTCGGCGGCTTCACCCTGCTGCACCAGTTCTGCAAGGTGGGCGCGCATGCCTTCACCGCCATGAACAGCGTTATCTCCAAGGATGTGCCACCCTTCGTCATGGTCTCCGGCCATATGGCCAAGCCCTACGGTCTCAACAGCGAAGGTCTCAAGCGGCGCGGTTTTTCCTCCAACACCCTGTCCCAACTGCGCAAAGCCTATAAAATACTCTACCGCTCCGGACTGACTCTGGAGCAGGCTACTGAACAGCTGCAGGCCATGGATGGTGTCGCCGACGGCAGTGCCGTCGAGATCGACCAGCTGGTGGACTTCCTCAAGGATGTAGCCCGCGGCATCGTGCGCTAGAGGACACCGCATGCGCATCGGAATCGTCGCCGGCGAGGCATCGGGCGACCTGCTTGGCGCGGGTCTCATCAGCGCCATCCGCCAACGCTACCCGGACGCCATCTTCGAAGGCATCGCCGGCCCACAGATGATCCACGCGGGGGCGAGTAGCCTGTTCCCCATGGAGCGTCTGTCGGTGATGGGTTTTTCCGAAGTCATTGGTCGCCTGCGCGAGCTGCTGGGTATCCGCCGCCAGCTGGCTGAGTACTTCATCAGTAATCCGCCCGATGTGTTCATCGGCATCGATGCCCCGGATTTCACCCTCGGTCTGGAGCGTCGCCTGCACAAGGCCGGCATCAAGACCGTGCACTACGTCAGTCCCTCCGTGTGGGCCTGGCGCCAGCGGCGGGTGAAAAAGATCGTCAAATCCACCGACCTGATGCTGACCCTGTTCCCCTTCGAGGCAGAGTTTTACCGTGAACACCGCATGCCGGTGCGCTTCGTCGGCCATCCGCTGGCGGATCTTATTCCCCTGCAGCCGGATCAGGCCGCCGCCCGCCGCGAGCTGGGGTTGCCGACCGGGGGCGAGGTGCTGGCCCTGCTGCCCGGCAGCCGCTCTACGGAGCTGAACCACCTTGCCGCCACCTTCATCGACACTGCGCGCTGGCTGAAGCTGCAGCGGAGATCGGAAGAGCGTCGTGTAGGGAAAGAGTGTAGATCTCGGTGGTCGCCGTATCATTAAAAAAAAAACACACACACACCCCCACCACCCCCCACCCCCCCCACCCACCCACGTTCTACGTCTCAACAGTGTGTAA
>CAJVYS010000027.1 GCA_913009875.1 uncultured Gammaproteobacteria bacterium | reverse complement strand
GGGTCATCACACGTGTCTCATCTTCGTGTCTGTTTTTTTTTTTTTTAATGATACGGCGACCACCGAGATCTACACTCTTTCCCTACACGACGCTCTTCCGATCTCATCACCATTAGCGGCGCCAGCACGAGCAACACAGGGCGCGTCACCACGCTGAATGGCGGCGCCGGTAACGACGTGATCACAATTGCCTCAAACGGCCGTATCACAACCGCCCTGAATGGCGATGCCGGCGCGGACAGCATCACCGTTTCCGCGACGAGCGGGACGGATTATGGCGAAGTTGCCGAACTGAGCGGTGGTGCGGATGCCGATACGATAACCATCGACAGCAACGCCCGGGTCAGCGGCACCATCACGGGCAATGACGGGGGTGACGTGATCACCGTCAACGGCTTGGCTGCCACCGTTAATGCCGGCGCCGGCGACGACACACTGAGCATCACAGACGCCGGTTCCGTGACCGGATTGATTGATGGCAGTGCCGGCGTAGACACCCTGACGCTCACCGGCAACGACATCACCCTCGCATTAGCGACGGATGTTGATCAGGTCGAAACACTGCTGGCCACGGGTGGTGGCATCAACACCCTGACCGGTGCCGATAACGGAAACACCTGGAATGTCTCGAGTAGTGGCAACAGAGTAACGGACACAACGACCGCTGATGTGACGACGTTCTCCGGTTTTTCTGTCCTCAATGCAGGTACCGGCGGGGATAGTTTCGAGGTAACCACCCCCGGTATCACCACGATAAACGGTAATACCGGCACTGACCGTATCACACTCACCGCACCAGGCATTGTTGCCAGGGTAACCGGCGGCGGAAATACGGACAGCCTGGCGATTGACACCGGTAACAACCTCTGGGCCGTGGGCGCCAATAATGATGGCAATGTCAAAGACATCGAAACGCAGCTCAATGTGACGGACTTCACCTCGATCGAAACACGTATTGGTAGCGTAGCGGGCACCAACAATATTGATTTAAGCGCGTTTGGTACCGACACAATACTATTGGCGAACTACCAAAACTTTGACCTCCTGGTTGGCAGTGGAACGGGCACCTTACAAGGTGTTGATGGCCAGCAGAATGACTGGACGATCCGGGCAATACCGAGTGACGCTGGCGTGGGCTCGGCGGGCATCGATGATGGCACCGTCACGGTGGGTTCAATGACGACTGATTTTATTAATTTTATGAACTTGTCCGGAGGCAATGCCAATGACACCTTCACCCTTGAGTCGAGTGGTTCATTAACAGGCACGATCAATGGCAGGGGCGGGACCAACACCCTGACCGGCGCGAATGCTGCCAACACCTGGGAAGTGACCGGGAATAACGCAGGCACACTGAGTGACACAGCAACGGGCAGTACCACTACCGCCTTTGTTAACATCGATACCCTCATCGGTGGAAATGACATCGATACCTTCACCCTCACGGCGGCGTTTGCCGGCGACATTCACGGGGGCGCGAATAATGATGTCTTTACCCTCAATGCCGATGTCAGTGGCACGGCCAACGGCGGTCTTGGCGATGATGTCTTTACGATTAACGCGGATGTGACCGGCACCCTGAACGGTGGTGACGGAAATGACCGCTTCACGCTTCTCCAGCCCGCGTTAACCATTAACCGGATTGAGGGAGGCAACGACACCACGGGCGACACCCTGACCGCCGCCAACGGCGCCAACTACTGGCGGGTTGACGGCATCAATGAAGGGGTGATTCATGCGGACAGCGCCCGGACACAGACGCCCGTCACCTTCAGCAGCATCGAAAACCTGACCGGCAATGCCGGCATCGATGATTTTTTGCTGGGCGCAGCGGGCACAATCTCACAAATTGATGGTGGTGGTGGCAGCAACACACTGACGGGACGCAATATCGACACGACCTGGACAATCTCCGCCATCAACAGCCTGGCAGACACCCACACCTATGTCGCCAACTTCATCAATATTGACACCCTCATTGGCGGGAGTGGCGTGGATACCTTTGACATCACAGCGGCCTATGCCGGTGATATTCACGGGGGCGCGAATAATGATGTCTTTGCTATCGGCGCCGATGTCAGTGGTGTGATCAATGGTGGCCTGGGCAATGACACCTTTGATGTCAGCCTCGCGACGAGTGGCCAGCTGCAAGGCGGCGAGGGTAACGACACCTTTAGACTGGCTGCTGATATTGCGGGTAGCGCGGATGGCGGACTTGGCGATGATGAATTCAACTTCCAGGCAGAGCTTGCCGGCACGTCCTTTAGTGGCACGATTAATGGTGGAGAAGGGAATGACACCTTCACCCTGATGGGCGCCGATATCACGTTTATGAATGTGCTAACTGGCGGCGCGGGTGGCGGTGATACGCTGGTCGCCGCTGCCGAGGCCAACTATTGGTTAATCGATGGCGCCGGGAGTGGCGAGAACTATGCGAATACCTCTGATCGTGCAACATCCAATAATGGGCGTTTACGCTTCAACAACATTGAAAACCTCACCGGTAACAGCGACATTGATGATTTTTTAATGGGCGCATTGGGTTCACTCTCACAGATTGAAGGTGGTGATGGAAACGACACCGTGCGCGGCGCGGACAGCGTCAATACCTGGCAGGTCACCACCAATGGTGGGGGGATATTAAAGGGCGGCAGATTAAACAGCACGACCACCTTTGCACAAATGGAAACACTCACCGGAGGCGCCGGTAGCGGGGTTGATATTTTTACAATCAATACCGGCGCCGCCATCGATACCTTGAACGGTCAGGCGGGCGATGATCGATTCACCGTTAACGGAACCGTCACCACACTCAATGCCGGTGACGACGCCGATACCATTCATGTCAACGCCGGGGGAATCGTCACCACGCTAAAGGGTGATGCGGGTACTGATGCCATCACCATTCTCGGTGCTGATGCCAGCAACACGGGACGCGTAGACACACTGAATGGCGGTGCCGGAAACGACGTGATCAAAATCGAGTCAAATGGACGCGTCATGCTTAGCCTGAATGGTGATGCGGGTGAAGACGCCATCACCATCAACGCCACGGACACCGTTAATTATGGCGAAGTGGCCACATTAAGTGGTGGGGCGGATGCAGACAGGATAAGCATTAATGCAAATGCTCAAGTCGCTGGCACAATAACGGGCAACGATGGCGATGATGTGATCAACATGAATGGCACGGCCAACATGGTTGATGGCGGTGCCGGGGACGACCGCATAAGCCTAGCGGATACCCGTTCCGTTACCGGGCTGATTGATGGTGGTGCAGGCACGGATAGCGTAACGGTCACCGGCAGCAACACCACTGTCGCCGTCAGTGATGTGGTTCAGGTTGAAACACTGGCGGCAACGGGCCTGGGAAGCAACACCCTGATCGGCACCAACACCGATAACATCTGGACCGTGGGTGCGACCTCCTCCCTGCGTTATGGCAGCAACACCGTGACCTTCAGTGGTTTTAGTAACCTGACCGGCGGCGACGGCAATGACAGCTTCACCTTCGAGGCCGCCGGCAGCCTGACCGGTTTACTCAATGGCGGCAGCGGTACCGATCGTGTCGACCTGACCGCCCTGACCGTCGTCGACATCACCCTCGGTCGGGACGTAACCAACATCGAACAGCTCACCGGCAACAACACCGCCAGCACCTTGCGCGGAGAAGACACCATCAACACCTGGATGATTACCGGCCTCAATACCGGCAATATCACCGCCGACGGTAGCCCCACACTCGCATTTATCGGCTTCAATGACCTCAATGGCGGCAATAACCGCGATCAATTCACGGTCAACGGCAGCGGTGCACTGAACGGACGCATCGCCGCCGGCGCCGGCGATGACCGCCTCACCCTCACCCTGGCCGGCGCCCAAAGCAGCCAAACGGCATTCAGCGGAGGCGCAGGGAATGACCGCATCGAACTGAGCGGCGGTGGCAGCGCCTATCAAGAGACCGTGACCACCACCGACGACGGCGGTGCATTCACCTTCACCAATACCGCCAACGGAACGGATTACGGCATCGCATTCTCCAGCGTGGAGAGCCTCCAGGACAACGTGACAGCCGATATGAGCGTCTATGGCAGCGCCGCGAATGACCGCTTCCAGCTCGACACCGATAACGGCACCAACAGCATCACCGTCAATGCCGCCACCGCCGTGAACTACGCCAACAAAACCGGCCTGGCCATCCTCGGCCAGGGAGGCGAAGCGGATCAGATCACCTTGTCCGGCGACCTGAATAGTGCGGGCAGGGTCACCCTGTCGGCCGAAACGGTGGTGAACGAATCCGGCAGCAGAATTACCGCCAGCGGACTCACCCTCGACGGCGTCAACGCCGCCGGCACGGCCGATGCCAGACTGCTGACGGCCATCGACACCCTGACGCTCAACGACTCAGGTAGCGTCTACCTCGAAGAACAGAATGGCATGACGATCGAACAGATGAACGCCGTGGATGTTGTCGATATCAACGCCGGTGGCAGCATCAACAGCCAAGGCAGCCTGATATCCGAAAATCGTCTGAGCCTCACATCGTCAACGGGTGACATCGACCTGGGCCAGGCGAATCAACTGAGCGGCCCGCTGACACTCAGCGCGGCATCCGGCCGCGTAGCGCTGGCCAACGCCCGCGACATCAACCTTGCCACGGTCACGGCGAACGAACTCACCCTGACGGCCGCCGCAGGCACGATCAACAGCACCGAAACGATCGCCGTGTCCGGCAACACCGACCTGAACGCCGCCGGGGACATCACCCTCAGCGGCGACAACGACCTTTCCACAATCACCGCCACGGCCACCAATATCACACTCCGCGATGTCAACGTCATCGAGCAAGTGGATATTGTCGCCACCGGCAGCGTAGACATCCGTGCACAAACGGGCCTCGGCGTAGGCAGCGTCAGCGCCAATGACATCCGGCTGGACGCCGGCGAACAGGGCCAGCTGTCGGACACCAACGGAAACGCCGTCAACCTCACCGGCACCCGGGTAGAACTCCGCGCCGGAACGGGAATCGGCGCCACGGACGCGCTGGAAACACAAACCGCCGACCTGGACGTCATCAATACCACGGGATCCGTAGCGATCACCAACACCGGTGCCGTCACCCTGAGCAACCTGGTGACCCGGGGTAATATCAACTTCACCAATAGCGGCACGGTCACGCTGGACAATGTCGATGCCGGTTACAACAGCGGCAGCCTGGGAATGACGGTCACAAATGGCTCGGTACTGGGTGTGAACCGGGATTATCGGCAACAGCCGGACATCACAGCCAACAATGCCCTGATCAATGTTTCCGGAGACATCGGCACGCTTTATCGGCCGATCAGCGTCAAGGTCAACAACGAATTTGTCCTGTTCTCCAATGTGGGCAGCGTGTATTACTACGGTGGCCGGCCCAGGACCATTATTGACAACTCGACGATAAAGATCGGCCTGTTCGATGCACTACTGGGCCTGTCCGGCCAGCAACTGATCGAGGTAGAGACATTGTCCGAGATCGATCCGGCGATTTTTACCGAAGTGCGTCACTACACTCAGGATGAAATATCGATCCGTCTGCCGGCCGATCAGCGCTATGACAATGACGAGGAAGATGAATATCGTGATGGGCGTAGGAGAAGCCACTGACAGGGCAGGGGCGCGGCCTGAAGGCGGTAGGTGCAGTCTTCAGAATGCGGTGGCCGAACATGATCTATATGGATGCCGGGTTAATATTAGCAGTGCCCTCAATGCAGGTGCAGTCAAGAAATCATGTTAGCCAAATCAAGGCATTAAGGAGAAATACCATGAGTCAATGTTATAACCCAGGTGATTTTAAGAAATATTTTAATGAAAATATGAGTGCATTAGGTGCACCAGTTCCACAGGGCCTGTTTGATAGCTATCAAAAAGCTACATGATGATTAAGAATTTACTTTTTTTAATTGCCGCCATCGTAATATTTTGGCTATCTTTAATCGCGTTCCAAGTTCTTGGAAACTATGCCTTTTTAATCATGATAGTTATAACTTTTGCTGCATTATTGTTTAGGGTAAAACCAAAATTTGGTGGCAAAGACAAGGCTAACAAATAGCTCCTTGTGCCGAGATAAATTCGGAACCTTGGGATTCCCTTGTAATGTTCATGGGGGTAGCCCGGGAACTCGGGAGAGCCGAAAGTTTCCCTGCTAAAGCGAGGTACAGGAGCACCCTCACCCAAATACTTCGGGAATCGCTGAGCTGCCCAGCGCAGCCTACTTGACTGGCAGACGAACCCTCCGGATGTTTCTGTGGAGTCCCGTAGTTGTATTGCCTGAAGCACCGACTGTTGGTGCTGTTTCGGAAAAATCAGCTGAAAATCTCGTTCTGCATATATGTTACCCCTGAAGAGGCACCCGAAATGGTACTGTGCCCTTGATGAATATTGCTGTATTGCTCAAGGTATTTGCTTTCGATAGGAATATTAAAGATGTATTTTTTGTGAAACTATTTATGTTAATCCCAAATAAAATAAGTTTGATACTTTTCCTTGGTACTTGTGTATTCGCTTCACAGCTTATGGCGGGAATCTTGGAAATGCCTGAAATAACTGAAACGCCCGAGTTGAAAAAAAAGAGCATGCTGAGGGATTTGGATATCCCAGGGGTTCAAGAGCGAAGTCCTGATCCATCTGCAGGGCCGCGCCTGGCTGTCTCAGAGTTCAGAATACAGGGCCTTGTTGAATATCCAGAATTGGGTATTACCAGGAAAGCTCTGGGAAAGATGGTCGAAGAGATACGTGCAGATTTGATGGATGAAGGTGAATATTTACCCTCCGGCTATACCATTGATGAGCTGGGGGAACTGTCTGATTTATTAGTGGATATAGAAGATGAAACTCAGGGTCGCCACGTCACACCGAGTGAAGTACAGAGGTTAATCTGGCTGGTCAGGACACAGCGAACCAAGCGTGGTATTTTGCTGAGTCAGATAGAGTCCATTGCAGATAAAATCACCCGTTTTTATCGCGAGCGTGGCTTTATTCTTGCGAAGGCGTATATACCCAAGCAAGAAGTAAGGGATGGCATTGTGAACCTTACATTATTGATTGGCGTGTTGGGGGAGGTGCAAACCCATGGTAACCAGTTGTACTCGGACAAGGTGATCAGTTCGGTTTTTAATAACATGTTGGCAATGCCGCTAACCAATAGCGCGGTTGAAGAGAGCTTGTACCTAATTAATGACTTCCCGGGTGTAACTGCGGACGGCTATTTTGAGCCAGGTGCCCAGGTTGGTGATACTAAACTGAATATAAATATTAGGGATGAAGACAGATATTCTGCAAATCTGAGGCTTGACAATCATGGAACGGATGAAACCGGCTTATATCGCCTGTACGCGGATATTCAAGTAAATAATACGCTTGGTTTTGCCGATCTCTTTAAACTGAGCATCTTAAATGCATCGCGCCCGAATAATACAAGGTATTGGCGGTTGAATTACCAAATGAATGTATTTAGCCCCAGATTCAAGATCGGTGCCGGTATTTCAAAAAACCAGTTTGTGGTCGATCAATCATCCTCGTTGACCAGTCTCAACCTTAACGGGATAGTGAATGCCAAAGATGTCTCAGTAACATATATATTCAGAAGAAGTCGGGTCAAAAGCTACAATCTGGTATTAAAATATGAAGATCTCGAGTCTGACTTGCAAGTAGGGGACATACCTGATGTCGGCGGACGACTTGATGAACGCCTGGAAAACACTTCATTACAGTTTAACTACGATATTTTGCGAGAATCTTCCCAGTTGCTCCATCAGGGAAATGTCAGATTGACATCTGGCACATTTGTGTTCGGAGCAGGTGCCGAGCGGGATAAAAAATATTATATTTTATCAGCGGAATATACATCCCTGATGTTCTGGCGAATTCCATATTTTGATGCGAACACCAGGCTTATCTTTCGCACCAGTGCGCAATATTCCGGTACCAATCTGTCTACCTTGGTCAGATTTTCAGCAGCAGGCCTGTCCCGTGTTCGTGCATTTTCCCCCAATATTTACTCAGCCGATGATGCAGTATATGCAGGTGTAGATTGGGTGTTTAGTAGTCCGGGTTTTATGGGTGCTAACATTCAAAAAATGATCAAACCGTTTGTGTTTGCTGACTATGCATATGGTAAGCAGCAACCCATAATTAACGAAGATGCCGTGACTGCCAAGCTCAGCGATGTGGGGATCGGTTTGCAGTTCGCACGCGGTGTTGGGTTCAAGGGAAATATTCAGTTCGCCTTCCCACTGGGAAGCAATTTCTCAAGACCCGATATTGCACCTGACGAGAAAGAGATGAGAATATTGTTTGATATTCAGTATGGGTTCTGAAACTTTCCCTGAAAAGCCATCCAGGTTCGTTTCATTCGTTTATTTCCATCTGTTGGTCAAGTTTCTCGGGCAGCATAGGGTCAAATAAATCCCCAAATAAACTGTGCAATACGAGTTTCTGTTCTTCTTTTTTTGTTGATGTCTTAGTTTCTTGCCACGGCACCATGTATAAGATTTGTGGCGCCTCTTTATTCCCCTTGATGATCGTAACATCCAGTTCTCGTGTGTCATCCGCGTACAAACTGGTGCCGGTAAACAGTAGAAATAAAATGCCAGATAAGATTTTCATAACACTTTTCGCTCCAGTGAACGTTTTAGCTCATTCAACCAATCGATAGTTTCCTGGTCGCTATGTTCAATTAATTCCAGGTAGCGTTGATAGTGCACTATGGCCTTCTCTGTTTCCTGATAATAGATGTCATAGAGCAAGGCAAGGTTGTAGTGTGCGACAGCGTAGTCATGCTTATGCTGAATTGCTTGCGTATAAAGCCGTTTAGCCTGTTGTAGATTGCCACGCTTGTTTTCGATAAAGCCAAGCAGGTTATATGCCTGAGCCATTTTAGGGTTTTTCTCCACGGCGATCTTTAATAATTTTTCTGCCGCGTCCAGATCATTGTCCTTGATTTTGATGAGTCCCAGGTTGGCCCATGGGCCAGCAAGTTCAGGACGGTTTTTTGTGAAAGCAACGAGAATATCTTTTGCCATATCCAGGTCGTTATCTCTAAGATGCATGATGGCCTGCTGATATAACCTGATTTCGGATTCGGGATCGCTTGTAAAGCCTTCGCTTTGCGCTGAGTTTTCATCATATTCCTGCCCAATATGTTGACTGCAAGCGGATAACGACAGCAGGCTTAATATGATAATGATTCTAGTGTAATACATTGATGTAAGTATCTGTTTTTGCTTGTCGTTGATATTTAGCAGGAAATAGTATCATCAATTGATGATGGCTTTTTTGAATCCATGAATCATAAAAGCCATCTTTGATATATGAAAGATTGACTTCAAAAAATTCGATGGCCTTCTCCTCGAAGGGAAAGGCCTGGTCTTCTAAGAGGATTTCATACTCTTCAAGCTCGTCATTGTTCAGACCAAGAGGGCGCTCAGAATGCAATAAAGTCTGGCTAAATATGTTGTATATTTCGGCTATACCGTGTGTGGCTTCAGTTGTCGTTTCCGCTACACCATATACAGATGCCTGTCCAAATAGCCTGACGGCCTTTTGAAGTGATAATTTTTTCCTTTTCAGGCTTTCTTTCAACGGCAGCAGAAGCTTCAATTTTTTATAGGCTTTGTATTCGTTATTCGCCAAAACCAGAGCGCTTGATGATGTAATAAAATTCGTCCGCTCAGTTTTTTTCTCCCTGACTATATCTTTATCGGCAATCAGTATTCTATGCCGCCAAAGGTTGGCACTGTCCGGTGTGTTAAT
Source organism: uncultured Gammaproteobacteria bacterium (assembly GCA_913009875.1). Classification (GTDB taxonomy): domain Bacteria; phylum Pseudomonadota; class Gammaproteobacteria; order SZUA-152; family SZUA-152; genus DRQN01. The sequence goes on along the minus strand of CAJVYS010000027.1, from coordinate 23,074 downwards.
GGAGTCATAAAGGGCGGCAAGCCTGTACATGGCTTCCATGTGCTGTGAGTAGAGGTTAGGGTATGTGTCTGCAAATTCTGAGTAGGCATTAATAGCCAATAAGATTTCATTATTGGATTCATAGAGTTCAGCGGCCTTCCATAGCGCGGCGATCTTGATTTCTAAATCTTTTCCGGATTTCGATATCTTTTCATATTCTTGGGCAGCGGCAATATCTTGCCCCGATCTTAAATACGCGAGTGAAAGTTTCTTGCTCATATCCTGGTTGAGATCGTGATGAGGGTAACGCGCCTGATACTCTTTTATTAAAATAATGGCTTCTTCCCACATCTCATTATTTATACTTAATGTAACTGCCTCATCCATACCGGCAGGGGCGATACTTGATTCAGGAACGATTTGGGGAATTCGTCTGAAATGCCGAATGGCATGCATTATATTTCCACTGTTTTTTTCTGCAACGCCTTGCTGGTATATGGAAAAGGCGAGTTTGTCCGCAATTTGATATTGAGTGATATAAGCCGTATTTGCTGAGTGTAAAAGAGATTGGTAGATGTCCTCGGCATTCACATATTGTTTCAGCGCCATGTATGACTGCCCACGAATAATACGGACATTTTCAATGATACGTGAGTCTGCCTTACCTGAGACAAGGCTGGTTAGTTCAATGGCTTTGCTATACATCCGGGCGTTAAAAGCCAATTCTGCCGCATGTGTCACTATGCCGGGGGATTGCTTGTCATTTGGGTAGAGTTGTCCATAAAGAGTCGCATACTTAATGTGTCGATCCAGCCATTCTGACTTTTTGTCAGCCTGCTGTTCAGACCGATACAGGCGGCTGGTAATGTAAATTGTACTATAAGCCGAGTCCCTATCCAGAATGATGCCAGCATCGTAGGCCGCTATCTCATAATAGTGAAGCGCCTCTTCATCGCTGCCGTGCTCTGATAGTAACTCTGCGTAGAGAAAATGAATGTTGTCCTTGCGTGAATGCTGGGGATAGTGGGTCAGGAATCGTTGATACCATTTTTTTGCATTAGAAAAATCCGGTTCTTTTTGCCTGGCCTGATACTCGCTGTGAAAATGCTTGGCCATCAGCAGTGTATACTCTTTTAATGAGTGATCGATTTCTCTTTGTGTTTTCAGGTCAGCATTTTGATTTGTCCAATATTGGCTTTCAGGATTGTATTCTGAGTAAAAAGAGTCAATGGCTGCATAGTATTTGGTAAAAAATCCTGCTTGACGCCAGATCTTGATAACTTTTACCCGGGACTTGGGTATGTGTCGGGAATCCGGATATTTCTTCGTGAAATAGATCAGCGTCACAGCAGAATCTGAATAGCGATTTTGCTTGAAATAGATATCGCTAATGCTCTTGTATACATGGTAGATATACTCATGTGCTGTTTGATTTTCAAGATACTGATAAACCTTATTCAGGTCTCCCATATAGGAGAACGAGAGTCCTATGGCGCGGAAATACTCGTCAAAAATATCCTTCTCAATGCTTGTAAGTTTATCTGGTTTGTCAAAGTTGTGATACGTGACTGCATGCAGAAAATCATCAATGGCTTCTTGATGGTATCCTAGTTTGAATCTGGCCCACCCCCGTTTTAAGAGTGACTTTTCGATGAATTTATTTTTTCTCTTGGAGTAAATTACATTTGTATACGCGTCTTCAGCGGAAATATACTCTTTCTTTGAATAATAATTTTCTGCGACCCGAAACTGGCTTTCAAGGTAGTATTTTGACCCAGGATATTTGTTGACTATTATATCGAGTGCAGCCACGGATTTAGCTAGCTCACCTTTTTGTTCATAGGCGTTCGCCAGGTTGTATAAGAGCTTGTCGTTGCCTTGAGCGTTTGGGTACTCGGCCAAAGAATAGGTGATAAGCTCGATCATTTTGTTCAGTCTGTCGATGTAGGCGATATCAATCCTGTCTTCATCAGTGCTATTCAGAAGATCTTTTTCGTGTGCGGTTTTGCTGCCTAGCTCAAATTCCAACTCCGCGAGACGATTGATGGCTGTCGTGCGAGATCCGTTACTCTTTCCTGAGTGACTGAGGTATCTTGCATAGGCCTCCCTGATTTCCTCATTTGATCTTGCTGCAGAGGAGGTAATGACTCGGTGCCGATGGTTATCGGTTATATCAATATCACCCAGTGTGCGGGGAGGTTGCGGAGTACTGCATGCTGCGATTACCAGTAGCAGAAGAATGCATAGAGACGTCTTCAGAGGCATGGAGAGATCATTCTGGGCTGTTGTCATATACGCGTGCCAGTCCATACCTTGATTGGTCGGTATAGCTGGATAAGTAGCTTATCCTCTGATTCAATAACTCACGAATTATCTCATCCAGGGTCGCTTGATAGTCGGAATAGAGCCGATCAAATCTTTCCCTGATTTCCTGGTTATTGATGTATTTTTCCAGCTCACTCAATGCTCTGAGATTGTCTAAGAAAGGTTTTGGATACTGCTTGCTGAAGTCCAGCACATAGTCGCCGATTCGAAGCATGTTGCTGTTTGCGATAATACTGGTCTTTTCTTCAAGGTTATTACGTGTGCTTAAAAGAGTTTCTAATTCTTGAATGCGCTGCGTGTAATGATTAATAGCTTCGTCAAAGCCTGCGGAAGCCGTGAGGAGTTGATCAAGTTTGTTGTAAATATAGGGTATCAGTAGGTAGGATTCTTCTGTGGGTAAATCATTGCCCGCCTTTTCTTTTAATATATTAGCCGCATTTAATGCGCCAATATAATCATTTTGATTGGCCGCAGTCAGAGTTAATCCCAGTAGTGCCTGATTTGCATATTGGCTATCCAGATTTACAGAGCGGAAGGCATCACGGGCATTCCGGTAATATTCCTTTCGCATAAGCGAATAACCCAACATGACAAAGAGCCGGTTCGCCATCTCATCCGACACTGTGTCTCGGCTTTGTTGCAATATCTCGTTTATAGCAATATGTGCATCGGTCCACCAATCTTGACGAATATAAGCAACAGCGCTATTCAATGTGGCATGCGCAAAATACTTCGACATAGCGGGGATGCGCCTGTAAACCTTTATAGCCTCCCTATGTTTTTTTAAGTTTTGTAGTGAAAACCCTTTCATCAGCAGCGCGTAATGCGCGTCATCTGTCACAAGATCTGCAACGATACCATCGAGGTATTTTAGCGTGGCTTTCCATTTCTTTCGCTCTAAATAGTATTTAGCAAATTCATATTGGGCGTTGGATATAATTATTCTATTACTATTCCGTTGGATGCTATCAAATAGGTTCGTTGCCGATTCCAGTTCATTGCGTTCCAGTAACAGCTTGATGAAATAGAGTGTAGACGGTGTCTCGATATTGTCCTTGATCAATGCCAGGTTATAGATGATCAATGCAATAGCCTCTACATGCTGCTGCTTTTTTTCTAGCAGACGAACCGTGTGATCGAGCTGTGATAGTTGGTGAAAAATTGGGGTTTTAGATTTCTTTCTCTGGAGTGTTAATGCTTTGTAATACGCCGATGAAAAATCCTGGAACCGCTTGTCGAGCTCACCGATCCTGGATAAGGTGATTGCTTCTGCTAAGGCAGGGAAGGGAAAGAATGATATAAAAAACGGTAATATTCCACAAATCAAGGTGGTTGATTTATATGGGAACGAAATGTGAGATAACATGGTTGGATCCGAGCGGAAAAAAATACTATTTTCGTAGAAGCAGAGATACAAGCTGACGCTTCTGAACATACCATTGTTGCCTTTGTGCGTCTATTGTAGAGGTGCCGGATTGCAGATCCTGAGGGGGGAGGGCGTTCTGGTTGGGAGAGTGCTCAGGTGGTACGCTATGTTCAGCAAGATAATGTAGCAACTCATGTTTGTGACTGCATGGGTGGAGCAGCCGGCGGTAGGTGTTTATGTGATGTGGGGGGAGTTACCGTCATCTTGGCGAAGGGCGGGATCCGCGGGAAATGGATTTCCCTGACGGTAGCCCCCTACTGGCGCCAGTCATTTGGTGGTGTTTCCTTTCTAATCAATTGGTTATATGGCCGCCTTCAGGCTAATCGTTGGCCTATCATGAATGCTGCCTGAGAGCAAGCAACTTTTTCTGAAATATTTTAATCATCACGCAGGCCGATTTAAGAAATCATAGTCAGATGAATGAACCCAGCGATGAAAACATTGGCTCGGACTCCAAAGCGGTGAGTCAAGATGGCAAGGAAGCCGGGGAGGAATCCTCGTCGGGCCATACCGTGTTAGTAGACAAGAGTAAAACCAGATTACATCAACGGAATCGATTTAATAGAGAGGGTGGAGAGAAGGCGGGAGAGCGCCAGGCTGCAGGAGATCACGCTGACCCTGATGTGACTCGATACCGCGGTTCGGAAATTGACGCCGGAAAGGATGATACCCGTTTTTTGCCAGTGCCATTGTCTGCTGTCGCGTCCGCAGCCGACCGGATACCTGGAAGCCGGGAGTATTATTTCCCTCATGTCACACCCAAAAATCGTGTCTTAAAAGACCGCTTTCTCTTGGAGAAGGTGCTTGGTGTCGGTGGAATGGGGGTTGTTTATAAGGCTAGGGACAGATTGAAAGAAGAGGCTAAGGATAGGTATCCCTATGTCGCCATAAAAATGTTGAACGCGGAATTTAATTCACATCCCGAGGCATTTATTGCCCTTCAACGCGAGTCCAGTAAAACTCAAAGCCTTTCTCATCAAAATATTGTTCAGGTCTTTGACTTTGACAGAGATGGGGATGTGTTCTTCATGACCATGGAGTACATGGAGGGGAAGCCGCTCGATAAATTGATTAAGCAGTACAGGACAACGGGACTACCCTGGGATGATGTGTGGGAAATTATCCAGGATATATGCCGGGCACTGCAACTTGCGCATGCAAAGAATATTGTTCATGCAGATTTTAAGCCTGGAAATATATTTGTAACAACGGATGGCACAGCAAAAGTATTTGACTTTGGCATCGCACGGGCTGTCACGACTATTGAGAAGACTGATGGACTGTCGGTTCATAAGACGATATTTGATGCGGGCAGCCTGGGGGGGCTTACGCCAGCATATGCCAGTTATGAAATGCTTGAGGGGCTAGAGCCGGATGTCAGAGATGACATATATGCGCTGGGCTGTATAACCTATGAATTATTTACTGGACGACACCCTTTTGGCAAGCAGCCTGCCGATTTGGCAAGGAAGCAGCGCCTAAAACCCGAACGTATCAAAGGCTTGAAGAAGCGACAATGGAAAGTTCTGGAAAAGGCATTAGCCTTTGAGCGCAAGGATCGTATCGGATCTGTCGAGGAGTTCTATCAGCAGTTGGCCATAGAGCACAAACCTCGATATACGCTCGCAATCTCTATGGTTTTGTTGGCCAGCGTTGTCGGATTTTCGTTCGTTAACAACGGGACAGAGACTGTAGAACCGATGTCTTTTTCCGAGCACGATATTAGAAGTGAGCTGGAATATTCTATCCGGCTGGGTTTGTACAAGGAGGCACTGGAAGCGCTTGTGGAAAATCCAAGATTTTCTAATGCCTGGGAGGGGAATGTATGGAAGGAATATCAGGGGGTGAATACTTTGTTACCCCCTGTCGATGGCTGGCTTACAGCGATGAAGAGCAAAATATTTACACTGTATTTGAATAAAATACAGGCTGAAACAAGTTCGTTTAATTTCCATAGTGCGAGACGCCTGATTGAAAATGCAGTGAGGTATAGCGATAATTCCGGTGATTTAGAAAGAGAAGAAATAAAGTTATCAGAAGCTATAAGAGAAAATGAGGAATTATCTCGGTTGGCAAAGAGTGAAAAACAGAAAGCTGATCGTTTGACTGCTCGTAATGAAAGACAAAAAACCATTAAGAAGCGAAGTGAGGAAATGCAGGCTCGGCGTTTAGTGGATGAATACAATCTTGCACTTGTCAACGTCAATAAGCAATTGGAGTGCCGTACAGGGATTGATATGCGGGATTTTGAGATGGCTATTAGGAAGCTGCAGTCACTGAATAAGGAAAAATACTCGATAATTAAAGGGGATATAGTAAGTTCTCTCGCTGCGTGTATATCGAAGCAGGGGGAAAGGTTCCCCGCTCGAGCGATTGAGTCAAGAAAATATGCCCTACGAATTTTTGAGAATAATGCAGTGATTTCATCTATTAAAATATTTCTCCATGATGCCTGTAATAGTTATATAGCAGGATTTGGCGCGCGAGGGGAGAGAGCAGTGTGTAGGGATCAGATAAAATCCACAGGAGATGGGCCTGATTTGGTTGTTGTTCCTGGCGCTGAAAATATCAGGAGCTTTGCGATTGGAAGGTATGAGGTTTCTGTTGCTGAATTTAATCAATACTGCCTGGAAACCAATAAGTGTTCTTTTCCTGAGCAGGGGAATGCTAATGTCCCGGTTACTGGCCAATCGGTTAAGGCGATCAAGGGATATTTAAACTGGCTCAGCGAGGAGACGGGTAAGAGGTATCGTCTTCCAACCAAGAATGAGTGGCGCTACGCCGCTGCTTCAACGTCAAGGGCGCATGATCCAAACCGAAACTGTCAGTTTAGAAGTCGTGGTATTCAAAAAGGAGACAGACTTGTCAAGGTCACTACGGGTAAGCAAAATTCTTGGGGATTGGTCAATTATTTAGGAAATGTTCAGGAGTGGGGGTATGGCAAATACGGTCAATTGGTAGCCATGGGTGGGTCGTATATTACCCCCATGGATGAATGTCAGGTTTCGAGCTGGCAGTATCATTCAGGCCGACCTGACAATGTCACAGGATTCCGTGTCCTGAGAGAACTGACTGTTCAGTAAATTTCAATACAAGGTAATGGCTGATTCATATTGTTTTAGAACTGTCAGACTTAGAAAAAATCTACCTGGCTACATTTCCAGCAATACATGTAGGTATGTGACGTTCCTGTGCCGTCAGGATTTGTTGTGCCAATAATATTTTCCAGTTTTTTTATGATTTTATAGCTCATCTTTTGTCTTGGTATATGTTGTGGATAGAAAAATATTTTGGAGGTTTTTATGGAAATAGTTAAGTTTTTTCAAACTGGTGGGCCATTTATGTATCCCATACTCATTATTTTTTCAGTCGGAGCGGCCATTGCTTTAGAGCGGTTTATATATTTACGCAGGGCCCAAAATCTCACTAGGAAAACGTGGATGCAACTTGTGCCTATGCTCAAGGCGGATGATATTCCGCGCGCGGTTAAGTTGACGGAGTCTGTAGATACTCCTCTTGCAAGTATCCTTAATTATGGTTTCTGCAGATATGGTGCAAATACTCGGCGGGAGATAATCGAGGCGGCGATGGAAGAGGGGATGATGGATGCCATGCCCGAGTTGGAGCAGCGCACGCATTATTTGGCAACATATGCCAATGTTGCAACGCTTCTTGGCTTGCTCGGCACCATTGTGGGGCTGATACAGGCCTTTACTGCGGTCGCATCTGCTGATCCGGCTGAGAAGGCGGATTTGCTATCCGCCAGTATTTCAGTCGCCATGAATACAACAGCCTTTGGCTTGATGGCGGCTATACCCCTGTTGCTGATTCACTCATATTTGGTGACTAAAACAGCTCGCTTGGTCGCTAATCTTGAGAATGCCGCTATTAAAACAATCAATCTGATGATTCGGCAATAGGATTGATTTGCATGAAGAGATTCAGCAAAAAATATACGGCTGAGGCCGAAGAACTAAATATCACCGCCTTCATGAATTTAATGGTGATACTGGTTCCATTTCTGTTGATCACGGCAGTCTTTTCCAGAATATCTATATTGGAGTTGAATTTGCCGGAGCTCAATGCCAAACAGGATAGTCAGAAAGAAGTTACGCTTCAACTGGAGCTGGTGTTGCGCGAAAAAAGTTTTGATCTTCAAGATGGTGCGCTAGGTTTAATTCGACGTTTTGAGCGTACCGATAATGAAACCCGCTGGGACTTGTTTACTGATCTTTTGGTGGAAATTAAAGCACGTTTTCCAGAGAAAAAAAGTATTATATTGCTGTTGGAGCCTTCTGTTAGCTACAAGACCTTGATAGCTGTAATGGATCGTGTGCGTAGTGCAAAGGTTGTCCGCATGGCCACCGTTGAAACCGTTGAGTTGTTTCCGAATATATCAATTGGCGATGCGCCAAACCTGTCCAATGAGATAGAAAGAGAATAGGTGGCTTCAATGAAGACATTGAAAATATCAAGTCGAATCCACCGGATGGAGCGGTTTAGAAAACTACACGGAAAATCTGGAATTAATCTTGTTTCTTTAATGGATATTTTTACCATCCTGGTATTTTTTCTACTAATCAGTTCATCCAGTGTTCAACAGTTGCCGAATAACAAAGACCTTAGGTTGCCGACAACTATTGCTGAAAAGGTTCCTAGAGAGACTCTGGTCATTACAATTACTCGCGACCGTATTTTGGTGCAGGGGGTGGAGGTCGCAAAGATAGATGATATCTTGTTGGACACCAGTCCGTTGATCGCGGGTTTGGAAAAAGAGTTGAAATTTCATGCGTCTAGACCATTATCTGTAATAAGCGATGAGGCAGTCGGTCGTCCGGTCACGATTATGGGGGATGAGAATCTTCCGTATCAGTTATTGCGAAAAGTTTTAGTTACCTGCCGCCAGGCAAATTACACTTCTATCGCTTTTTCCGCGATACAGACAGTGGAAGGGTAAGGTTTGATGAGGGCGCTGAATTATGAGGATCAGGCGTTAAAGTGGCGTCCTGATAGTGGTGGTGCTCAGCGTTTTGTCGTTATTAATATTGTCGTTTTTGCTGTCGTGTTATCGGCGGGTTTGTTTTTGTCCTCGATTGAATTGCCAAAAAAAGAGCGCATGATCCATGTGGGTGTGCCCGAAAGAGTGGCGCAGTTTATTTTGCAGAGTGAAACCCCTAAACCAAGAGTCAGTCAGGAGGCCATACCAAAACCAAAACCAAGACCGAAACCAAAACCGAAACCAAAGTTGGAACCAAAGGTGAAGCGGGAGCCGACGCCGAAACCCAAGACTCAGTTGAAGCCAGGGGTAACCGAGAACAAGATGCAACGTACTGATAGTCCGAATGAGGCGAAAGAGAGGGCAGAAAGAAGCGGATTGCTGGCGCTGAGTAATGAATTGGCGGACTTGATGGATACCACTGATGTCAGCGCAATGGTTGGGAGAAAAATACGCCGTGTATCCGATGCCACAAGCATGGCCAAGATAGATACCCATATATTAGACGTTGGGCCAGAGACAACCGATGCTGCAGTAAAACCCATGGGGGAGAACTTTTCTACTGTCATCAGATCTACCACGCTTGTCGCTCAAAAGCGTGCTGTGGTTACCCCGCCAGTAACCGCGGAGGTGAGTGTTGGCTCTGACGTTATGGAGGAGAAAGAAAGTCCGACCGGAAATAGGAAAACCGCCTCTACGTCTGATAATTTCCGAACGGATGAGGATATCGCTTATGTAATGGATCGGAATAAGGGCAAGCTTTATTCCGTCTATCGCCAAGCTCGCCGGAAAAATCCCGGACTCAAGGGAAGGATTGTGTTTGATATTACTATCCAGCCATCTGGCAAGGTGTCTGCTGTGGTAATAAGGTCCAGTGAGCTGAATAATGCAAAATTAGAGTCACGTTTGCTCGCCCGTGTAAAGCGTTTTGACTTTGGTGTGAGAGAGGGTGAGCCCATTACGGTGACTTATCCTGTTGAGTTTCTCCCATCCTAACCTGAAGCTTAGGGGGCGTTCTTTCTGAGTTGGATTCCCCCCGGCTCACCTGCCCAATTGCGGAAAGCACTTAATTTTACTTGGTGCTGCATCAGGCATGAGCAGCGAGGCGGGCGCTCCCCACGTGCTTTAAAGCTTGCGAGGAACTTTCTTTGTTGCTCCTTTGCGTGCTGTCAAGTCTTGAAGTTCCCCTCGTGAGAGCGGAAACTTGCGTCCATGAATCCAGCCTTCGTCCACCTCCGTTGTCACACCGAATACTCCCTCGTCGATGGCATTCTGCGCGTCAAACCACTGGTAAATGCCGTGGCGGAGCAGGGCGTGCCCGCCGTAGCCGTCACCGACCAGAGCAACCTGTTTTCCATGGTGAAATTCTACCGCGCAGCCATTGCGCGCGGGGTAAAGCCCATCATCGGTGTGGACATATGGCTGGCCAATGACGATGAGCCGACGCGGCCCCACCGGCTGGTGCTGCTGTGCCAGACCAATGAGGGCTACCGCAATCTTACCCAACTGGTGTCGCGCACCTACACCGAGGGTCAGCACCGTGGCATCCCCATCCTTGAATCGCAGTGGCTGGAGGGACAGACGGACGGCCTGATCGCCCTCTCCGGAGGCCGCGATGGCGACGTGGGCCGCGCCCTGCTGGCTGGCGATACCGAGCGCGTCTGGCACTGCCTGGCGCACTGGCGGCATCTGTTTCCCGACCGTTACTACCTGGAGCTGCAGCGTACCGGCCGCCCCGGGGAGGAGGACTACCTGCATGCCGCCGTGGCCCTGGCCCAGTCGGCAGAGCTGCCAGTGGTGGCCACCAATGATGCGTGTTTCCTGCAGGCCGAGGATTTCGACGCCCATGAAACGCGCGTCTGCATCCACGATGGCCGCACCCTCGACGATCCGCGCCGGCCGAAGAACTATTCCCCGCAGCAATACCTGCGCGCGCCGGCGGAGATGGCCGAGCTGTTTGCCGACATCCCCGAGGCGCTGGAAAACACCCTGGAGATCGCCAAGCGCTGCAACGTCGAGCTGACCCTGGGTAAGAATTTCCTGCCCGACTTCCCGATTCCCGAGGGCATGACCGAGGCGGAATTTTTTCGCCAGCAGTCGCAAGAAGGCCTGGAGGCCCGGCTCGACAAACTGTTCGACCGCAACGCCGCTGATTTCGCGGAGAAACGCAAGCCCTACGATGAACGTCTGGAGATCGAGCTGGACGTGATCATCGGCATGGGCTTCCCTGGCTACTTCCTGATCGTCGCCGATTTCATCCGCTGGGCCAAGAATAACGGCGTGCCGGTGGGGCCGGGGCGTGGTTCCGGCGCGGGCTCGCTGGTGGCCTATGCGCTGACCATCACCGACCTTGATCCACTGGAATATGACCTGCTGTTCGAACGCTTCCTCAACCCCGAGCGTGTTTCCATGCCCGACTTCGACGTCGATTTCTGCATGGAGGGCCGCGATCGCGTCATCGATTATGTGGCCGGCAACTACGGGCGCGACAAGGTCTCGCAGATCATTACTTACGGTTCTATGGCCGCCAAGGCGGTGGTGCGCGACGTGGGCCGTGTCATGGGCCACCCCTACGGCTTCGTCGACCGCATCTCCAAGATGATCCCCTTCGAGGTGGGCATCAGCCTGGAAAAGGCCATTGCCCAGGAGGAGCCGCTGGCGCAGCTGATTGCCGATGACGAAGAGGTGGCCAGCCTCATCGAGATGGCGAAGAAGCTGGAAGGGTTGGCGCGCAATGCCGGCAAGCACGCCGGCGGCGTGGTCATCGCCCCCACCAAGCTCACCGACTTCTGCCCGCTGTACTGCGAGCAGGGCGGCGACAGCATCGTCAGCCAGTTCGACAAGGATGACGTGGAGGCGGTTGGCCTGGTCAAGTTCGACTTTCTCGGTCTGCGCACCCTGACCATCATTGACTGGGCGCTGGACAACATTGAGAAGCAGAAGGGCAAGGAGGCCCGGCCTGACATCGAGACCATCCCGCTGGATGACAAGGCCGCCTTTGCCCTGCTCAAGGCCTGCCAGACCACCGCTGTGTTCCAGCTGGAATCGCGCGGCATGAAGGATCTCATCAAGCGCCTGCAGCCGGACGACTTCGAGGACATCATCGCCCTGGTGGCCCTGTTCCGCCCGGGGCCGCTGCAGTCGGGCATGGTGGACGACTTCATCAACGTCAAGCACAAACGCAAGAAGGCGGAATACCCGCACCCGGATATCAAACACATTCTTGAACCCACCTACGGCGTCATCCTGTATCAGGAACAGGTCATGCAGATCGCCCAGGTGCTGGCGGGTTATACCCTCGGCGGCGCCGACATGCTGCGCCGCGCCATGGGTAAAAAGAAGCCGGAAGAGATGGCCAAGCAGCGTGAGATCTTTACCAAAGGCGCGCTAGAGCAGGGGGTGGAAGAGAAGACCGCCACCTATATTTTCGATTTGATGGAGAAGTTCGCCGGTTACGGCTTCAACAAGTCGCACTCGGCCGCCTATGCGCTGGTCTCCTACCAGACCGCCTGGCTCAAGGCCCATTACCCGGCAGCCTTTATTGCGGCGGTGATGTCCGCCGACATGGATACCACCGACAAAGTGGTGACCCTTATCGAGGAATGCCGCGAGCTGGGACTGGAGGTGGAGTCACCCAACGTCAACACCAGCCACTACAAGTTCACGGTGAAGGACGACAAGGCCATCTTCTACGGTCTGGGCGCGGTGAAGGGCGTGGGTGAGGGTGCCATCGAGGGCATCATCCGCAGCCGCGAGCAGGATGGTCCGTTCAAGGATCTGTTCGACTTCTGCCAGCGTATCGACCTGAAAAAGGCTAATCGTCGCGCCCTGGAGGCGCTGATTCGCGCCGGTGCTCTGGATGATCTTGGCCCCGCCCCCGCCCCCGGCCCCACCGTTTCTCCGGGAGAGAAGCGGGACGCACGCAGTGCGCCCGAAGGGCACGCGCCAGGGATGGCGCGTGTCAATCGTGCCACCCTGATGGCGACGCTGGACACCGCCGTGCAGATGGCCGAGCAGCGTCACAAGGACGCCGCCGCCGGGCAGAACGACATGTTCGCTCTTATGGAACCGGAACAGAGCGCCACCGGCACCTTCATCGACACCCCGGACTGGGATGACGAGATCCGCCTCAACGGCGAGAAAGAGACCCTCGGCCTGTACCTCACCGGCCATCCCATTGACCGCTACGAAGCCGAGCTGGCCGGCATCATCAGCCACCGCATCTGCGACCTCAACCCCAGCGGCGACCAGACCATCATTGTCGCCGGACTGGTGGTGGCCATGCGGACCATGAACACCCGCCGCGGTGACCGCATGGCCTTCGTCACCCTCGACGACCGCAGCGGCCGACTCGAGCTGGCGGTGTTTGCCGACACCTACCAGCACTACCGTGACCTGCTGGTGAAGGACCGCCTGGTGGTGGTGGAGGGCGAGGTGAGCGTGGACGATTATTCCGGCGGCATCAAGATGAGTGCACGCAAGGTGTACGATATCGACAACGCCCGCGAATCCTTCGCCAAGCGGTTGGTACTGACCCTGAATCAAGGACAGGCTGTGAATGGTTTCGTGCAGGATCTGGCGCAGGTGCTGGCGCCGTTCCGCGAAGGCCGCTGTGCGGTGCGGGTGGAATACCACCGTCCCGACGCCCGGGCCCAGCTCACCCTCGGCCCCGACTGGCGCGTGCGACCCACCGACGAACTGCTGCGCCGCATCACCGAGCTGGCCGGTGAGGACAGTGTGCGGATTGAGTATTGAAACAATGGGTTTCAAATTCCCTGTTTTTCCCGGAGCGGGCCATGCCCGCGATAAGTTTGCTAAATACCGCAGAGGGTGTTGTTTTAACATTGTGGGAGCGGCTTCAGCCGCGAAGGACAAACCTGGATTTCTTCGCGGCTGAAGCCGCTCCCACAGAAGACCAACTCTCTTTCCTTTAGCAATCGCGGGCATGGCCCGCTCCTACAGTCCTGTACCTGCCGTACCGCCTTGTCAAAATCCAGCAATTAAACTGAGGCATCTTCCCACCAAAACAGGTAAAATCGCCCCCATCTTCTGCAACCCGACACCCTTGGTTATTCCCTATGAACATGAATTTCCTTGAATTTGAACAACCCATCGCCGAGCTGGAAGCCAAGATCGAAGAGCTTCGCTACGTGGGTTCCGATGCCGAAATCAACATCACCGAAGAGATCTCGCGCCTGCAAACCAAAAGCCGCGAACTCACCGAATCCATCTTCTCCAAACTTACCCCCTGGCAGGTTTCGCAGATGGCGAGACATCCCCAGCGCCCCTACGCGCTGGATTATATCGAGCGCATCTTCAGCGATTTCGAAGAGCTGCACGGCGATCGTGCCTATGCCGATGACCCCGCTATCGTCGGCGGTGTGGCACGTCTCGATGGCCGGCCAGTGATGGTGATTGGCCAGCAAAAAGGCCGCGACACCACGGAAAAACTCAAGCGCAACTTCGCCATGCCGCGCCCCGAGGGCTACCGCAAGGCCAAGCGTCTGATGGAAATGGCCGAGCGTTTCAAGATGCCGATCCTTACCTTCATCGACACCCCCGGCGCCTATCCCGGCATCGACGCCGAGGAGCGCGGACAGAGTGAGGCCATCGCCCGCAACCTGTTCGTCATGGCCCAGCTCAGGACCCCCATCATCTGCACCGTGATCGGCGAGGGTGGTTCCGGTGGTGCGCTGGCCATCGGCGTCGGTGACCGGCTGCTGATGCTGCAATACGGCACCTATGCGGTAATCTCCCCCGAGGGTTGTTCCACTATCCTGTGGAAGAGCGCGGAGAAGGCCTCCACGGCTGCCGAGGCGATGGGTATTACTTCCGGGCGACTAAAAGAACTGGAGTTGGTGGATCAGATCGTCAACGAACCACTGGGCGGTGCCCACCGTGACCCGGATGGCATGGCCAGCAATCTGCAGGCTGCATTGATGGAAAATCTTGACGTGCTCGACAGCATCCCGCTCGACGAGTTGCTGGAAAATCGCTACCAGCGTCTGATGCAATACGGCAACTTCACCGAGCGCTAGGAGAATGCCGAGCTTTGAGTGAATGTGACCACATGCGTAGCGTGCGCTGTGCGCACGATCAAGCCTGTAGGAGCACCCCGTGCGCATGGCGCACACTACGATTCACCTCGCTTCGATGCCGGAACTGATGGCAATGCCATCGGAAAGCCTCAACGATCTCTATTTCCCGTGATGCACTTCACCCCCGAGGCACTAAGCGACGCACTCCCCTCGGACATCACACCCAGCCGTTACTGGATTGCCTTCAGTGGTGGCGTGGACTCGCTGGTGTTGCTGCATGCCTTGGCCGCGCTACGAGAGCACATGAATGAAACCCGGTTTTGCGTGGTTCATGTCAATCATGGCCTTAGCCCAAAAGCCAGGCAATGGGCCGACCAGTGTGCCCGCCAGTGTGCCGAACTGTCTCTGCCTTTTACTCTGTGTGAGGTGAACGCGGCCCCGGCCGCGGGTGAAAGCCCGGAGGCGGCGGCGCGCGATGCCCGCTATCGTGCCCTGGCCGGGCTGGTCGAATCCGGTGATTGTCTGCTCACCGCACACCATCAGGACGACCAGGCCGAGACCCTCCTTTTACAGTTATTTCGCGGTGCCGGCCCGAAGGGACTGGCAGCCATGCCGATGTTATCGGAATTCTCCAGGGGCTGGCATGCACGCCCCTTGCTGGAGTTTCGGCGCGAAGCCCTTATCACCTATGCCGAGGCCAACGGTCTGTCGTGGCTGGAGGATGAAAGCAATTTCGACACCCGCCTCGAGCGCAATTTCCTGCGCCATGAAATACTGCCCCGTCTTAAACAGCACTTTCCCGGCCTGGCCAGTACTCTGTCGCGCAGCGCGCGCCGTTGTGCTGAGGCCACTGAAATCCTGCAGGCGCAGGCTCAGGCCGATCTGCAGTCCCTGCAGTTGTCAGCAGGTGCCCTGTCTGTGAAGGGCCTTTGTGCGCTGGGTGAAGTACGTGCACGCAATGTGCTGCATTACTGGATTCATGCGCGGGCACTGCCAGTTCCCTCCGAGGCACAATTGCAGGGATTATGGCGAAGCGTGATCGGTGCCGCGCAGGATGCGATGCCGCTGTTGCAATGGCCGGGGGCAGAGGCGCGGCGTTACCGCGATGCTCTTTATGTCATGCGTCCCCTATTGGATTTCGATACCACTTTGCAGTGTGAGTGGGATTTATCCGCGCCACTGGCTCTGCCGGGTATTGGTCGTCTGCGGGCGCGGACTGTTACTGGTACGGGCGTATTGCGTGATTGCCTGCAGGGGAAAAGTCTTTCCGTGCGCTTCCGTCAGGGTGGTGAGAGACTCTGCGTGGCAGGCCGCGAGGGCCATCATTCGCTGAAGAAGTTGTTTCAGGAGGCCGCTGTGCCGCCGTGGCAGCGGGAACGGATTCCGCTGTTGTTTGTTGATGCTGAACTGGTGGTCGTTGCTGATTACTGGGTGGCCTGTTCGTTTGCGGCGGAAGCAGGGCAGGAAGGTATCTTGTTCAGGTTAGAGTAATATTTATGAACAGTTTTGCACGATTTATGTTTTTCATGGTGTCTGGCCTTGTGGCCTCGTTGTCGGCGCAACCCGTTGCCGCGGAGGAGGGTTATGCCCATTCGGATAGCCAGTGCCTGCGTTGCCATGAGAACAAGCAAGAACTGCAGACCATCCTGTTTTCCACCCTTGGCAGTTGCAACGGCTGCCATGGCCAAGGCAAAGCGCTGGGTTCGCATCAGGGTGTTGAGTTGAAGGCGGTACAGTCGGCTGTCGCGAAACCGGACAAACCTGTACCGCCCGATATCGGCATGCGTTTTCCCCTGTATCCGCGTTTTTCCCGCTTCGGTGATACAGCCAATGAGATGGTGCGGATTCCTGCCGGCGAATTTATTATGGGCAGTGATGATCGCTTGCCGGACGAGGGGCCACAGCACCGTGTCTGGCTGGACAGTTATGATATCGACAAATATGAAGTGACCAACCTGCAATACAAAAAATTCAATGACGAGACAAAGCGCCGCTCGCCGGTACACTGGCGCAATCGCACCTTTCCCCGTGGCAAGGCGGATCACCCGGTGACCAATGTCAGCTGGAATGATGCGCAGGCCTATTGCCAATGGGCCGGCAAGCGACTGCCCACTGATGCCGAGTGGGAAAAGGCCGCACGCGGCATCGATGGCCGCACCTACCCCTGGGGAAATGAATTTGATATTTCCCGCGCCAACACGCCGCTGCGCTGGTCGGCTATTGGCAAGCCCGGTGACACCACGCCTGTCGGCGCCTTTGAGGGTGGCACCAGTCCCTACGGGATTTACGATATGTCGGGCAATGTCTGGGAATGGACGGCATCGTGGTATCTTCCTTATCCGGGCAATACGCATGCCTCTGAGAGTTATGGTGAGCGTTACAAAACCTTGAAGGGTGGTTCCTGGTTCGATTGCTCATTTTACCGCTGCGGAATTTCCGCGCCGGTCTTTAATCGCTCCTTTTTTTCAAAAAAAGTCAGTAATGACAGCTTTGGTTTTCGCTGCGCCAGGAATGCACCGGGTTCCTGAGTACATACAGTCAGCGTTGATAATCAGTGTCTAATGAAAGTTAAACCTGAACCCTCGGATTCAGGTTAAATACAGGTCGAGAAAGATGAGCCAGATTGCAACAAAGAACAAGGTCGTTTCGCTGACCTACAGTATCGTCGATGATCAGGGGGAGGTGATGGAACAATCTGACCTGCCGGTGGACTATTTGCACGGCATTGATGGCCGGCTGTTTCCGACGGTGGAGCAGGCCCTGGAGGGCAAGTCGGTCGGTGATAGCGTCGAGGTTACCCTGTCACCGGAGGAGGCCTTCGGCCAGCCGGATCCGGAGCTGATGTTTACCGACGAGCTGGAAAATGCCCCGCCGGAGTTTCGCGTTGTTGGCGCAAAGCCAACCTTTGAAAATGCCGATGGCGAATCCATTGAGATGACGGTGACAAAGATCAAGGACGGCAAGATTAGCATCGATGGCAACCATCCCTTTGCCGGCAAGACCATTACCTTTCATATCAAGGTGTTGGCGATTCGTGATGCGATGCCCGATGAGCTTGCGCAGCGTGAGGTAGCATCCTCGCTGGCACCGGGCGTGGTGCACTAATTTCTCAGGTAAACTTGATGTCCTTTTCTTGCAACAGGCGCGACAGTGCCTCGTCGGCGGGCATGGGGCGGGCGAACAGATAACCCTGCGCATAGTCGCAGCCGATGGCCTGCAGGTGCTGTTGTTGATGTTCGGTCTCGATGCCTTCAGCAACCACATCCAGCCCCAGACTATGGGCCAGCATCACGATGGTATTGACGATCTCTGAATTTTCTCCATCCTCACCAATATTATTGACGAAGCTGCGGTCGATTTTCAACGTGTCGATAGGAAACTTGTGTAGGTAACTGAGTGATGAATAACCGGTGCCGAAGTCATCAATGGCGATGCGTACATGGTGTTGCTTCAGCTGGGTGATCATGGCGCTGGCCAGGGTCGGATTCTCCATCACCGCCGTTTCGGTCAATTCGAGTTTTATGCGTGAGCCGTCGATGCACATGTCGTCAAGTATATTGATCACATGGCTGGCCAGACTGCCATGGGCCAGTTGTTTGCCAGAAACATTGATGTTGATCGGCGGCACTTCTTCGCCATTGAGTTTTTTCTGCCAGTCGTGGATTTGCTTGCAGGCGCGGGACAATACCCAGGCACCGATTTCATTGATCATCCCGGTCTCTTCTGCCAGCGGGATGAATTCGATGGGTGATACCAGCCCCTGTTCGGGGTGATTCCAGCGTATCAGGGCCTCAAAGCCACTGACCCAGCCTGTCGACATGGCGACGATGGGCTGGTAGTACAGTTCGAATTCCTCGCGTTCGATGGCATGCCGCAGGTCACTTTCCATTTTCAGCAAACGCAGTGCCCGCGCATGCATTTCGGCATCGAATATTTCGTAACAGGCCTTGCCGTTATTTTTTGCCCGGTACATGGCGATGTCGGCGTCACGCAGAATATGCTCGGCCTGTTCGTAGTCGGTGTTATTGAGGGCGATACCGATGCTGGCCTTGGTGATGATCTCGTGATCACCGATGAGTATGGGGGCGGAGATGAGTTTCTGCACGCGATCCGCAATGTGTATTGCATTATCCATGCTATTGAGATCTTGCAGCAGTACAGTGAATTCGTCACCGCCGATGCGGGTGACGGTGTCTGCTGCCTGCAGATTAGACCTCAGTCGGTGGGCAATTTCGATAAGCAGTTTGTCACCTACCGTATGCCCGAGACTGTCGTTAATGACCTTGAACCTGTCAAGATCAATGAACAGAACGGCAAACAGGGTGGCATGCCGCTTTGACCGCGCAATGGCCTGTTCAAGATGACTGATGAACAGGGCGCGGTTGGGGAGTCCGGTGAGTTGGTCATGGAAGGCCTGATGGCGCAGTTGGTCTTCCATGGCTTTGCGTTCGGTAATATCGAAGGCCGTTGCCAGGACGGCTGGTTCACCATCAAACTGTATGCAATTGGCCGTCATGAACATCCAGTGTTGCTTGCCTTTTCTGTCGAGGATGCGAATCTCTGAACGAATGGTCTTTGTTGAGCCTTCTTTGTAGTGCTCAATGAGTTGCTCGATCTTTGCTTTGTACTCGTCATGCACCATCTCGCAGGGGTGCATGTTAAGGATTTCCTGTTTGGAAAATCCGCTGAGCCTGATCAGGGGAGGGTTGATATAAAGAAACTTGTCACGGAATACGACGATGACGCTGTCGGTTGTTTCAGAAAGGATTCGAAACTTGTTCTCACTTTCGCTCAGTGCCGATTGAGCTTTTTTTCTTTCCCTTGTTTCCAGGGCAAGGGAAACAAAGTCGGCCATGGAGCCAGCGAAGTTACGTTCCTCCTGGGTCCATGTGCGGACGGGACCGATGTGTTCATTGCAGATGACACCGACCGCGCGGCTACCGATGCGGATAGTAGCGTCCAACATAGATGTAATACCCAGTGGTTTGAGATAGTTATTTGTGAATTCAAACGTACTTGGGTGTGTGTGGGCATTGTCGGCGGCAATGGTTCGTTTGTTATCCAGTGCTTCAAAGTATGCGGGGTATTCACTGGCAAGCAATGTTAGTCCATGACTGTGTTGATCTGCAGTTTTGATAAATAGTTTGGCGCAGGTCAGCGTGCTGTGATCTTTGTTGTATAGCCAGATACTTGAACGTTCTACGTTGAGTCCCTGTGCAGTGATAGTGGTGATTTCTTTAAGCGCGGTTCCCAGGTCTCCACTGGTCAGATGTTTGCTCTTTGCAGCGACAACCAAAAGATTGTTCTGTTGGCGTAGTTGGCGTTCGTTGACCTGCAAACGGATTTCTTCACGCTTTCTTCCGCTTATATCACGTATCAGAATGGCGATCTGTTTACCAGTGACTGGAAATAGTCTGGCCTCAAAATGACGCTGCCGATTATTTTTAAGTAATACATATTCAATGTTTGTGCGCTGTTGGCTTTTGCGTGCGTAGCGAATAGCAAGAAACAGGCGATTGTCTACATTGAGTACTGGAATATCACGTACGCTCTGGCCGATGACATCCTTTGGGCATAGCGCAAGTTCGGTGCCGCTGCCGGCCTGATACTCGGTGATGATGTCATTGGCGTCGATGCGAAAAAACAGATCCGGCAGGGCTTTGAGCAGTGTGCGTAAATTATCGTTGGTCTGCATCAGTTCATCGGAACTGAGTTTCAATGAACGTTCCAGAAGCGCATGGTCATCATCGAATTCGCGGTAGGCATCATCCACTGTACGGATGAATGGCGCCAGTATTTCCGGAACGCTTTCTACGTCACCGAACTGGCGTTTCAGTTGCCGTCGCAGCAATGGATGCAGTGTGGGCATGCGTGTCAGATTTCAGTGAAGGCCGTGATGGTCATGGTCTGGTTGTGCAGCTCGCAGGTGCCGCCGGGTGTAAAGGGGGAAATCTCGCCGTAGGAGTAGAAGCCGGTGAGTATGGCCTTGTTGCCAAGGATCTCCTGTACGGCCTCGGTCTCTTCTTCAACACGTTGTTTGAGCACCATCTTTCGCCCCACGCAACTGATGAGGATGGCGAGTTCGGTCTGCCTTTCTCCGATCGCCTGGTAGGTGGTGGTAGCCGCTTCGCTGGCGCCATTGACCAGCCGGTTATTGCTTGCCCGCATGAGTCGTACATGGTGACCTACCGGGACTTCTCCAGCGAAGGTCATGCTTTGTTCGTCTTCATTGATCGAGAGGATGGTGCGAACGACCTCCTGTTTGTCGCCTTCGCTGCGCAGTCCCAGTGGAAACAGCAGGCCGGTGGCAGGCAATCCATCGGCATGCTCGCCAAGGTACTGTTTGTAGAGTTCCAGGGCCGACTTGCCATCCATCTCGTACAGCACATTTTCCTCGGCGCGGGTGACCAGGCGCTCCGGTCCGAAGGCTTCCCAGCCGCCCAGTGATCCGTATCCGACCTTCAGCCGCTCACCGTAGAAGCCAATGATTGCGGCGGTGTGTGACCGGCTTTCTCCATTCCAGAGCAGCAGGGTTTTTTCGAAGCGGTCGCTGTCGCCGGCCAATCCACCCGTGACAGAGACATTTGCGGGCAGGTGTTCCGTCAGTCCGGCGACAAGCTGGCTGCCGTTGACGTGCAGTCCGTCCGAAAGTACGAAAACATGACTCAGGTTCTCGTGGGGGATGGCGCCGGCAAGCTGTTGGCCACACTGATAACTGTCCACCGCCGTGTTTACTGCGGACAGCTGTCCCGCGACGGTTGTGTGTTCAAAGGTGATGGCCGTGACCACCAGGCTGTCATCGCATACCTGGGTACCGAAAATCTCGCCTGCCGTGGAGCAGCCGGTCAGCAGTGCCCGCGGGTAAGCGGCGCGTAATTCGGCCAGTAGCGATGTATTTTCCAGGCAGGCGGTGCTGCCAAAGGCCAGCACCAGGTCGGCACTGTGACCTAGTTTCCCAAGGGGGGCTGGTGTCCAGCCGTGCGGCTGGCTCCATTGAGTCTGTTCGACTTGCATCTTGTCATCTCACTTTACGGGTGCGTGTCTGTCTGTGGAAACAGCATGAGGGTATGGATATTCTGCAGATAAAGTTCGGCCGACAGGGGGGGTAACTTTAGTGCCGCTGGATGGTGCGGAGGGCTGGTGGCAGTGTGAGGAAGGTGGGCGTCGGGGGCAGGCACGGCCATTGCGGCCGTGCCGGTCATGCGATGGCTGTCAGGCCTTGCCCTGCAATTGCAGCAGGATGGCCTCGTTTTCCAGAGTGGAGGTGTCCTGGGTGATTTCCTCGCCGGCGGCGATGGTGCGCAGCAGGCGGCGCATGATCTTGCCGGAGCGGGTTTTGGGCAGGTTGTCGGCGTAGCGGATATCGTCCGGTTTGGCGATGGGGCCGATCTGCTGCGCCACCCAGTTGCGCAGTTCCTTGGTCAGTTCCTCGTCGATGCCGTCCTTGGGGCGTTCGCCCTTGAGCACTACGAAGGCGAAGATGCTCTCGCCCTTGATGGCGTGCGGTCGACCCACCACGGCGGCCTCGGCGACCTGGGGGTGGGCCACCAGGGCGGATTCCACTTCCATGGTGCCGAGACGGTGACCGGAGACGTTGAGCACGTCGTCGATACGGCCCATGATCCAGTAGTAGCCGTCCTCATCACGGCGGGCGTTGTCGCCAGCCACATAATATTTGCCGTCGAACATGCCCCAGTAGGTGTCGTAATAGCGCTGGTCGTCGCCCCACACGGTGCGGATCATGGATGGCCAGGGTTTCTTGATCACCAGTACGCCGCCCTGATTGGGTTCGCTGATGGGGTGGCCATCCGGGTCGACGATATCGACGGCAATACCGGGCAGGGGCAGGGTGCAGGAGCCGGGCTTGGTGGCCACGGCGCCGGGGATGGGGGCGATCATGTGGGCGCCGGTCTCGGTCTGCCACCAGGTGTCGACGATGGGGCAGCGCTCGCCGCCGATGACACGGTGGTACCACATCCAGGCCTCGGGATTGATGGGCTCGCCGACGGTGCCCAGCAGGCGCAGGCTGGACAGATCGTAGTGTGCGGGGATGTCGTCACCGGCCTTCATCAGGGCGCGGATGGCGGTGGGTGCGGTGTAGAAGATGGTGGCCTTGTGGTCCTGGCAGACCTTCCAGAAACGTCCCATGTCCGGCACCGTGGGCGCGCCCTCGTAGATGATCTGGGTGGCACCCACCGCCAGCGGGCCGTAAGCCACGTAGGTGTGGCCGGTGATCCAGCCCACGTCGGCGGTGCACCAGAAGATGTCGTCGTCGCGGATGTCGAACACCCACTTCATGGTGATGATGGC
>CAJVYS010000026.1 GCA_913009875.1 uncultured Gammaproteobacteria bacterium | reverse complement strand
GGGCAGCGGCTTGGGCATGGGGTGGCGGATCTGCTGTTTGAGTGTGTTGCCGAGGAATGATCTGGTACAGGCGTTTCAACGCAGAGGCGCAAAGGACGCTATGTAGGGTGGGCACGTTTTTTGTGCCCACGCGGAATATCGGTCAATATCCCCTATCAGAAATAACAGAACGCGTAGCATTTTGTTTCTACTCCGTTACTTTAAATTAGCCACTTTGCGCCCAGCGTTGCAGGTCACCGCACCCTCTGGATCTTCGCTCCAGGTCTTTTCGTCGTTTCCGATGGCGCTCTTCAACAACCGCTATCGCTTGGTCAAGATCATTTATGCGCGACGGCAAGATGGTGGCAAAGACAAGCACCATATCGGACACCGTCAGCAGAGGATAGCTGTCTTTGCGAACAGATCGCTGCTCGAGCAAAAACACCATCGCCATCATGATTAGTGCCATATGGTGATGCCAGGCATTCCAGTTGCGCGCTTGATATTGATGCAGACCTAAGTGACTTTTACTGTTCTGAAAGCTGCGTTCGATAAAATGACGTTGTCCCTGTATGTAGAGCAATCGATGAACAGAGGTCTTGGCCGGTGCGTTGCTGATACTGTATTTGACTTCTCCACCCTGATCTCGCCGGATGAGAAGATGCCACCAATGTGCCTGGGCTGACTGACCGTCCCATACCCAAACACGCCGATGGATCACATCAACAGCCATGGCACCCTGAGTGCCTAACCTGAATTGATAACGGCGGTATTGATCATCTTCTGTGATGAGCTGGCTGACCTTGATGCTGGTCGCATCACTCTTGTGGCGGGGCGACTTGCGCCCGGTTTTTGCCGGTGAAGGCAGGTAGGGCCTGGGGTCATCGTTGTAAATACGAAAATCCTTCGGTACATCGACCATGAACGTTTCGCCCAAGGTGTTCAGTGCTTGCTGAAAGCTTCTATCTCGCCCATAAAAACTATCCGCACCGACCCAGCCATATTTTACACCATTGGCTTTGGCCCGTTTGACCAGGGTCAAGGCGATCGCCAGTTTTCTGCGCGAGGTTCTTTTGTCGGTGGGAATCCGCGCTTTATCACAACGTGCCGGATTTTCTTTCCAGCTTTCTGGAACATATAGCTCCGCGTCAATCAGGCAGGCATCGCTGCCTTTAGCCAGTGCGGCAAAAACACCGACCCGGCAATTTTCAACCTTACCCAGCCGCCCACACCATTGGTGGCCGACGCCCACCGAGTGTTTGCCCTTCTTGACGATGCCGGTTTCATCCAACAACAGCGCACTGTCACGCCCGCCAAGCAGGCTGTTCACGTCGTTGGCCACTTGATCCATAACACCTTGAGAATCCCAGGGCGAGTCGGACAAAAACTGTTGTAAGGATTGTTCGTCAACATCGGGAACAGCTTCAGCCATTTTTTCCATATTCCTGCGGCTTGCTTGTAGTATGCCCTTAAGATAGTCGTGGGCACGCTGAGAGGCGTTCCTTATTATGGACTTGGAATCGGTATGAATAGCGTTTTATGAATAGCGCGATATCATTGACCAGGCCTTCCGTGAGAGGCTGGTCATGGTGACTCCTTTTAGTGGGGTGTTTGCGTGGGAGGCCCGGTCAACGGGTGCCCCTCCTTTTGCCTGTTTATAATGTGCCTGAAAACCATGACAAAATTATACTTTATTCATTTAATTCAGCAAGTTAAATGTAACGAAGTAGAATTATTCATTGGTGCATACACATCAAGAAAATAAAAGCGTGGGCACAAAAAACGTGCCCACCCTACAAGGCTTATTTGCGGGCTCGTGATTGAGTGGAAGAAGAAAATGGATAGAGATGAGATAGAAAGACTAGCGGTCGTAGTTTCTACCGAGTTTCAAGGGATAGCTCCTCAGTGCAAGGCTTTTTATTTTCATTCTATTCATTATTCTGCAGGCCGCTGCCTCGATTCATTTGATAGATATGAAAAGCTTGCAATTGCTGATGCCAGTCCAGACTTACTCATCTGTGTTATTCAAGAAGCTGTTGGTCATGCTGCGGCATTATCACGATACTTCTGGCCGTCTCTTATGGCAAATAAAAGTCAGCCAAATATAAGAGGATTGACAGAAAAGAGAGGGGATAAACTTCGAGAATTATTTGGACTTGCAGATATATCGCCACTTTATAATCGAGACCTCAGAAATGCCTGGGAACACTTTGATGAAAGGCTAGATCTTTACCTTCTTAAAAATGACGCAGGATGTTTTTTTCCAGCTAGTATTCTTGGTAGTCATTCGTTAGCTGATGACCCAATTGGGCATATTTTTAAGCTATTAGATTTAGATGCTGAATGTTTGGTATTGATGGGAAAAAAGTACTTTTTTGCTCCTATAAGAGACGAGGTAAGGCGCATTCATTCTAAGACGATAAAATAAGAAAGTAGTTAGGAACGAACCGCATCAATCGTGGCTATGATGTCTCGATAGATACGGTTCACAGGTTCACCGCCTCCTATCTGCTGAATCATTCAGTGAGCAATGCCCACCCAAAAAGTTATTTCAATCGTAGCCTGGGTTGAGCGCAGCGAAACCCGGGAGCTTATTGCGCCACTTCCCCGGGTTTTGCTGTGCTCAACCCAGGCTACTTGCTTTTCTTTCACTATTTTTTCTCTGCGTCCTCCGCGCCTCTGCGTCCTCTGCGTTTAATCACCCAACGATAAAATTCCTCATGCCTGCATCGCCGCCAGCAACCCACGCAACAGTTCCGTCGGCTTGGGTGGGCAACCCGGGATGGTGACGTCCACCGGAATGACGTTCTCCACCGCGCCGCAGCTGGTGTAGCTCACGCCGAATTCTCCACCGTCGCAGGCGCAGTCGCCGCAGGCGATGACCCATTTGGGGTTGGGCGTGGCGGCGTAGGTGCGTTTGAGGGCGGCTTCCATGTGTCGGGAGACGGGGCCGGTGACCAGCAGGGCGTCGGCGTGGCGGGGGGAGGCGACGAAGTGCACGCCGAAGCGTTCGACGGCGTAGTAGGGGTTGTTGAGGGCGTGGATCTCCAGTTCGCAGCCGTTGCAGGAGCCGGCGTCCACGGCGCGGATGGCGAGGCTCCCGGCGAAGCTCCGGTCGATGTGGCGTTTGACCTGTTTGCCCAGGGCCTCCAGCTCGGTGTCGCGCGCGGCGCGTTCGGTGATGATGCCGGTGCGGCGGATCTTGTCGAGGATTCTCAGCATGTTGCCCGTCTCGTGTTCGATGTAGGTTGGGGTGAGCCTGCGAACCCCAACGTTTCGTGGTCGGCATGCCACCGCGTTGGGGTTCGTGCCTCACCCCAACCTACGGCTTCTGTGTTTTTGTGGTAAATCATAAATATCACCTACAGATCCTGCCCCGAATACGAGCCGTTGACCGATTTGTTGCACACGGGGAAGTCGGGGACGATGTTGCCGTGGATGAGCTGTTCCAGGGCCGGCCAGTTGAGCCAGCTGGGGTCGCGGGGGAAGAAGCGGGCGATGCGGCCGTCGTCGTCGAAGCGCACGTGGGCGACGATCTCACCGCGCCAGCCTTCCACCAGGCCGAGGCCTTCGGCGCTGGGCTGGGGCGGTCTCCATTCGGCCCGCACCTCGCCCGCGGGGAGGCAGCCCAGCAGGCGGTCGAGCAGGTCGAGGGCGTGGCGGATCTCGGCGGCGCGCACCTGCATGCGGGCGGCCACGTCGCCGTCGGGCAGGCTGGGGGATTTCACGTCCAGCCGTTCGTAGGGGGCGTAGGCGTGGTTGCGGCGCAGGTCGAAGTCGATGCCGCTGGCCCGGGCCAGATAGCCCACCACGCCCAATGTGTGCGCGACTTTCGTCGGCAGCACGCCGGTGCCGAGCAGGCGGTCTTCCAGCGAGGGATTGTCGTCGAGGATGGGCAGCAGCTCGTCCAGTTCACTGCGCAATCGGGCATTTTCGGCCAGCAGCAGCTCGGCGCACTGGGGGGTGAGTTTGCGCCACACGCCGCCGGGCACCACGCGGTCCATGAGCAGGCGGTGGCCGAACACGGCCTGGTTGCCGCGCAGCCAGTCCTCGCGCAGGCGCGAGCACTGCATGTGGGCGAAGGTGAAGCCAACATCGTTGCAGATGGCGCCGATGTCGCCCAGGTGGTTGGCGATGCGCTCGCGCTCGGCGAGCACGGCGCGGATGGCCAGGGCGCGCGGCGGCACGTCCACCCTGGCGGCGCGTTCCATGGCCTGGCAGGCGGCCCAGGCGTGGCCTACGGTGGTGTCGCCGGAGACCCGCCCGGCCAGTCGCGCCAGAGCCTCGGGCGTGCGGCCCTCGGCGATCTTCTCGATGCCCTTGTGCACGTAGCCCAGGCGCTCCTCCAGATTCAGCACCGTCTCGCCCACGGCCTGGAAACGGAAGTGGCCGGGCTCGATGATGCCGGCGTGCACCGGGCCGACGGGGATCTCGTAGACACCGCTGCCCTGGGCCTGGAAGAAGGGATAGCCACTGTCGGGCGGGGTCTCGGCCAGCGCCTCCGGGCGTGCCGGGAAATCTTGGCGCAGGGGATATTCGTCCTCGGCCCAGGCCTGGTGCCGGGTCCAGCGGCGGTGGTCCGGATGGTCGCTGAAGACCAGACCGAACATATCCTGGGCGTGGCGCTCGGGGCGGTTGGCGGCGGGGTACACCGGGGTGTGCGAGGGCAGCACCGGGGTGGCCAGGGGCACGGCGGTGCGCAGCACCAGGTAGTCACCGGCGCGGCACAGGCAGGCGTTGACCCGCAGGGTCTCGGTTTCCGGCTGCTCGGCCCACAGGGTGCACCAGCGGCAGTCCAGTTCCCTGGCCACGGCGGCGGCGCGGCCCCAGTCCTCCGGGTCCAGGTGCAGCAGGTGGGCGGGGGCCAGAGCGTGGGCGTCGCCGCCGCGCAGCAGGATCATCTCGTCCTCGCAGCGGGCGAGGAATTCCGACAGCCAGTCGAAGCGGCTCATAGGAGGCTCTCCCCGCTGATGAGGAAGGTGGCCTGGTCGAACCACTGGGCGAGGAAGGCGGGAATGGCCAGGCCCAGCCACAGTACCAGGGCCAGCTGGATGGCCACCGGCCACATGTTGGCGCGCACGGCGCTCTGGCCCTCGGGCAGGTCGCCGTAGACCATAGGCTGGACGTGGCGGAACAGGCCGGCGAAGGCCACGCCGAGGCCCACCAGCAGGGGCAGGGTTAGCCAGGGCTGGGTGGCCATGGTGGCAGAGAGCAGCAGGAATTCACTGACGAACACGCCGAAGGGCGGGAAGCCGGCGATCACTGCGGTGCCGATGAGCAGGCCCCAGCCCACCGCCGGCTGGGTGCGGATCAGGCCGCGGATCTGCTCCATGCCCTGGCTGCCGGCGATGTGGCTGGCGTGGCCGACGGTGATGAAGATGGCCGACTTGGTCAGCGAGTGCACGGTCATGTGCAGCAGGCCGGCGAAGGTGGCCAGCGGCCCGCCGAGGCCGAAGGCGAAGGTCATCAGGCCCATGTGTTCGATGGAGGAATAGCTGAACAGGCGTTTGATGTCGCGCTGGCGGTGCAGGAACAGGCCGGCGACCAGGAACGACAGCAGGCCGAAGCCCATCATCAGGTAGCCGGGCAGGTGCGGGTCATGCACTCCGGGGTGGGCGGCCAGCGCCCCATCGGTGAGGATCTTGACCCGCACCACGGCGTACAGGGCGACGTTGAGCAGCAGCCCGGAGAGCACCGCCGACATGGGCGTGGGGCCCTCGGAGTGGGCATCGGGCAGCCAGGTGTGCATGGGCACCAGGCCCACCTTGGTGCCGTAACCCACCAGCAGAAAGACGAAGGCGATGACCATCACCACCGGCTCCAGTTCGGCGCGGTGGTGGGCCAGCTCGCTCCACAGCAGGGCCTGTTCCGGATCGGGGAGCGCCTGCGCGGCGGCGAAGTAGACCAGCACGGTGCCGAACAGGGCCAGGGCGATGCCAACGCCGCAGATGATGAAGTATTTCCACGCCGCCTCGATGGCCTCCGGGGTGCGGTACAGGCTGACCAGCAGCACCGTGGACAGGGTCGCGCCCTCCATGGCCACCCACAGCACGCCCAGGTTGTTGGTAGAAAGGGCCAGTTGCAGGGTGAAGAGGAAGCCCTGGTAGCTGGCGTGGTACAGGCGCAGACGCTTGGCCGAGAGCCGGCCGCTGCTCTCCTCCTGGGCCATGTAGGGGCGCGAGAAGAGCGCCGTGGTGGCGCCGACGAAGGCGGTCAGGGTGATCAGGTAGACATTGAAGCTGTCGATGTAGAACTGGCTCTCGCCGCCACCCAGGGCGCCGTGTGTTAGCACACCCCAGGCCAGCCAGGCGCTGGCGAGGAAGCCGGCGCCCGCGGCCCACAGGTTGAAGCTGGCCGCCCAGGGACGCTGGCCGTACAGGCCCAGCAGTACGCTAGACAGCAGCGGGATGCCGAGGGTGAGCTGCAGGGCGCTCATTCCTCGCGCTCCGCCAGACGGTTGAGCCGGCCCACGTCCAGCGAGTCGATGGAATCGCGGATGTGGAAGAAGAACACGCCGAAGATCACCGCCGCCACCAGCACGTCGAAGGCGACGCCCAGCTCCACCACCATCGGCATACCGTGGGTGGCGGCCACGGCGGCGAAGAACAGGCCGTTCTCCAGCGACATGAAGCCGATCACCTGTGACACCGCCTTGTTGCGGGTGATCAGCATCAGCATGCCCAGCAGCACCACGGCCATGCTGATGGCGATGGTGTTGCGGGTGATGGAATGGGCCAGCTGGTGGATGGGCAGGGTCACGTAATAGGCGAAGATCACCAGCGCCGCAGCCACCATCAGCACCACCGCCGGGTGGGCAACGGCGTGCGGTTGGCGGTGGATACCCAGGCGATGTACCAGGCGGTGCAGTAGCCAGGGGATCAGCAGCACCTTCAGGGCCAGGGTCAGGGCGGCGGAGAAATACAGGTGGTGGGCGCCGCTGTCGTAGGCCACCAGGGCGGTGGTGGCCGCCACCAGCAGGCCCTGCCAGGCGAACACGTGGATCATCGACAGCACCCGCTGCTGTGCCAGTAGGGCGAAGGAGGTGAACAGGATCATCGCCGCCAGGGTCAGGATGGCCTGCTGGTAGAGGGGCAGCTGGGTCAGCATGGTGCCGCCTCCGGGTCTGTAAGATCCAACGCAAAGGCGCAAAGACGCAAAGGGCGCAAAGAAAAGATTTGGAAATGGTCTTTGTAGGTTGGGCAAAGCGCAGCGTGCCCAACATTTCCGTGCACCCCGTTGGGCACGTCGCTTCGCTCCTTTGCCCAACCTACAACTACAGCCTTATTCGCGTTTATTAGTGTGCATTTGCGGACACCCTTTTCGCATTGCGCACAAAACCACTCAAGATGATTTTCTTTGCGCCCTTTGCATCTTTGCGCCTTTGCGTTGGATCTTCCTGTCCACAACCGGGCCCAGCACGCCATGAATGCCCCACGCCGCATCTGCGCCGTCACCGGCTCGCGCGCCGACTGGGGCCTGCTGCGCCCGGTGCTGGACGGCATCCGCGACAGCGAGACGCTGGCACTGCAACTGGCCGTCACCGGCAGCCACCTGTCACCGGCCCACGGCCACACCGTGGACACCATCGAGAGCCAGGGCTTTGTTGTCGACGCCCGTATCAATCTGGCGCAGCGCGGTGACGATGCCCGCGCCGTGACCCACGCCCTGGGGCGTGGCGTGGCGGCCTTCGCCGACGTCCTGCAAGACCTCGCCCCCGATCTGCTGCTGGTGCTGGGCGACCGTTTCGAGATCCTCGCCGCGGTACAGGCCGCCCTCATCGCCCGCGTGCCGGTGGCCCACATCGCCGGCGGCGACATCACCGAGGGCGCCTTCGACGACGCCATCCGCCACGCCATCAGCAAGATGTCCCACCTGCACTTCGCCACCCACAGCGAGGCCGCGCGACGGCTACGGCAGATGGGCGAGGCCGACGTGCACCTCTGCGGCAGCCCCGGCATCGAGCAGATCCTGGCCACGCCGCGGCTGTCGCGGGACGCGCTGTCGCAGTCGCTGGGATTCCCGTTGCGCCCACGCAACCTGGCCATCACCTTTCATCCCGCCACCCTCGACGATGCCGACCCGCTGGATCAGCTCGATACCCAGCTAACCGCCCTCGACCGCCTCGGCCCTGACACCGGACTGATCTTCACCGGCGCCAACAGCGACACCGGCGGCGACACTCTCAATGCCCGCATCAAAGAATTCGCCGACGCGCACGACAACGCCTGCCTGCACCCCTCCCTCGGCCAGCAGCGCTATTACAGCCTGGTGGCCCTGGCCGACGCCGTGGTGGGCAACTCCTCCAGCGGCCTCTACGAAGCCCCCTCGCTGGGCACGCCGACGGTGAACATCGGCAGCCGCCAGGACGGCCGGCCGCGCGCCGCCTCGGTCATCAACTGCCCGGCGGAGACGGACGCCATCGTCGAGGCCATCCACGCCGCTTATCGCCTGGACATGGCGGAGGTAGAAAATCCCTACGGCGACGGCCACGCAAGCGAACGCATCCTCGCCGTGCTGCGTGGCCCGTGGTCGCGCCAGGCGCTGATCCACAAACGCTTCGTCGATCAGGAATGCGTCCCATGAACGAACGCATTACCGTCATCGCCGAGGCCGGCGTCAACCACGACGGCAACATCGAGCGCGCCCTGGCACTGGTGGACGCCGCCGCCGGGGCCGGCGCCGACGTGGTCAAGTTCCAGACCTTCCGCCCCGCCGCCCTGGCCAGCCGCCACGCGCCGCGCGCCGGCTACCAGGTGCGCAACGACACGGCCCACCAGGACGATTCCCAGCTTGCCATGCTGCAACGTCTGGCGCTCGGCGATGACGACCACTTTCGCCTGCGCGAACACTGCCGGGCACGCGGCATCGAATTCCTCTCCTCGCCCTTCGACGCCGACAGCGCCCACTTCCTCATCGAGGACATGGCCCTGCCCCGGCTCAAGCTGGGCTCCGGCGAGCTGACCAACGCCCCGCTGCTGTTGCAGATCGCGCGCAGCGGCCGGCCGCTGATCCTCTCCACCGGCATGGCGACCCCGGAGGAGATCCGCCAGGCCCTGGGGGTACTGGCCTTCGGCTATCTCAACGACACTCTCAACGACACTCTCAACGAAGAGACACCACCCTCCGAGCCGGCCTTCGCCGCCGCCTTCGAGCGCATGGACGGCTACCAGTTGCTGGCGTGGAACGTCACCCTGCTGCACTGCACCAGCGAATACCCGGCGCCCTTTATTGATGTGAACCTGCGCGCCATGGATCACCTGCGCGACACCTTCGGCCTGCCCGTGGGCTTCTCCGACCACACTCCCGGCATCCATATAGCCATCGCCGCCGCCGCGCGCGGCGCCCGCATGATCGAAAAACACTTCACCCTGGACCGCAACCTGCCCGGCCCCGACCACCGCGCCTCGCTGGAGCCCAGTGAACTACAGGCCATGGTGGAAGGCATCCGCCAGGTGGAACAGGCCCTGGGCGACGGCGAGAAACGCGTGGCGGACAGCGAACGGAACAACCGCGCCATCGCGCGCAAGTCGCTGGTGGCAGCGAAGCCCATCCGCACCGGCGAGGCCTTCAGCAAGGACAACCTCACCGCCAAGCGGCCGGGCGACGGCCTCGCCCCCCTGCACTACTGGGCCCTGTTGGGCCGGGCGGCGGGGCGTGACTATGCCGCCGACGAGGCCATTGGCAAGGAAGAGCTGCCATGAAGCCAAAAGTGTATAAAACTTATATTGTGGGAGCGGCTTCAGCCGCGAAGCGTTATTCAAAAAATGCTTCGCGGCTAAAGCCACTCCCACAGCAAGTAGCCTGGGTTGAGCCTGCGAAACCCGGGGAAATCAGCGCAATAAACTCCCGGGTTTCGCAGGCTCAACCCAGGCTACTTAACTTGATGATAGACATGATGAGCCGCTCCTAGAGAAGGAGGTAGCCCCATGACAACCCCATCCACCCACCTGATCCTACTCGGCGCCGGCGGCCATGCGACCGTGCTGGCGGAAACCCTGCAGACAGCTGGCGCCTCCTTGCTCGGCCTGTGCGCACCGCGACCACCGGCACCGGGCCTGCTCACCGCCCTGCTTTATCTGGGCGATGATGAGACCGTCGAACAACACGCCCCGGACACGGTACAGCTGGTCAACGGCCTCGGCTCCACCACCGGCACCACGGCGCGGGACGAGATCTTCCAACGCTTCCGCGAGGCCGGCTATCACTTCGCCACTGTGCGCCACCCCTCGGCCATCATCAGCCCCAGCGCCCAAACCGGCGAGGGCCTGCAGGCGCTGGCCGGCTGCCTGATCAACAGCGAGGCCCGCCTGGGCGACAACGTGCTGATCAACAGCCACGCCGTGGTCGAACACCACTGCGAGATCGGCGACCACTGCCACATCGCCAGCGGCGCCGTGCTCTGCGGCGACTGCCGACTGGAGGCGGGCGTGCACGTAGGCGCCGGGGCAGTGGTGAAACAGGGCGTACGCATCGGTGCGGGCGCGGTGATCGCCGCCGGCGCGGTGGTGATTCGCGACGTGCCGGCGCACGCCCTGGTGGCCGGGGTACCGGCCCGCATCAAGCGGGAGAACCTCCGATGAACCCGCGCGAGGTGCTGGTGGTGATCCCCGCCCGCGGCGGATCAAAAGGGCTGCCGGGCAAGAACATCAAGCCACTGGGCGGCCTGCCCCTGCTGGGCTGGAGCGCCGAGGCCCTGCGCCAGAGCCACCTGCGCGAGGCCCGCTGCCTGCTCAGTACCGACGACACAAGCATCGCCAATGCCGGCCGCGCCTGCGGCCTGACGGTTCCCTTCCTGCGCCCGGCGGCCCTGGCCGGCGACACGGCCTCTTCCCTGGACGTGGTCCTGCACGCCCTGGACTGGCTGGCCGACGAGCACGACGAACAGCCGCCCTGGGTGCTGCTGCTGCAACCCACCTCCCCCTTCCGCCCGCCGGCGGCCATCGACCGGGCTTTGGAAATGTTGCGCGACGATCCCAGCCTGGACGCCGTGATCGGCGTCAAGGCCCTGCACCGCAGCCCCGGCAGCCTGTTTCTACCCGACGCCCGGGGCCGACTGCAACCGCTGGGCGACGACGGCATCACCCGCCGCCAGGACAGCCCCGGCCTGCTCACCCCCAACGGTGCCCTCTATCTGGTACGCAGCGCCGTGCTACGCGCTGGTGGCAACTTCTTTCCGCCCGCCACCGCCCCCCTGCCCATGGACACCATCGCCAGCCTCGACATCGACGACGCCACCGACTGGGCCATGGCCGAGGCCCTGCAAGGCCTGAGCTGGCGGGCCATCAAGTAGGTTGGGCACCGCCCACCATGAAATCTGACCACAGCGCAAACGGTGGGCAATGCCCACCCTACAAAACGCCGTGCCCTCTGTGGCAAACAAGCCCCCTTCACAGCACACCACCACCCAATGGCACTCAACTTGCATGTTTTTAAATAAACGACGCAACAACACCACCACCAACGAACTATTGACGCCGGTATAACCAACCCGTGAACGACTGGAAACCCATTGCCGTACCCTCCACCACCCCCATGAAGGCGGTGCTCGAGGTCATCGACCGCGGCCGCATGCAGATCGCCCTGGTGGTGGACGACGGCTGCCACCTGTGCGGCACCGTCACCGACGGCGACATCCGCCGCGCCCTGCTGCGCGGCGAGGGCCTGGATACGCCGGTGGAAAAGTTCATGAACGACACCCCCGTCACCGGCCTGGTCAGCGAAGACGAACTGCTCTGGCAGCGCACCATGCAACGCCACAGCCTCGGCCACCTGCCCCTGCTCGACGCCAAGGGCTGCATCGTCGGCCTCACCCGCTTTCAGCTCCCACAGGAACCCCGCCACGACAACGCCGTGGTGCTGATGGTCGGCGGCCTGGGCTCACGCCTGCGGCCACTGACCCAGGCCCGCCCCAAGCCTCTGTTGCAGGTGGGTTCCAAACCCATTCTCGAAACCATCGTCGAGAACTTCGCCAGCCACGGTTTTCATCGTCTCTATCTGTGCATCAACTACAAGGGTGAGATGATCCGTGAACACTTCGGCGACGGCCGCCAGTGGGGGGTGGAGATCACCTATGTAGAAGAGAAGGAACGCATGGGCACCGCCGGCGCTCTCAGTCTGCTGCCGGAACGGCCGGACGCGCCCTTCTTCGTCATGAACGGCGACCTGCTCACCCAGGTGGACTTCGTGCGCCTGCTGCGTTTCCACCAAAAACAGGCCTCTGCGGCCACCCTCTGCGTGCGCGAATACGCCCACCAGATCCCCTACGGGGTGGTGGACCTGGACGGCCACACAGTCACCGGCATGCTGGAAAAACCCAGCCACCGCGTGCACGTCAATGCCGGCATCTACATGCTCAACCCGGAGGCCCTGGCGCTGATCCCGCACGGCCGCTATCTGGACATGCCGGATCTGGTCAATCGCATACTCGAACAGGGCATGCCCGTGGGCAGTTTTCCCATTCACGAATACTGGATCGACATCGGCCAGATGCAGGAATTCCAGCAGGCCCACGAAGACTACGAAGAGAAATTCCCGGCCTGACAACGATCATTTATTCACCATTCGCCGCCGACAGCGAAACCAAACAAGACGAGAAAAACAGGGATGAACATGCCGTGCCAGCACATCACAGAGATCGCACAGCCATCGCATACCACCGATGTCACCCAACCCGACAGCAACCTCTATTTCTTCGATTATAAACAGGCCTATCAGGCCGCCGCACGTCGCAGACAGGTTCCCACGGCACATCTCAGCATCACCGCGCTGCAGGTCTGCTTCTACGATGGACCACCACAGGCGGACGCACTGGAAAACATGATCAGCCTGCCCTTTGAACAGATCGAGAGCCGATTGCTCGACCTGCCTTATCAACTGCCGAACCAGATCATCTTCCCAGTCGGAACACCCGGCAATTTCATCAACGAGATCGGCCGGGTATTCGAACAAGCACTGCAGAAGATCATCCAGCAACGAAAGATGCTCACGGCCCGGATCCGCCAACAGCTAAAAAACCAGCGGCCTGAGTTCGACAGAAGCACACCACTGCGCATCCTGCTCAAATCAAGCCGACTGACAACCGTGATGCAGCACTGCAGCCGCCAGCTGGCCCGGGCCCTGGAAAAACAGGGTCACGAGGTCTTTTTGTGCCTGGAGGAAAACAACATGCAGCTGTTCGATGGCTACCTGCATATCAAGGCCCAGGCGGCCTTCAATCCTCATGTTATCTTCAACATCAACACCCTGGATACGCAGTACCTGCATCCCAGCGTGTTCTATTTTTCCTGGTGGCAGGATCCCATGTCCACCATCACCCGCGGCATTACCCTGCCCTGGCGGGAACGCGATATTACGCTCTCCCTGACACGGAATTTCGATGACTATCTGCAGCGCTGCGGCTGCCCTGAGATCCGGCGCCAACATTTCTGCATCGACAAAGAGATCTTCAATACGACCCACGACGTAGAACGGGAAAACAAGATTGTCTTCGTCGGTTCCTCCTATCGTGCCCGGCTGCGGAAAAACCCCAGCGAGAGCGGCGCCTTGCAAGACATCGTCGCACGCATGGAGGCCGGTGAGCCTGTCGATGAGGCCTTCCTGCGGCCATTGAGCCGGCACTGGGGCCTTGATTACCACCGGGTTTACTGGGATCTGTTCCACTATGCGGTGCGCGATATCACCCTGCAGTGGCTGTGCCGCGAGGCAGACATCCCCGTCGAAGTCTACGGCCGCGGCTGGCAGGACGATCCGCTCGTGCGCCCCCACTTCCGCGGTGAACTGCCGCACGGCGAGGCCGTGGCGCGCGCCTACAATTCGGCCCGCTACGCCTTCATCTGTCATCCCTTCGAGGTCAATTCCCAGCGACTGGTGGAAGCCGCCGCCTGCGGTAGCGTGCCGGTAGTGTTCGACTGCCGCCACATTGCCGAGCCGCCGTACTGGGACGCATACTGCCGCTTCTTCCGCACCGCCGCGCAGCTGCGTGACTGCCTGCACGGCAACGATGACCTGGACTCGACACCCATCGCTCAGTCATTCAGTTACGACCGTCTGGCGGATTTTGTTACCCGAACGGTGCATAAGCAGCTGGGGTGGGGAGGGCAATCCTGAGTAAAAACGAAAGGGTTCTCGAAATCTCTCTTGAGCATTTTGTTATGCATTTTGTCCAATTATGTTGTAAAAAACTGGTGTAGCCTTCTCGTACATATTCATTAACTTTTGGCTCCTCAGCAGAATCTGTGGGTCAATGTGGGCCAGTAGTACAGATTTCTTGAGGATATCAGCACCGATATGACGAATTAAGTAGAGCATCCCACCCAGTCTTTGAGAAGATGGAGTTACTGGACAACCATCACTCAAAGGCGGGAGGGAGGGCGGGATGCAGATCAAGACTATCCTTAATCGGGTTCAGAAGTTCAAGTCATTTGTCTACAAGCAGGTGCGCTGGCTAGGAAGTGCCGAAGCACCTGAGCTAGAGATTGATGTGGTAGAGCGAGCTAACAGTCGCCCAGTCTGTTCTAACTGCCGCCGTCCGGGGGCTGGTTATGATCGACTCCCAAGACGACGTTTTGAGTTTGTCCCGCTGTGGGGCATCAAGGTATTTCTGGTGTATGCACCACGTCGAGTGAATTGTCATGATTGTGGTGTCCGCGTGGAGTTCATGCCATGGGCATTGGGCAAGCGGCCCCTGACAAAGGCCTATGGCTGGTTTCTGGCGAGCTGGGCCAAACGACTTTCCTGGAAAGAGGTAGCAGTTGTTTTTCGCAGCTCCTGGGACAGTGTCTTTCGTTCTGTAGAGATGGCGGTTGAGTGGGGACGTGCCCACCAAGACCTCAGTGACGTGCAATCCATAGGAATTGATGAAATTGCCTGGAAAAAAGGCCATAAATATCTAACACTGGTCTATCAAATCGACACGCATTGCAAACGACTGCTGTGGATTGGCAAGAAGCGGAAAGTCAAAACTCTGCTGGGGTTTTTCCGATGGTTTGGCGCTGAGCGTAGCCAAAAACTAAAGTACATATGCACGGATATGTGGAAACCCTATCTAAAGGTCATTGCCAAAAAAGCAGGCCATGCCATACATGTACTTGACCGTTTTCATATTATGGTGCATTTCGGTAAAGCACTTAATGAAGTGCGAGCAAGCGAGGTTAGAGAGTTGAACGCCAAAGGCTACGAAGCCATACTCACCAAGAGTCGATGGTTATTACTCAAACGCCCGGAGAACCTGACAGAGAAGCAGGAAATAAAGTTAGCCGAGCTTCTCCAATACAATCTTAAGTCGATGAGAGCCTACCTTCTGAAAGAGGAGTTTCAGTTCTTCTGGAGCTATATATCCCCCCACTGGGCAGGTCAGTTTATGGATAAGTGGTGTACGAAAACAATGCGATCAAAAATTGAACCGATGAAGAAAGTCGCCAAGATGCTTCGCAAGCATAGGGAGTTATTGCTCAACTGGTTTCGAGCAAAAGGGCGGTTGTCCAGTGGCGTTGTAGAGGGCTTCAACACCAGGGCAAAACTGACCACCAGAAAATCCTTTGGTTTCCGAACCTATCATGGCGCAGAAATCGCTTTATATCATACACTTGGCGCTTTACCCGAGCCTAAGTCTACCCACAGATTCTGCTGAGGAGCCTAAAAATGCAGCGCGCGCGTATGTTGCAATGCTCATGACATCTTCCTCCTTGACAATCAGTAACATTCTGATTATTTGAATTGCACGGGCATAGTCTCACAGGCAATCGGCTTGCACCATGAAACAAATCATATTCATTACTGATTGTTAGACCCACCCACGGCTTGGAGCGCAAACAACCAACTCGGCATTGTTTCTCCATGGCCAGATAGAGCAAATCTAATGAGTCTGACCTATCGATTGGCAAGCCTGCGAATCCTGTAATGCGAAGCTTGAACCAACCCCTGCTGTTGGGCTTTGTTCCTCAGCCCAACCCACAATTGCCTAAAACATCTCCTGCGGATCCACGTCGATGGACCAGCGCACCTTGCGGCCCAGCTTGTCGGTTTCCAATTTCTGGAGCCAGGGGCCGAGCAGACGATGCAGGTCAGCGCGACGATTGGCCTGTAACAAGAGCTGTGCCCGCACACGCCCGGCGCGGCGCTCCATGGGCGCCGGGATCGGCCCCAGCAGCTGCACCCCATGCACTTGCAACGCCTCAGCCAGTTCGCGGGCCTGGCGCAGAAAACGCAGCGGCAATTCACCATCCACCGCTTCAGCGCGCAGCAGGGCCAGATAACTGAAAGGCGGCAGGTTGGCCTGCTGACGTTCCTCCAGCGCAGCGCACGCAAAGGCCGCATAGCCCTCACGCAGCAACAATTGCAGCAGGGGGTGGTCGGGGTGATGGGTCTGGATCAGCACCTGCCCCGGCCTTTCCGCGCGCCCGGCGCGGCCCGCCACCTGGGTGATGAGCTGCGCCATGCGCTCGGTGGCGCGGAAGTCGGCGCTGAACAGGCCCTGATCCACGTCCACCATGCCGACCAGGGTAACCTCGGGAAAGTGGTGGCCCTTGGCCAGCATCTGGGTGCCGACGAGGATGCGGACGTGGCCCGCGTGCACGCTGTCCAGCAAGGCCTGCATGGCTCCCTTACGGCGCGTGGTGTCGCGGTCGATGCGCACCATGCCGGTGTCTGGAAACAGACTCTGCAAGGCCTCTTCGAGACGCTCGGTACCGGCGCCCACGGGACGCAATTCGGTACCACGGCATTCAGGACAGGCGGGGTCGGCGGGACGCTCACTGCCGCAGTGGTGGCAACGCAGGCGTTTCTGGCCTGCAAACAATGTCATATGCGCATCGCAGCGACGGCACTTGGCGACCCAGCCGCAGTCGTGACACAACAGGGTGGGCGCGTAACCGCGGCGGTTGAGAAACAGCAGTACCTGGCCATCGGCATCGAGGTGGCGGCGCATGGCGTTGACCAGCGCCAGCGACAGACCGCTGTTCATGGGCTGCTTGCGCACGTCCAATACCGCCAGCTCCGGGTGTCTGGCGTTGCCGGCACGTTCGGACAGCAGCAGGTGGGCATAACGCCCCTGGCGTGCATTATGCAAAGTTTCCAGCGAGGGTGTGGCGCTGCCCAGCAGCACCGGGATATTTTCCAGCTGGGCGCGTTTCACCGCCACATCGCGCGCCGAGTAGCGAAAGCCATCCTGCTGCTTGAAGGAGGCATCGTGCTCTTCATCGAGGATGATCACCCCGGGTCGCGCCAGCGGCGTGAACACGGCGGAGCGTGTGCCGATGACGATGGCCGCATCGCCATCGCGCGCCGCCAACCAGGCGTCCAACCGTTCGCGGTCGGAAAGGCCCGAGTGCAGTACGGCCATAGGCACTGGAAAGCGGCAACGGAAGCGATCGAGCAGCTGCGGTGTGAGGCCGATCTCTGGCACCAGCACCAGGGCCTGCTCACCGCGCGCCAGCACCTGCGC
The DNA here is from genome assembly GCA_913009875.1 of uncultured Gammaproteobacteria bacterium. Taxonomy (GTDB): domain Bacteria; phylum Pseudomonadota; class Gammaproteobacteria; order SZUA-152; family SZUA-152; genus DRQN01. The sequence continues at coordinate 15,972 of CAJVYS010000026.1, read as the reverse complement.
GATGAGCCTCAGATAGACCTCGGTCTTGCCGCTACCGGTGACGCCGTCGAGCAGGCTGACGCCGAAGTGGCCCAGGCCGGTGGTCAGGCTGGCCAGTGCAGACTGCTGTTCGGCATTCAACGCGGGCGTTTCATCACTGATGCCTGATTCCGGCAACAGCAGGGCGGGCCGTTGCTCGCGCAGCACCCATTCTTTTTCCGCCAGCTTGTGCATAGCCGGGCGCCAATTATCCTGCAAGTCATTAATAGCGCTGGCAGACAACCCCTCAGGGTGTTCCGTTAGCAGCCGCAGCAGGGCCGCCTGGCGCGGCGCACGGGTGAGCTGACCCGGCACCTGCATGGCCCCACAGCAGGTCATTCGCCAGTGCTCCATGCCGCGTCGCTCGGCCGGCTCCCCCTGGCGCAGCAGGCTAGGCAGGGCGCTGAAGATCACCTCGCCGATGGGGTGGGCGTAGTAGTCACTGGCCCATTGGAGCAGCGCCATGATACCGGTCGGCAGCAACGGCAGTGGATCAAGGCACTCGCCCACCTCACGCGGACGGGCGGCATCCGTGGTCTGGCGCCAGCCCAGCAGCATGCCGACCTGCGACGTCCGTCCAAAGGGGACACGGAGGCGCATGCCAGGCATCAGTCCGGCGGTATCGGCATCTACCGGAAGATAATCGAAACTGCGCCGCAGGGGGGTGGGGATGGCGAGTTGAAGAAAGAAACCGCAGTCAGGCATGGAGAGATTCTAACCTGAGTGACGCAGGGCGAAACCGCCCCTTTGCCGGAAGCCTGTGCAATAACATTCCCGTAATGAAAAAGAGCGGGCAATACCCGCTCTTTTCCTCAATACAGACGAAAGTCCGCCACTGCGTCAGGATCAAGGGATTTTGTATTTCACCGTTATCTTGACGTCCGGCTCCCCGCCCGCAGTGAAAGTGATATCCGCCGTCTTGCCAGAAACACCTGAGTCGCCCAGGACAGTGGCTGTAATGTAGCCGCTGCTATTCGTCCGATAGTAGCCGACTGCGGGAACATCCAGGGTCACGCCAGCGCCACCGCTGTTATCCAACGAGGCGTAGATGCGGGCAAACGGCACACGCACGGTGTCGCCGCCATCGCGAAACTGGACGCTGATACTGCCGGGAGCGGACAGAGACTCGGGGACGGCCCCCAGTGTACCGGCGGCCATGTAGACAAAGCAGAAATCATCGGAAACCGCAGTCACTGCCGGATTGCCCGCCACCGAGGCAACAACAAAGACCCTTCCCGAACCCTGGGGTGAAATCCGGGCATCGAAATCAGGTACATCGCCACAACCAGAATTAATCGTACCCACGTTTGCCGGATAGGTGATCTTGAATTCGGCTATGCCATTGACGGTCGCAGAAGCTCCCGTGGTCAGGTTACCGCTGCTATCGACGCCCGAGACTTCCGCGCCCAGCAGGGAGGCACCGATTATGTATTTGGTGTTACCCGCCGGGTAGGTGGTATTGGGGTAGCTGCCGACATAGGCTGTACTCACGTTGATGCTGGTATTGGTGATGCTGTTGCGGTCAATGATGCGGGAAACATCGGCAGCATCGGCATTGACCGCAGTGACATCGGGATTGAACAGGAACACGCGGTCCCCCGACTCGATGGTGTGCGGCTGGCCATGACGGAGGACCGCCGCCATATCCATGGTCGTGGTAGTAATGCCGTCACCAATGGTGACGCCGGCATCGGTGAGCGTATTGCCGGTAATGCTGTCACCGGTGTTGATCGTCCCTTCCGCAATGACGGAGTCAATGACATTGAGATTGACGATAGTGCCATCCGGCACGGCATTGCCGTCACGATCCGTCACCATGACCGCGGCGATACGCCGATAGAAACCGTTCTGCAAGTCTTCGAGGGCGTTGGTGACAGGGTAGCTCACTGCAATTTCCACCGCAGTGCCCGTTACGGCCCCGCTGCTGGGCGCGCCAGTTGTATCAGTCGTATCTGTGGTATTGGTCGTCGATCCATCAAAGGCATCATCGCCGCCACAGGCCGTCAGTCCCAGCGCCAAGGCCACGGCAAGGGATAAGGCGCCAATGTTTCCGAATTCAATTTTTTTCATATTTCTCACCTGGTTGACAATACGGCCCCCTGTCGGGCCGGCGATGATTGGGTGTACAGAAAAGCGAGCCGCTCAGAGTGTGAAGTAGACACTTGTTGATTTCAAGCCGATTCGACAAGCTACCGCCCCGGCCACATGCAACAGAATTCAGCATTGCTATCGGCGCCTGCCGGAGAATATTGAGGTACCCGCATCCACCAGATAGCGTGGCGTCCCGCGAAGAGGCTGAGACGAAAGATCGGATACTGCCATCCCTGTCACAAAATCCGGGCCGCCATCATACCCTTGGTCATTTGCTGTTTTAGCTTCATTGACTCACGGACATTGTCATAAAGCGGTAATAACTCCCTGTCTGCACGAGACTTTCCAGTTTATCCACAAAAGCTGTGGATAACTTTGTGGACAAAGTGGGCAGAAGTCGCCAAAAAGCAGGCGGCACTTGGCCTGTCATTGGAATGCGCACTCTTTGACCAGACCATTAATCTCTTCTTATATCAACCAGTTAACCAACAATCAAGGACTTACAGCGCGTGTGATGAAAATTTGACGCCGGGCACGAAGGCAGACCGCTATTTCTGTGCATAACCTGCCCCCAAGGACTTGACAAATGCCTCGACAGGCCGGTTATGGGCTTGTCGTTATCCACCGTTTTGCCGCCCGGGGTTAAATTTGCCAGAATGCGACTCCCTGCCCGTTACCTCCACCTGTCTGCAACGACCTACCATCATGAACCAACAAAAGCGCCAAGAGATTTTCAGCCGTTTGCAGGCACACAATCCCAAACCGACGACGGAACTGAATTATTCAACGCCGTTCGAACTGCTGGTCGCCGTCACCCTGTCTGCGCAGGCCACGGACAAGGGGGTGAACAAGGCCACGACGAAACTGTTCGCGGTCGCCAATACGCCGCAGGCCATCCTCGACCTGGGCGAAGAGGGGCTAAAAAAATACATCAAGACCATCGGCCTGTTCAACAGCAAGGCCAGACACATCATCCAGGCCTGCAGACTCCTCATCGAACAGCACGGCGGTGAAGTGCCGGAAGACCGGGCAGCGCTGGAGGCCCTGCCCGGCGTGGGCCGCAAGACGGCCAACGTGATTCTCAATACGGCCTTCGGCCAACCGACCATTGCCGTGGATACACACATCTTCCGCGTCGCCAACCGCACCCGTATCGCCCCCGGCAAGACGGTGCTGGAAGTGGAGAAAAAGCTGATGAAGTTCGTCCCTGACGAATTCAAGCAGGACGCCCATCACTGGCTGATTCTGCACGGTCGCTACACCTGCGTGGCACGCAAGCCACGCTGCGGCTCCTGCGTGATCGAAGATCTGTGCGAATACAAACAGAAGGTATACGAATGATATTGGGTCAGAACCGTGAACAGCTACGCCGCATGTACGTGGACGCCTGGCGCAAGCAGCAGGCTGGAGAGCCGGTGTCGCCGCTGGAGGCGATGATCGCCGAGGTGGTCGCCATGCATCCGGAGTACCACGCCCTGCTGAACCGGGGCAATAATGCTCTCGACAAGGATTTTCTGCCCGAGCAGGGCGAATCCAACCCCTTCATGCATATGGGCATGCACATCGCCATCCGCGAGCAGCTCAGCACCGACCGCCCGACCGGCATCGTCGATGCCATTCGCGCCCTGCTGGCACGGGTACAGGATGCACACGAGGTCGAACACAAGGTGATGGAGTGTCTGGGGCAGTCTCTGTGGGAGGCGCAGCGGGCCGGGCGGGCACCGGATGAGGCGGCCTATCTGCGCTGCGTGCAGGGACTGGCTCGGCGCTGACAGGCAAGGCCGTGTGTGTAGGAGCGGGCCATGCCCGCGATAGCCTTGCCTTCCACCACAGAGGTCGTGGACCTGGACATTGTGGGAGCGGCTTCTGCCGCGAATGAAACTCGCCTTCTTCGCGGCTGAAGCCGCTCCCACAGGTTGTTTTTTCGTTGCTTTTCGCGGGCATGGCCCGCTCCTACACGATGGCAGTTGTCACTCACTCTGTCGCAGGGACACGGAACATGGGCGCCAACGGCCGCGGCCGTCCCAGCTGATAGCCCTGCACGTGATCCACACCCAGCGCCACCAGCTTCTCCAGCACCGCCTGGGTTTCGACGAACTCGGCAATGGTTTCCACACCCATGGTGTGGCCGATGTTGTTGATGGACTCCACCATGGCATGGCCAATCTTGTCTTCGGCCAGGTCCTTGACGAACATGCCGTCTATCTTGAGATAGTCGACCTTGAGGTTTTTCAGATAGGCAAAGGATGAAATTCCCCGACCAAAATCATCCAACGCAAAACGGCAACCCATACCGCGCAGAATGGCAATGAAGCGCTGCGCAATCACCAGATTCGATGCCGCAGCGGTCTCCGTGATCTCGAAGCAGATACTCTCCGGCGGCACGTTGCTGGCGTGTAGCTGGTCGACCACGAAACCGAGGAAGTCCTCGTCATCCAGTGACTGACCGGAAATGTTGATGGAAAACAGGCAGTTTTCATCGCCTCGCTGACGCCGCTCACCGAGCAGGCGCAGGGTATTGGCGATCACCCAACGGTCGATTTCCGGCATCAGGTGATACCGCTCGGCAGCAGCGATAAAGGCCGCCGGACGCACGATGTCGCCCTCCTCATCCACCAGTCGCAGCAGGATCTCAAAATGCGCCGGGGCGTTGGCATCACCGGCCAACGGCACGATGTTCTGACAATAGAGACGAAAATTATCCTCAAGCAAGGCCTGACGCACAATCGGTATCCATTGCATCTCGCCCTTGCGCTGCGCCAGCGCCGCATCACCCGCCTGATAGACATGCACGCGGTTTCCACCCCGTTCCCTGGCCACATAGCAGGCGGAATCCGCCATCCGCATCAATTCACCCACATCACGCCAACACGGGGTAATCGGCACCAGACCGATGCTGGCGCCAATCTCGAAGGGCTTGTCTTCCCAGAGGAAACGGTAGTCGCGCACCAACTTGCACATTTCGCGCGCCTGCCGCCGGGCCGCATCGGTGGATATATTTTCAAGCAGAATGCCAAATTCATCGTCGCCCAGACGCGCCAGGCAGGCGCCCTCCACCAGCTTGGTCTTGAGTTCCCGCGACAGCTCCTTCAACAGCTGGTCACCCGCCACATGGCCATAGCTGTCGTTGATCACCTGAAAGTGATCCAGATCGAGATAAAACAGGGCATGCTGGCGGTCGTCATCCAGTGTGCTCTCCAACGCTCTCTGCAGATGTGTCTCGAACTGGCGCCGATTGAAGAGGCCGGTCAGGCTATCGTGACTGGCCTCATATTCCACCCAGCGCTCCAGCCCGCGCAGCTCGGAGATATCACTGAACACCACCACCGCGCCATTGATGTCACCGTGGATGTCACGCACCGGCATTGCCGTGTCCTGGATACAGAACTCCAGGCCACCCCGTCGCAGCAACATGCCGGTACTCTGCTCCTGGTCACAGGCACGGTCACGCAGACAACGTGCCACCGGGTCTTCCTTGGCCTCCAGGCTTTGCTCATCAACCACGTGATAAATATCTTTCAGCGGCAGCCCCTCGGCTTCATCAAATGACCACCCGGTGAGATTCTCGGCCACCGGGTTGAGGTATTCCACCCGCCCTTTCGCATCCACCGCAATCACGCCGTCATTGATATGCTCGAACACCGCCTGTGTCATGCGGCGTTGCTGGCGCTGGGTTCTTTCATAGAGATCGTGGTCGGTACAATCGGTGCCGACACACACCGCGCCACTCACGGCACCACTGGCATCACGCAGCACCGAGACGGACCACGACACACAAACTTCCCGCTCCCCATGCTGGCTCCAGCGGCGGTCGAGCAGGGTCTGTTGATCCAGTTGGTTCGGACACTCGCGTAGCAAAGTGACAATGGCTTCAGGAATAAAATCGGCGGTGGGCTCGTCACCAAACAGCCAGTCGCCGGGATGGTTGCAGAACTGCACCTGTCCCTCGACGTCCAGCCTGACGATGAGACTGGCCGAGGCGGCCACCAACGCCGCCTCCGTACCGGTGCCACTCTGCGCATCGCCCTGTTCGCGAAACACGAACAGCTTGCCCACCACACGACCGGCGTCGAACAGGGGAGAGAGCATAAAGCTCACATCCAGCGACGTGCCGTTGCGGTGCTGCAGGCGGGTGTTGATATTGAGATGCGAACAGTTGACGCTGTTCAGCGCCGGGCACGGCGCAGAACCCAGGGTACGGATGTCGGTGAATTTGAGATGGGTTTCGGCGAAGAAGTCCTTGCCTTTCAGCTCGACTGCCGTCCAGCCCAGGATGCGCCCGGCCTCCGGATTCATGTCCAGCAGGCAGCCAGCGGGGTCGAGGGCGACGACGCCCTCCCCGGAGGCTGCAGCGAAATCCGACAAGTCCTTTTGATTGATTCCCTTAACGAGATTGAGTCGGGATTGCAATCAAACCACCTAGCAGGGATTATCAGAAAATTTTCTGATCGCAGCTCACGCAAGAGAAACCGCAGGTTCAGAGTCCGCCCCGGAATATAGCCACAGTTTCCGGCCAGCGCAACAGAAACCCTGCCGAGCAGATTTCATCCCGGCACGACACGACAGATTATTTTGCCCTTCGCGCCGCCGCAATGCGCAGACGCAGGGCATTGAGCTTGATGAAACCCTCCGCATCCTGCTGGTTGTAGGCGCCCTCGTCGTCTTCGAAGGTGGCGATACTGGCATCGAACAGACTGTCGCTATCGGACTCACGGCCCTCAACAATAACGTTGCCCTTGTACAGCTTCAGGCGCACGCGGCCGTTCACCGTCTTCTGTGATGCATCGACCATGACCTGCAGCATTTCGCGCTCCGGGCTCCACCAAAAGCCGTTGTAAACCAGCTTGGCGTAACGTGGCATCAACTCGTCCTTGAGGTGCGTCGCCTCACGGTCCAGGGTCAGCGACTCCATGGCACGATGGCCCTTGAGCATCACCGTCCCGGCGGGGGTCTCGTAGCAGCCGCGCGACTTCATGCCGACAAAGCGGTTCTCGACGATGTCGTCACGGCCGATGCCATGGCTGCCGGCCAGCTTGTTGAGATGCTCCATCACCTGCGCAGGGGTCATGCGCTCGCCGTCGATGGCGACGATGTCGCCGTGCTCATAGGTCAGCTCGATGATGGCGGGCACGTCGGGGGCATTCTCGGGCGACACGGTCCAGCGCCACATGCTCTCTTCGGGCGCGGCCCAGGGATCCTCGAGGATACCGCCCTCGTAGGAGATATGCAGCAGGTTGGCGTCCATGGAATAGGGCGATTTCTTGCCGCGCTTCTGTTCCACCGGGATGCCGTGAGTCTCGGCATAGGCCATCAGCTTCTCTCGTGAATTGAGATCCCATTCACGCCAGGGGGCAATGACGTGCACGTCCGGCTTCAAGGCATAATAGCCCAGTTCGAAACGCACCTGGTCGTTGCCCTTGCCAGTGGCACCGTGGGACACGGCATCGGCGCCGGTCTCATTGGCGATTTCGATCTGACGCTTGGCGATCAGTGGCCGGGCGATGGAGGTACCGAGCAGGTACTCACCCTCGTAGATGGCGTTGACGCGGAACATGGGAAACACGTAGTCGCGGGCGAATTCCTCGCGCAGGTCATCGATGTAGATTTCCTTCACCCCTGCGGCCTCGGCCTTGGCACGCGCCGGTTCGACCTCTTCGCCCTGGCCGATATCGGCGGTGAAGGTCACCACCTCACAGTCGTATTCGTCCTGCAGCCACTTGAGGATGATGGAGGTATCCAGCCCGCCGGAGTATGCGAGAACGGCTTTGTTGATTTTGATCTTCGACATGACTTTGCTCTGTAAAAAAACGCTGTTTTCTGAAAGTGTAGGAGCGGCTTTAGCCGCGACCGAAATCCGTCAAAAGCCTTTTAACCGCGAAGGGCGCAAAGGAACACCAAGAAAATAAACTTTGCGTCCTTCACGGCTAACCTGGAGGCATCGATTGGGTCGCGGCTAAAGCCGCTCCTACTATCTGTTAGCCACAGAGGCACACAGAGAAATGTTTTGATTAACTCTGTGTGCTCCGTGCCTCTGTGGCAAAAATTTTATTTGCCGTAGATTAGGGTGAGTCTGCGAACCTCAACAAAAGCGTCACGGCTCGATCGTTGGGGTTCGTTCCTCACCCCAACCTACGACTGTAGAGGTACGGACACACGTTTTCTCCGTGAACTCCGTGCCTCTGTGGTGAAGATCATTTCTTCTTCGGTGCGTAGATATCCGTGCAGGTGCCCTCGGCCACCTCGGCGGCGAAGTTGAAGGTCTCGGACAGGGTCGGGTGCGGATGAATAGTGAGCGCAATATCTTCGATATCCGCGCCCATCTCCAACGCCAGCACCGCCTCGGCGATCAGCTCACCGGCGTTGGGGCCGGTGATAGCGGCGCCGATGATGCGGTGGTCTTCGCCGAACAGCACCTTGGTCATGCCCTCATCACGGCCGATGGACAGCGAGCGTCCGCTGGCTGCCCAGGGGAACACACCCTTGATGTATTTAATGCCCTCGGCCTTGCACTCGTCCTCGGTCTTGCCCATCCACGCCACTTCCGGATCGGTGTAGGCCACCGATGGAATGGTGCGCGCGTCGAAGTACGACTTCTGTCCGGCGATCACCTCCGCCGCCACCTTGCCCTCGTGGGTGGCCTTGTGTGCCAGCATGGGTTGGCCGACGATGTCGCCGATGGCGAAGATGTGCGGCACGTTGGTGCGCTGCTGCTTGTCCACGGCGATGAAACCGCGCTCATCCACCGCCACGCCGGCCTTGTCGGCATCGATGAGCAGGCCGTTGGGGCTGCGGCCGATGGCCACCAGCACGCGGTCGAAGGTGTCCGTCTCCGGCACGCCCTTACTTTGTGGAGAGCCTTGTGAAGGGCCCTCGAAGCTGCACTTGAGGCCCTTCTTGGTGGGCTCGATGGCGGTGACCTTGGTGTTGATCCAGATGTTTTCGTAGCGCTTCTTGATGCGTCGTTCCAGCGGGCGCACCACGTCGCGGTCGACGCCGGGGATCAGGCCCGGCGACAGTTCCACCACCGACACCTTGGCGCCGAGGGCATCGTACACCGTGGCCATCTCCAGGCCGATGATGCCGCCGCCCACCACCAGCAGGCGCTTGGGCACCTCGGTCAGCTCCAATGCATCGGTGGAATCCATCACCCGCGGGTCATCCCACGGAATAAAGGGCAGTTTGGTGACGCGCGAACCGGCGGCGATGATGGCGTTGTTAAAGCCCACCACGGTCTTGCTGCCGTCGGCACCCTCTACTTCGAGGGTGTTGGCAGAGGTGAACTTGCCATAGCCGTGCACGATCTGCACTTTGCGCTGCTTGGCCAGGCCCTTAAGGCCGCCGGTGAGTTTACCCACCACGCCGTCCTTGAAGCCACGCAGCTTGTCGAGGTCGATCTTCGGCTTGCCGAAGGTGACGCCGACATCGCCGAACTCGGCCGCCTCGTTGATCACCTGCGCGGTGTGCAGCAGGGCCTTGGAGGGGATACAGCCGACATTGAGACAGACGCCGCCGATGCTCTCATAGCGTTCGATCAACACCACCTGTCTGCCCAGGTCGGCGGCACGGAAGGCGGCGGTGTAACCACCGGGGCCGGAGCCCAGCACCACCACGTCGGCGTGCAGATCGACGTCACCGCTGTAGCTGGCGGCGGGCGCGGGAGTAGCTACGGGTTCTGCCAGGGCTGTTTCAGTGGGCGCTTCATCGGCAGGCGCAGCTTCCGCACCCTCCGTCACCTCCAGCATCAGGATAGGCGAACCCTCGGCAACCTTGTCACCCACCTTCACCAGCACCTCCTTCACCGTGCCGCCCTTGGGCGCGGGGATCTCCATGGTGGCCTTGTCGGACTCCACCGAGATCAGCGAGTCTTCCGTCTGAATCGTGTCACCGGGGGCGACCAGCACCTCGATCACCTCGACGCTGTCAAAATCTCCGATGTCTGGTACCTTGATTTCTACCCTATTGCTCATTTGCCTCTCCCCGTCACAACAACAACCGACGCGTGTCGGACAACACGCGACTGAGGAAGGAGGTAAAACGCGCACCGTCGGCACCGTCGATCACGCGGTGGTCATAAGACAGCGCCAGCGGTAGAACCAGGCGCGGCTTGAACTCTTCGCCATTCCACACCGGCTGCATCTTGGAGCGTGATACGCCGAGGATGGCCACCTCGGGCGCATTGACGATCGGCGTGAAGGCCGTGCCACCAATGCCGCCCAAACTGGAAATCGTCATGCAACCGCCTTGCATATCGGACGGCTTGAGCTTCTTCTCACGCGCCTTGACGCTGATTTCACCCAGCTCGACGGCGAGATCCACCAGCGACTTGCGGTCCACATCCTGTACCACTGGCACCACCAGACCGTCCGGTGTGTCCACGGCGATGCCGATATTGTAGTACTGCTTGAAAATCAGGTTTTCGCCGCTGGCATCCAGCGAGGCATTGAAACGCGGCAGTTCCTTCATCGCCGACACCAGTGCCTTCATCAAAAACACCAACGGGGTGATGCGAATGCCCTTTTCCTTATATTCCGCCGCCATGGACTTACGGAAGACCTCCAGGTCGGTGATGTCGGCCTCATCAAACTGGGTGACATGAGGCACGGTAACCCAGTTGCGGTGCAGAAACTGACCGGTGAGTTTGTTGATCTTGGTCAGCGGCTTGCTTTCCACCTCACCCCACTGGCTGAAGTCGATATCCGGCATCGGTGCGACGCCCAAACCGCCGGCGGCGGCCGGCTGTGACAGGGCACGCTTGACGAAGGACTTGACGTCCCCCTTGACGATGCGGCCCTTGGGCCCGCTGCCGTCGACCAAGCCCAGATCCACCCCCAGCTCACGGGCAAACTTGCGCACCGCCGGGCTGGCGTGGGCTTTGGAAAAGCTCACTTCGTCAATCTTTGCCGTGGGTGAGGCCTTGGAAGCAGAAACGGGAGCCGGGGCAGATGCCGGAGTGGACGCGGGTGCCGGCTCGGCAGTCGCGCTCGCCTCTTCAGCGGAGGCCGGGGCCTCTTCCACAGGGGCCGTCTCGACGGATGCCTCGGCCGGTTCCAACATCAGGATCAGGCTGCCTTCGGAGACCTTGTCCCCAACGGCGACCTTCACCTCCTTCACCAGCCCCGCCTCGGGGGCCGGGATCTCCATGGTGGCCTTGTCGGACTCCACGGAAATCAGCGAATCCTCGGCCTGAATGCTGTCGCCGGGGGCAACCAGCACCTCGATCACCTCGACGCTGTCAAAATCTCCGATATCGGGAACAACTATTTCTTTTGGCATAACTTTCACATTCTCGTTGAACCTGCATCTTGGTCATAAACGACACAGGTTTTTGCCATAGGGTAGGCACTGCCCACCGATTCTATCCCATCCAAACCCTGATGGTGGGCAGTGCCCACCCTACACAGCAATTACGCGTACAACGGGTTGATCTTATCTGCATCGATGCCGTATTTGGCGATGGCCTCGGCGGCCTTGCTTGCCGGCAATACACCCTCGTCCGCCAGTGCCTTGAGGGCCGCAACCACGACGTGATAGCGGTTCACCTCGAAGTGCTTGCGCAGCTGGGCGCGGGTGTCACTGCGGCCGAAGCCGTCGGTGCCCAGCACCTCGTAGCGTTCCGGCACCCACTTGCGAATCTGATCCGCATAGTCCTGGATGTAGTCGGTAGCGGCGATCACCGGGCCGACTCGCCCATCCAGGCACTGGGCCACATAGGCCAGCTTCGGCGCCTCGGTGGGATGCAGGCGGTTCCAGCGGTCGCAGTCGCGCGCCTCGCGGGCCAACTCAGTAAAGCTGGTGGCGCTCCAGATGTCGGCGTCCACACCCCAGTCGGCGCTGAGCAGATCGGCGGCGGCGATGACTTCGCGCAGGATGGTGCCGGAGCCCATGAGCTGCACGCGCTTCTTTTTTTTGCCACCCTTCTGGAACAGGTACAGGCCCTTGATAATGCCTTCCTCGGCGCCCTTGGGCATGACCGGGTGGGTGTAGTTCTCGTTCATCGCAGTGATGTAGTAGAAGACATCTTCCTGTTCGGCGAACATGCGATTCATGCCGTCGTGAATGATCACCGCCATCTCATAGGCGAAGGTGGGATCGTAGCTGACGCAGTTGGGGATGGTGGCCGAGAGCACCAGACTGTGGCCATCCTGATGCTGCAGACCCTCACCCGCCAAGGTGGTTCGTCCGGCGGTGCCGCCAATGAGGAAGCCGCGCGCCTGCATGTCGCCCGCGGCCCAAGCCAGATCGCCGATGCGCTGGAAGCCGAACATGGAGTAGTAAATGTAGAACGGAATCACGTTCACGCCGTGGGCACTATAGGCCGTTGCGGCGGCAATCCAGGATGACATGGCGCCGGCTTCGTTGATGCCCTCCTCCAGGATCTGGCCACTCTTGTCCTCTTTGTAGAACATGATCTCGTCTTTATCCTGCGGCGTGTACAACTGGCCGACGGAGGAATAGATACCGAGCTGGCGGAACATGCCCTCCATGCCGAAGGTGCGCGCCTCGTCGGGTACGATGGGGACGATGTTCTTGCCGATGTTCTTGTCGCGGCAGAGGATATTGAGCATGCGCACCCAGGCCATGGTAGTGGACATCTCGCGCTCGCCGCTGCCGTCCAGCAGGGACTGGAACACGGACAGGGGTGGGATATCCAGAGGCGCGGCCTGATGCTTGCGCACCGGCAGATAGCCGCCCAGCTCCTTGCGCCGGGCGTGCAGGTATTTCATTTCTTCGGAGTCTTCCGCCGGCTTGAAATACTTGCCAGCAGCGGCATCCTCATCGGACAGGGGCACGTTGAAGCGGTCGCGGAAGGCGATCATCTCGTCGTCCTGCAGCTTCTTCTGCGAATGGGTGCGCATCTGGCCTTCGCCGGCGGAACCCATGCCGTAGCCCTTCACCGTCTGCGCCAGGATCACCGTCGGCTGGCCCTTGTGATCCACGGCCGCCTTGTAGGCCGCGTAGACCTTGTGCGGATCGTGGCCGCCGCGGTTGAGACGCCAGATGTCCTCGTCGGACATCTTCGCCACCATCGCCTTCAACTCCGGGTACTTGCCGAAGAAATGCTCGCGCACATAGGCACCGTCCTTCGACTTGTAGTTCTGGAAGTCGCCGTCCACGCATTCCAGCATGCGCTTCTGCAACAGACCGTCCTTGTCCATGGCCAGCAACGGGTCCCAGTAGCTGCCCCACAGCACCTTGATCACATTCCAACCGGCGCCACGGAAGCCAGCCTCCAGCTCCTGCACGATCTTTCCATTGCCGCGCACCGGGCCGTCGAGGCGCTGCAGGTTGCAGTTCACCACCCATACCAGATTGTCCAGATTCTCACGGCCGGCCAGCGAGGTGGCACCGAGAGTCTCCGGCTCATCGGTCTCGCCGTCGCCGACGAAGGCCCACACCTTGCGGTTCCTGGTGTCCGCCAGGCCGCGATGATGCAGGTATTTCATAAAGCGCGCCTGATAGATGGACATGATGGGGCCGAGGCCCATGGAGACGGTGGGAAATTGCCAGAAATCCTGCATCAGGTGCGGATGCGGATAGGACGAAAGGCCCTTGCCGTCCACCTCCTGGCGGAAGTTGTTCAGCTGCTCTTCCGTCAAGCGGCCTTCGACAAAGGCGCGCGCATAGGCACCGGGCGAGGCGTGGCCCTGGAAGAAGATCAGGTCGCCGCCGTGCTCGTGGCTGGGCGCATACCAGAAGTGGTTGAAGCCCACGTCGTACAGCGTCGCCGCCGAGGCGAAGGTGGCGATATGGCCGCCCAGCTCTGCGGACTTTCGGTTGGCCTTCACTACCATGGCCATGGCATTCCAGCGGATATAGGTACGCAGGCGCTCCTCAATGGCCTGGTCACCGGGGTGATGGGCCTCAAGGTGCGTGGGAATGGTGTTCACATAGGCCGTATTGGCCGAATAGGGCAGGTTGGCGCCGGAGCGGCGCGCCTTGTCGATAAGCTGTTCGAGTAGATAATGGGCACGCTCAACGCCTTCATTCTCGATCACCGCTTCCAGGGCTTCAAGCCACTCCTGGGTTTCTACGTTGTCGACATCGGGGAGCTGTGATTGCTGGGACATGATCCAACCTCTTTGGAAACGGAACGCTTGGTGGAGAACGGAAAACCCGCGCCTCCACCGGCATCGTAACGGCGTTTTTCACGCCGAGCAGTCGCACGACATACTCTCGACCGACCAAAAATGCACCGTCGACGAGATGCCAATGCTTGATTGAATTAGGGGGCGTTAACAATTAAATAAGGCCGTACTGCCGGGCCTCTGTTAATACCCCCTAACGAATGGCAAGCGCTGATTGACCGACAAGCAAGTACAGACCAGCGCTTATTTAACAGGGCCCGAAAACGCGGCATGATCGTTGTTTTGCCGCCCAAGGTCAAGTTTCCGAACCCGCAAACACGACCCGAACATCGAACAAAAACCAAATAGAATCAATACGGTTATAACAAAAACAGAGGCCAGTAAAACTGCTTCCACAGGGCGATCAATACACCACCAAAACCGAAAACTTCCCCCACCCGGATATCTTCAGCGTGACCCACCAAAATCGCCCCACAACCACTGCAACACCGACATCGCCGCCAATGCCGCCGTCTCCGTGCGCAGTACCCGCGGTCCCAAGCGCAGGGGCTGGAAGCCACTGGCCAGCGCAGCCTCAATCTCTCCTTCGTCCAACCCCCCTTCGGGACCGACGAGCAGGGTCACCAGGCCATCCGGCGGCGGCAGATCCTGCAGCGACCGTTCAGCGCGGTGATGCAGCACCAATTTCAGCCCTGGCTCATCCTCCACCTCTGCCAGCCAGTCTGCCAAGCCTCGCACCGGCTCGACCACCGGCACCCGGTTGCGGCCGCTTTGCTCGCAGGCGGCATTCACCACCCCCTGCCAGTGGGTCTGCCGCTTGGCACGGCGCTCAGCGTCGAGATTGACCGTGGAACGCACCGTATCCAGCGGCAGGATGCACGACACCCCCAGCTCCACCGCCTTCTGCACCGTGTAGTCCATGCGTTCACCACGCGACACACCCTGCGCCAGCACCAGCGACAGCTTTGACTCAACTTCCTGCGCCGTGAACTCCCCCACTTCGATACACGCCGTGCGTCGCCCCACATCCACCAGCCGCGCGGCAAACTCACCGCCCTCACCATTGAACAGACGCAGCGCATCACCGGCGCGCAGACGCAGCACCCGGGTCAAATGCACCGCCGCCTGGCCATCAAGTTCGACCAACTGGCCCCTGCGCAGAGAAATAGGCTGGTAGATTCGGGGAATACGCACAGACCCTCCGGTACGGAAAATATTGCAAAGGAAACGGAAGCAATGACGGCATTGTGCCTGCGTAGCAGGTGGTGAGCCAGCCAATCCAAACACGGCACACGGCGGCCTGTCTATTTCAAAAAACGATCGGTCAGGGACTTCAAGCGTGCTTCAGCTCGGTGTTATCATTCTTGTCAATGGAACCACCATTGGCTGCGAATGATGCCTTGATCTGAAGCACGCTTGAAGTCCTGAACATGATCTATATTGATGCCGGGTTAATAATGGGCAGGTTCGAGGCCACTCCGGCTTGATACCCCAATTTTTTTTGGGAACCACGCCACAGTTATAGAATTTTCTTATTCTTGAATATCGATTTTCTATTAACTACTATGGCCTTTGTGACGATCTATCGTAGTGAAATAGTCTTATCTGCGGTATTACGTATCCCTAGGGGGCGTTCTCAATTAATAAGGCCGTACTGTTGCGCCTGAAAAAGCGCCAGGCACCACCAAAAGTAGGCGCCCTGAGGCGACAGTAGGCACTTTTGGTAGACGAGGCATGAGGAGAGACGTTTGCTCATTGCAAATGAACGACGAACAAC
>CAJVYS010000025.1 GCA_913009875.1 uncultured Gammaproteobacteria bacterium | reverse complement strand
GGGAATATACATCATCACATCCCACAGCACGCCCTTGCGATCCCGCCCCAGCGGGAAGTTTTCGGACTTCGACATATTCAGCCTGCTTTTGACTCAGCCAACAAACTCTTCACAACCATATCAAGCTCTCTATAGAGCATACGTCCCGGACGCTTGAATCGCACCATCTGCTGGCCGTCGATGACGAATGTCCAAGGGTCACCAATGACAATAAAGGCCTTGAATGCCTCCGGATTCTGATATTGATCCATGTGCAGAAAGATGACCTCATCCTGATATTTGTCCAGCACCGCCTTCATCATCTGCAGCTGCTTGTCACAGACCGTGCAATGCCCAGGCGTGGCAAACTCCAGCACAATCGGTTTACCCGTCTTCATTGCATCATCAAGGGACATCTGATACATGCGCGCATCCGGATAGCGATACGTGGTAATACGGCTAAAATCACCATCAACATCCGCCAAAGTCTTGGTGCGCAGGCTCGGCGCCTTCATCCCGACTTTTAAAGCACTGTCATCCATATCACAGCCCGCCAACAGGCCAAGGATCAGCACGACGGGAATAAAATGTCTCAGCATAGTTACTGTCCTCGATTCCACCCAGAACACGTACGGTACAGATTGAATGCCCAGATAAAGTTTGCCAGCAACACAATAGAACCGAATATCCCCATGGTTGCCAGGAAGGGTTTGACCACCAGCTCAACCTCATCTGGCGATGAATTGACGCTGGCCATACCGCCGGCAACCCCTGCAATAGTAAAAAATGCCACCATGCCGATAAGCCCAAAATTATGCAGCCAGAAGTGCACCTTGACCAATTTCATACTATAAATCGGCCGCTTAACCAGGCGTGGAATGATGTAATAAATCGCAGCGAATATTGCCATCTCCACCCAGCCCAGCAAATTGATATGGGTATGCGCACGGACGATCAGATTACCGTGCAAACGATGATCCACGAAGTAACGAAATTCCGCGATCCCGCCCATCAGGGCGCCCCAGGAAAACCCGATAAGACTGTAAATAATGCACGCATAAACAAACCACAGGATATAGCGCGTGTACTCAGTATCGTGAGCCCAGGGCTCATTACTCGCCGTATTCACAATTATTCCTCAACCTCCACGTTATCTTTTTCCCGAATATCCTGATACTTATCCTTCCAGTTGTCGGGTGCCCAGATCCTCACCATGTCATCAATAAATTCAGAGCGCCCTTCGGGAGGCAGGGCGGACGACACCGACCCCTGATCCGCCTTCAGCTCAGAGATAAATACAGCAATGGCATGACGCTTGTCTTCCGGCAGGCGGGCCACATAGGCCGCTTCCTTGGGCGCCTCTCCGTGATCCAGGGTTTCTGATCCATAGGTCTTTTCCGGACTGACAAGAAATTGCTCCAACCAATCCAGCGTACGATACGAACCAACACCGTCGAGAGACAGCCCCATATTCGTACCATTGCGTAACGCTCGGTGACACGAAGTACAACGCGCTTCACGAAACAGCCTTGATCCAAGCTTCCCTTGCTCGGAAAAATTAAAGTGCGTCTTGTTGGGGAAAACAGGCTCCGGAGAGTTCAGTCGGTACGTCTCCAGAGCTGCATAGGCAATCAGCGCCAATACAATAAAGATAGTAAAGATAAGAAAGAGTATTTTCTCGCCACTTTTTAATGGTTGTTTTTTCTTTGACATAAATCTATGAAGCAACCCGAAATTCTAGAGGTACGCAGGGCCTAAGCACTGACAGCGATACAGCGAGGGGAAAAAGCATCACATACAGAAACAGATATGAGGCCCAGCCATAAGCGGCCGGAAACACGCGCAGACAAAGTAGCGTGCACCGCCAAAAAAAAGAATAAAAAGGGCGGAAAACCGCCCCTTTGTGAATTACGCAACAACCTCACCACAAGCGGCGGTCTAATGCGGCTTGTTTTCGGGCCAGCGACTGTTACCCATTGTCGTACGGGGCGCAGAAGTCAGGAATGTAGCAACATTATAGATATCTTCGTCACTCATATTCTTGGCCACCGTACGCATCTGCCCCATTTGGTCATTAGCGCGGGAACCATCACGGAACTGCTTTAGCTGGTTCACCAGATAGACATACTTCTGACCGCCAATCATGGGATAGATGGGATACATGCCGCGACCGTTATACGAGTGACAAGAATGACACGCTGAGACACCGCGCTCAGGCGCACCATGCTGGGCAATACCTTTGCCCAGATAACGCACACCAACCGGGTTGCCCAGCTCTTTCACCTGATTCATATCAGAGGAGGCCAGCGCATCGTACTCCAGATTTTCCAAGTAAGCCGCGACATCCATCATATCCTGATCACTCATGCCCTTGGCATTGGTATTCATAACGTACATAACGGTATCCATACGCTTGTCATCGGCGAAATCCTTCAGCTGTTTGGCCGTATAGGCAAAACCTTGGCCGGCCAGCCGGGGTGTACCCATGGCATCATCCCCCATGGCATCCTGCCCATGGCAACTGTTGCACGCTGGCACATCACCCTTGCCATTCAGGTAGATACTTTTACCGCTGGCGACATCACCCGCATTACCTGCGGCATGCGCCGATGACATCACGAACACTGCAGCCAGCACCGAGACTTTTGAAAATAACCCTTGCATTTGAATGCACCCTCCCAAGCAATTTAATTTTATACAGACAACCTGCATTGCGGCCATCTGTTTGCCCTTAGTAATGGGCTTTCCCCTGCTCCCGTCAGCCTCTGAACCCACCGCACAGCAACGCGGCCGGACACAGAAAACCAACCAAAAAGCATTTCGCCGGGGCACGAAAGCACCACAGCAACAACCTGACTTATTTGATTTTTTTGAAAATTTGCGGCTTACGAACGCTTCATCATCATGGACGCGAGAACAACCGTCACAATGGTCGCAATCAGATACGTCAAGCCGATTTCACCGTCAGTCATGGTATTACTCCTCAGATTTAGATTCTTATTATTTTGTTATTTTTTGGGTTTATAACACGTGCCGGCCAAGACAGACAAGCAATCGCGCGAAAAATATATCTTACGTCCGCCACCGAACACCAGGCCATCAGCCACTCCACCGCACGCGGCAAGGCCGCGAAACGCGGCCGCCATTTGCCCCGGGCGGCAGCGGGTACGATACTGATCGAAAATATTACAAATGACGCACGGCAGCCCTCATTCGCATCTGCCTGGTTTACTGTTCTGCGGACACCAAGCCCTCCGCCAAGCGCGACCTGCGCATGCTCAGCGCCGAGGTCAAGGTGCTGACGCATAATCTGGAAGCCCTGCAGCAAAGCCTCGCCAAGGCCCAGCAGGACATGTCGAACATGGTGAAAGTGCTCGCCACCCCCGGCGAAAACGCAAGCCTGCGCGAAAATATCTTCCTGCGCCGCGAACACCTCAAGACCCTGCACGCCGAACAGCGCCTGATGAACAGCCTCGATGCCCTCGCCGGCATGTCCGCCGACAGCCAGATGGAACAGGCGCTGGCCGCCGTCGGCCTCGCCTCGGGCAAGAATCACAAGGACTTCGATGTCTTCATCAAGGGCCTGCGTGAACTGCCCGGCGACGAGCCACCCTCGGACCGCATCGTCTACTTCAACATCCCCAGCCCGGTGTTCACCCTGCCCATCGGCAAGGACAACCCGGACACCAACTGGCACTACAAGACCCTCGCCGAAAAGACCGGCGGCAAGATGCTGCACATGGAATTCCAGTAGACCCGCGCCGCGTGCATTTCTCCCGCCTCGACAGATACTGTAGAATCAGCCGTTTTCCGCAGTAAACCAAGCAGCCACGCCACAAGAGCTGCTCACAGAAGAGACTTATCGATGTTGGAAAAGATTTCACCGCGCCTGTGGGCGCTGCTGGTGATGGTCGTCTGGGGAGGCGCCATTCTCTATTTCGGCCTGGTACGTTTCACCCCCTACGGCCTCGACGAAGGCGCCGCCATGGCGCTGCTGCTCAACTGGTCCGTATCGGACATGATCGCTAACCCGGTCACCACCTTCGGCGGCCCGGACTTCCGCGCCCTGCTGTTCATCCCGCTGGGCCTGTACTGGTCCGGCAGCATGGTCGCCGCCAAGGTCTTCACCCTGATGGTGACCTTCGGCGCGGCCATGCTGCTCTATACCTGGACACGCCGCAGTGACAACCCCAATGGCGACGAAACCGCCCTCATCGCCACCGGCCTGTTGCTCATCGCACCCATCACCATCGCCCAGGCCGACGCCATCGGCATAGCGCCCTACCTGCTCGCCCTGTTCGGCCTCGGCTGGCTGCTGGATCGCAAGTACCGCGCCTCCGAACACCGCATCAGCAGCCTCTTCTTCCTGCAGGCCATTCTCGTCGCCATCACCGTCAGTCTGCATCCCATGGGCCTGGCCTATCCGCTGGCGCTGGCCTGGCGCTGGCACAAAGACCCGAAATCCCAGCAGCAGAAAAAACAGGTGTGGATCGGCATCAGCATCGCCTCCGCCATCATCCTCGCCATGCAGACCGGCTGGATCGCCCTTGACTGGCTCGCCAATCCCCTCGAATCCCTCAGCCACGCCCTGCTCGGCAACACCAACCTGAGCCCCCTGGCCGAGCCCCGCTGGATTCCCGGCCTGATTCTGGCCCTGTTGCTGGCCATAGTGCTGTGGAAGGACGCCCGCAATCTGCTCAACGACCTGTTCGGCAGCACCCTGTTGGCAGCGCTACTCATCGGCCTGCTGTGCGCCGACGACAGCTGGGCCATGATCACCCTGGCCCTGCTGCTGTACCGCGGCACTCCACTGTTGATCCAACTCAACCAACGCCTTGGCCGTAGCGGTGGCTTCATAGGCCAGCGTGGCCTGGTGATGACCGTACTGTTCATCAGCGCCACCGTCTTCATGCAAGCCGACCGCGCCTTCGCCACCCTGCTCGCCAGCGGCCAACTCAGCCCCAGTGATGAGCTGATCCAGGTGCTGGCACGGGAGGCCGAAGACCACGAACGCCCCTTCCTCGCCGCCAGCCAGTGGCCCGCGCGCACCATGCTCGCCAGCCGCCGCGACGTACTGCCCCTGCCCCCGGCGGCGGAAAACGGTGAGACCCAGTTGCAGATCATGACCGGGCTGACACACCTCATCTTCGTCCACAACGACCCACAGTATTCCGCCCTGGCGCGCAATCTGGCCGAGGTCTCCGACCGTGCCAAGACCCTCGCCATCCTGCCCGGCGGCGTGCTGATCGGCATCGCCGATGGCAAGGGCGTGGAGAATGCGGAGGACAGCCCCGCCACCCCTGTGGCCGGAGACACCCCCATTCTGCCCGAGGGCAAGACGATGGATCACTGACAGGCACGTCATTTCCGTAGTAGTATAATCAGATATATTCCTGGATCGGAGGGTTCAGGATATTCCCTTCCAGGCAACATCAGGAAACCGGCATGAATCAGCCCAATGATGCGCGTGACAGCGAAAACCACATTGAAGTCGAAGTCGCGACGAATTACATTGAAGAGCAGTCACATCCGGAAGACGACCGCTATGTATTCGCCTACACCATTACCCTGCGCAACACCGGCAAGCAGCCGGCGCGCCTGATGACGCGTCACTGGATCATCAACGATGCCAACGGCAACACCCAGGAGGTGCACGGTGAAGGCGTGGTCGGCGAACACCCGTACCTGCGCCCCGGCGAGACCTTTCAGTACACCAGCGGCACAGTACTGGAAACCCCCGTTGGCAGTATGGAAGGCAGCTATCAGATGGTCAGCGACGATGGCAAGCCCTTCGATGCTGAAGTCCCCGCCTTCACCCTGTCACGCCCCAACGCCCTGCACTGAATCCACGTCAGACCTCCCACAGGGCGCGGATCGCGGCGACACCCTGGCCGCCGCGCGCCCAGGCCGTCTCGATATCGCCCGGCCCCATACCGCCCAGGGCATAGACCGGGAACGGCGCCAACTCTACGCGTTCACTGAAGCGCTTCCAGCCCAGTGGCTCGATGCCCGGGTGGCTGGCGGTGGCCGCCACCGGTGACAGCAGGGCGAAATCAGCGCCGATGGCCTCGGCCTGCGCCAGCTCTTCGGCGTCGTGACAGGAGGCCGCCACCAGTCCCGCACCCGCCGGCCGCCCTGCGCACTTGCGCAGGGCGCTGCTGCTGAGGTGAACCCCATCCGCACCCGCCGCCACCACCTGCGCAGCATCGGCATTGAGTAGCAGACGCGCACCGTAACGATGGCACAGCGCCGCCGCCTCGCATGCCAATTGCAAGTACTCACTCTCGCCCAGCGACTTGGCGCGCAACTGTACGAGGCGGATACCCGCCTGCAGGCGCGATTCCAGATGCTGCAGGAAATCCACCGGCAGTGTATCGCCAAGATCGGGGGTGATCAGGTAGGCATCGGGCAGCTGCACGGCGCGCACGATGGGCGCATTGGCGGCAGGAAAGTCGTACTCACCGAGCGACGCAGGGGCGATCCATTGCAGCGGCTGACCCTCGCGGCCATGCGCCTCGCCCGCGAAACCATCCACCCGCCATACATCCAGCAGCACGGACTTGTCCGCATAGTCGTGGCGCACACGAATCAGCGGCCGCGCCACCGTGATATGAATGCCGACTTCCTCACCCAGCTCACGCTGCAGGGCGCTGCGCGCATCCTCGCCGGCCTCCAGCTTGCCACCCGGAAACTCCCACAGAGCACCCTGATGGGCATCATCGGCACGGCGGGTGATCAGCACCCGGCCCTCATCGTCGAACACCGCCGCCGCGGCCACAGAAACCACTGATTGACTCATCATTTCCCCTCCAAACTCGGCATCACCACCATCGGTAGGAGCGGGCCATGCCCGCGATGGGTTCCAAATTTCGCCACAGAGGCACAGAGAACACGGAGACCAATAATATTGTCTCCTCCGTGTTCTCTGTGCCTCTGTGGCGAAAAGCCTTTATCGCGGACATGGCCTGCTACAGCCTCAAGTCCTGTACTCCGCATTGATGCGCACATAGTCGTAGGACAGATCACAGGTCCACACCTGCTCGCAGGCCTCGCCCCGGCCCAGCACCACGCACACGTTGATCTCGTCACGATCCATCACCGCCTGCCCGGCCTCCTCGGTGTATTCGGCCGCCCGGCCGCCGTCACGGACAATGCACACGTCGTCGAGAAACAGCTGCACGGCATCGATGTCCAGGTCCTCCAGACCGGCACGGCCGACCACGGCGAGGATACGCCCCCAGTTGGGGTCTGCTGCGAAAAAGGCCGTCTTTACCAGCGGCGAATGGGCGATGGCGTAGGCCACCTGCAGGCACTCCTCACGGTTGCGCCCGCCCTGCACGTCGATGGTGATGAGCTTGGTGGCACCTTCGCCATCGCGCACGATGGCTTGCGCCAGAGACTCGCACACCTCGCTCACCGCCGCGCACAGGGCCTCGAAGGCCGGGCCGTCGGCCTGCTCGATACACAGCGCCGACTGGCCAGTGGCTATCAGCAGGCAGGAATCATTGGTGGAGGTATCGCCATCCACCGTGATGCGGTTGAAAGAGCGCGCCACAGCCCGTTCGAGACAGGCCTGCAACACCGGCTGCGCCACCTGGGCATCGGTGGCGATATAGGCCAGCATGGTGGCCATATCGGGGCGGATCATACCGGAGCCCTTGGCGATACCGGTGACGGTTATCGTCACACCGTCTATGTTCGCCTGCGTCGAGGCACCCTTGGGCACGGTGTCGGTGGTCAGAATGCCGTATGCCGCATCGGCCCAGCCGTCATCGCTGAGGGCCGCCAGCACGGCGGGCACGGCGGTGGTGATTTTTTCCACGGGCAGGGGCTCGCCGATGACGCCGGTGGAAAAAGGCAGTACGGCCGCCGTCGCACAGCCCGCCGCCTGTGCCACCGCCTCACAGCAAGCCAGACTGTCATCCATGCCCTGCTCACCGGTACCGGCATTGGCATTACCGGTGTTGGTAAGCAGATAACGTGGCGCACTCTGCGACAGGTGCGCGCGGCAGATGTGCACCGGCGCAGCGCAGAAGGCATTGCGGGTAAACACCGCCGCCACCTGTGTGCCTTCGTCCAGCGCCATCAGCACCACGTCACGGCGCCCTTCCTGCTTGATGCCAGCACAAGTAGCAGCCAGGCGCAGTCCGGGCACAGCGTGCATAACGGGAAGTGGTTGCTTGTTGACGTTCATGATGTTCTCGGCTCAGGTAAAAATAGGGATAAAAAACAGACTGAGGATGTTAGCGGTAAGTCCATCCACGGCACAAGCCAGTCACCCTAGACTAATCAGTTGAACGGCCTGTCCAGTGGTTCTGAGTGTTCGTCTGGCGTAGCAAAAAAATGAGTTAATGGCTTTGTTCCTTTACGCGTTTTTTTGCATAGTCAGGCGGGCACTCAGAGCTGCTGGGCGGGTCGTAGCGTTCCCACCCAGCAGGCGAAGTTCAGATTTTAGATAAATTCCTTTATTATCATTCACTTAAACTTACCTTGAAGCGATTAACTGATTAATCTAGGGTCACTCACGCAAACGAAAAAAGGCGCGCAGGATGTGTCATCCTGCGCGCCCCTTTCACAACATTGTTTGAATCAGATCAGCCAAGCTTGCCGTGGCACTGCTTGAATTTTTTCCCGGAACCGCAGGGGCAGGGTTCGTTGCGCCCGACCTTGCGACCGTCGCGCACGAAGGGCTGATGCGCAGGTTCCGCGCCCGCCGGTGTTTCTTCGGGCGCACCACCTGCAGTGGCCGACGGCGCCTGCTCGTGTTGGTAAGAGACGGGCGCCTCGGAACGACGCTGCGCATCCATCGCTTCAACGTCCTCTTCGGCACGAATCTGCACCTTGGAAAGAATCTCTACCACCTCGCGCTTGAAGCGCTCCAGCATGGCGCCAAACAGTTCGAAGGCCTCGCGCTTGTATTCCTGCTTGGGGTTCTTCTGTGCATAGCCGCGCAGGTGAATGCCCTGGCGCAGGTGATCCATGGTGGCCAGGTGATCCTTCCATTGTTCGTCCAGCACCTTTAGCAGCACGGCCTTTTCGAAGTGACGTAACACCTCCCTGCCGGCCTGCGCCTCCTTCTCGTAATAGGCCTGCTCCAGCTCATCGAAGATGCGCTGACGCAGGCTTTCCTCGTGCAGGTCGTGGTCTTCATCCAGCCACTGCTGCACCGGCATGGCCATGCCGAAGCTGGCCTCCAGCGCCTTTTCCAGTCCGGCCACATCCCACAACTCGTCCAGCGAACCCGGCGGAATGTATTCGCTGATCAGATCGCCCACCACATCGACGCGGATGTTCTTGACCATCTCCGACACGTCGTCGGTGGACATCAGTTCCGCGCGTTGCTCGTAGACCACCTTGCGCTGGTCGTTGGCGACATCGTCGTATTCCAGCAGGTTTTTACGGATATCGAAGTTGTGGCCCTCGACTTTGCGTTGGGCATTTTCGATTGCCTTGTTGACCCATGGATGCTCGATGGCCTCACCGTCCTGCATACCCAGCTTCTGCATCAGGGCAGCAACGCGATCGGAGGCGAAAATGCGCATCAGGTTGTCTTCCAGCGACAGATAGAAGCGGGTCGAGCCCGGGTCACCCTGACGGCCGGAACGACCACGCAGCTGATTATCGACACGGCGTGACTCATGGCGTTCGGTACCCGTCACATGCAGGCCACCGGCCTCCAGTACCTGTCGGTGGCGCTGCTCCCACGCCTGCCGGAGCCTCTCCTCTTCCGCCTCGTCGATGTCGCCGACGGCTGCCAGCTCCGCATCAAGATTGCCGCCAAGGACGATATCTGTACCGCGACCGGCCATATTCGTGGCAATAGTCACCGAACCGGGTGCACCGGCCTGGGCGATAATCTCCGCCTCCTTCTCGTGGAACTTGGCATTCAGCACCTGATGCGGCACCTTGGCCTTATCCAGCAGTTCGGAGAGATATTCCGAGGTCTCGATGGAGGCAGTACCCACCAGCACCGGCTGCTGACGCTCACGGCACTCCTTCACGTCTTCGCAAATAGCATCGAATTTTTCTTTGCTGGTGAGAAACACCAGATCGGTGAGATCCTTGCGCGCCACCAGCTTGTCGGGGGGGATCACCACCACTTCCAGTCCGTAGATCTGCTGGAACTCAAAGGCCTCGGTATCGGCAGTACCGGTCATGCCGGCCAGCTTGTCGTAAAGACGGAAATAGTTCTGGAAGGTGATCGAGGCCAGGGTCTGGTTCTCGTTCTGTACCGCCACGCCTTCCTTGGCCTCCACCGCCTGGTGCAGGCCATCGGACCAGCGCCGGCCCGGCATGGTGCGGCCGGTGAATTCGTCGACGATGATGACCTCGCCGCCCTTGACGATGTAGTCCACGTTACACTGATACAGGGCGTGGGCGCGCAACGCGGCATTGACGTGATGAATCAGGCGGATGTTAGCCGCGTCATAGAGGCTTTCGCCCTCCGGCAGCAGGCCGATCTCGGCAAGCATCTCTTCCACATGCTGGTGGCCCTGCTCGGTGAGAAAGACCTGTTTGGATTTTTCTTCCAGATAAAAATCGCCCAGTTGGCCATCTTCGGGCTCCTCGCCTTCCTGTTTCACCAGGTCGGGGACAATTTTGTTGATCTTCTCGTACAGATCAGAGCTGTCATCGGCGGGACCGGAGATAATCAGCGGTGTGCGCGCCTCGTCGATGAGGATGGAGTCAACTTCATCGACAATGGCGTAATGCAACTCACGCTGAACCTTGTCCTCGAGACTGAAGGCCATATTGTCGCGCAGGTAATCGAAGCCGAATTCATTGTTGGTGCCATAGGTGATGTCGGCGGCATAGGCGGCACGCTTCTCGTCCGGACTCTGCCCGGAAAGCGCCACGCCCACCGACAGACCGAGGAAGTTGTACAGCTTGCCCATCCAGGCGGCATCGCGGCTGGCGAGATAGTCATTCACTGTCACCAGATGTACGCCCTTGCCGGTAAGTGCATTGAGGTACACCGCCAGCGTGCCCACCAGGGTCTTACCCTCACCGGTGCGCATTTCGGCGATCTTGCCATCGTTGAGCACCATGCCGCCAATGAGCTGGACGTCGAAGTGGCGCATGTCCAGGGCGCGCTTGCCGGCCTCGCGCACCACGGCAAAGGCCTCGACCAGCAGGTCGTTGACCTTGGCGCCGTCGGCCAGACGCTGACGGAATTCGTCCGTTTTGGCACGCAGCTCCTCGTCGGACAGTTCCTGAACCTCTGGCTCCAGGGCACTGATCTGGGCCGCGACCTTGTTCATCTGCTTCAGCAGACGATCGTTACGACTACCGAAAACCTTGGACAGCAGTTTACTTACCATGTCTTTTCACATCGATTCAGGAATGGGCAACGCACGCACAGGCACGCCGGATAAAGGCTGGGATTATAACGGGGATCAGAGGTTTAGAGAATAATTATTGCTTTCCCGCAATGATCAGCGGGAGGCCAGGATGTATTTCTTGGGGTCGACGGTCTTGTCCTTGTAACGCACCTCGAAATGCACATGCGGGCCGGTGGAGCGGCCAGTGGAACCCATTTTCGCCAACGTCTGGCCCTTTTTCACCGCATCACCAATACCGACCAGTATTTTCTCGTTATGCCCGTAGCGGGTCACATAACCATTGCCGTGATTAATTTCCACCAGGTTGCCATAACCATAGCGGCTGCCGGCCCAGGTCACCACGCCGGCGCCCACGGCGATCACTTCGCTACCGGCCTTGCCGGCGAAATCCATACCCTTGTGGTGTTCGCGACGGCCGCTGAAAGGGTCGGTACGCATGCCGTAATAGGATGAAATCCAGCCGCGCTTGATAGGACGTCCGGCAGGAAATACCGCATCCTGCAGATTACGGCTCATGAGCATGGTTTCCAACAGACCCAGCTGCTCGGCGCGGTCATCCAGCTGGCGGGAAAGGCTCTCGAGTGACTGCACAAAATCCGCCAGAGGTATCGCCTCAGGGGCGGAAGCTGTTTGCGGGCCACCAACAGCGGGCTTGGAGGAGAAATCAAACTCGCCCTTGTCGAGACCGGCCACCTCGGTCAGGCGTTCACCCAAGGCATCCAGACGGATGACCTTGGCCTGTAGCTCACCCAGGCGCAAGGCCAGGGCATCCATATTTTCACGCGCCCCGCGCTGAACGTCGGCAATCTCCTCGCGCTGAGCCAGCATCTCCTGCTGCCAAGAGCTCATCAGTAGTTCGTCCTGGCTGGGGGCAGCCTTCTGCGCCATCCAATAGCCACCAAACATCAACAGGGAGGGGACGATGACAAATGCCAGCAAGGACGCCAATGTCACCGCAGCGCGCGTCACCGTTACCGTGCGCGTCCTGCTTCCCCGCTTGCCAACAAAGATAATATTCATACTGCGCCGTCCGCTCCCGTTTATCACCGCTTCGAGGTATCGCTTCCAGCTGTTACCACAGTGAACTACAATGATTTCCTGTTTCGACCCAAAGACATTCGCGCCATGCCCGTCCGCAAAAGACCATTCGGCAAGAGCCTGGCCAGCATTCTGGCCGCAGCCGATAATGGCCTGCAACCACTGTTTGTTCACGCCCACCGGCTACAAACGCTGAATCGCATGCTGCGCGGTGCACTGGGCGAACCCCTTGGCCCGCATGTCAGTCTCTGCAACATCCGCACCGATACCGCCATCGTTACCGCGGATTCACCCGCCTGGCTCACCCAGCTCCGCTATCAGGCACCGACGGTGCTGCACATCCTGCAAAGCCAGCAGGGACTTGAGTCCTTGCGAAAGGTGCGATTCAAGGTGCAACCCGCCAGCGAGCCGGCAGAACCGGTATCGCCACCCCGCCGCGCCTCGCTCTCCCTTTCGGGGGCAGAGACATTAAAGAGCGCAGCTGAGGGAATTCAGGCCCCCGAGCTTGCCGAGGCCCTGCGACGCCTGGCACTCAACGGCTCGAAAAAAGCCTGAAAACGGAATGCCGGCAAAGACACCAGGCTACCGTAACTTAATCGAAGTCTGGCGCGAAAACTTTAGCCAACACACGCCAAAACGCCCCCAGCGGGCCGCTAAAGGTAGCAATTCAGACGGAAAGTAACAAGTTGAACAGACACACAGGCCGCTAACGGCGTGATCAATTTGCCATCATGGGGTGGGTATAGGAAATGGGGGCGCTGCGCGAATCATCGAATGTCGCCGACTCCCAGGCCGACTCATCGGCCAACAGGGCGCGCAGCAGACGGTTGTTCAATGCATGACCGGATTTGCAGCCACTGAAGGCGCCAATCAGACTGCAACCCAGCAGGTACAGATCGCCAATGGCATCCAGCACCTTGTGTTTGACGAACTCGTCGTGATAACGCAGGCCGTCTTCGTTCAGCACGCGGTAATCATCCATCACGATGGCATTGTCGTGACTGCCGCCGAGAGCAAGATTGTTCTCGCGCAGCTGCTCGATGTCGCGCATGAAACCGAAGGTGCGCGCACGGCTGACTTCCTTGACAAAGGAGGTGCTGGAAAAATCCACCGTGGTGGTCTGCTCGCTGTTCCTGAACACCGGGTGTTCAAAATCGATATTAAAGGAGACCTTAAAGCCTTCGAACGGATCAAAACGGGCCCACTTGTCGCCGTCTTCCACGATCACCGTCTTTTTGATGCGGATGAAGCGCTTGGGTGCATTCTGGTCTTCAATACCCGCCGACTGGATCAGAAATACGAAGGGCCCGGCACTGCCATCCATGATCGGCACCTCGGCAGAACTGACGTCGATATAGGCATTATCGATACCCAGGCCGGCCATCGCCGACAACAGATGTTCGACGGTGGAAATACGCACATTACCTTTTACCAAGGTGGTGGACAGGCGCGTATCACCGACATTCTCCGGCTTGGCCTCGATCTCAACCGGCTCATCAAGATCCACGCGCCGAAACACGATACCGGTATCCACCGCCGCCGGCCTCAGGGTCAGATAGACCTTTTCTCCGGTGTGCAGGCCAATACCCGTGGCGCGGATGACATTCTTCAGTGTACGTTGCTTGATCATTTTTCAGTCGATTCAGAAAATAAAGTTTGCCCGGCACCCAGCCACGCAGAAGTCGCGCATGTTACCACAGCGCCAAAACCCTGCCTAGTGAACGGGTTCACACCCCGTGACATTTGCAGGCCCCGCCCCCATCGGCAAAGCCACTTGATAACTTGAGGGTGCTTCTACCTGAATCCGAGGGTTCAGGTAGAAGTGCCCTTGAGCATCAGTCAGCCTGACGCCGCAGAAAGGCCGGAATGTCCAGGTAATCCATATTGCCGTCAGCGGTGGCGGCAAAACGCTCACCGGCCACCGCCTTATTACGGATAACCGTCGGACGATCCAGTTCGCCGTAGTTCACCTCACCCTCGGCGGTCTTTGGCGGCACCAGCTTGACCGGCTTGTCCAGCGTCTCGATCTTGTTATTCCCCAAGCCCGTCGCCACCACGGTGACACGCAGGCCGTTGGACATTTCCGGATCGATAACGGTACCCACCACCACGGTGGCGTTTTCGGAGGCAAAGTCTTTCACCGTGCTACCCACCGCATCAAACTCACCAATGGTCATGTCCATGCCGGCGGTAACGTTAACCAGGATACCGCGCGCACCCGCCAGGTCGATGTTCTCCAGCAGCGGACTGGCCACGGCGGCCTCGGCAGCGGCGCGGGCGCGATCCGTACCCTCGGCATAACCGGTGCCCATCATGGCCATACCCATCTCCGACATCACCGTGCGCACATCGGCAAAGTCGACGTTGATCAGGCCCGGGCGGGTGATCAACTCAGCGATGCCCTGCACCGCGCCCAGCAGCACGTCGTTGGCGGCCTTGAACACGTCCAGCAGGGTCATATCGGCACCCAGCAC
Source organism: uncultured Gammaproteobacteria bacterium (assembly GCA_913009875.1). Classification (GTDB taxonomy): domain Bacteria; phylum Pseudomonadota; class Gammaproteobacteria; order SZUA-152; family SZUA-152; genus DRQN01. The sequence continues at coordinate 19,058 of CAJVYS010000025.1, read as the reverse complement.
ACTCATCAGCTTCTCATTGGGAATGGTGATCAGCGAGTCGACATACTCCGACAGCTCCTTGATACCCTGATCGGCGATATCCATGCGTTTCCTACCTTCGAAGGGGAAGGGCTTGGTGACCACTGCCACCGTCAGCACACCCAGCTCCTTGGCAATCTGCGCCACCACCGGCGCACCGCCGGTACCAGTACCACCACCCATACCGGCGGTGATGAACACCATATCGGCGCCCTCTATCAGCTCCACGAGACGCTCACGATCCTCCAACGCGGCCTGGCGGCCGATATCGGGATTGGCGCCGGCGCCCAGCCCCTTGGTGACATTGTTGCCCATCTGCAGCACGGTGCGTGCCGAGGAATTCTTCAGTGCCTGGGCATCGGTATTGGTGCAGATGAAATCCACTCCGTCGATGCTCTGCGCCAGCATATGCTCCACGGCATTGCCACCGCCACCACCGACACCGATCACCTTGATGACAGCACCCGCTACATTGGTCTCCATCAGTTCAAACATGGCCTTGACCCTCCTGGTTGAAATTAACTATTCGTCATTCGTAAAAAATGCAAAGTAATAAAATTAAAAATTACCCTGAAACCAATTCTTCATGCGCGCCCACAGGCCCTTGCCGGCCCACTCGCCACGCTGTTCCCGGCGCTGCTGCTCACCGGCATGCTGATGGCCGTACAGCAACAGGCCGACGCCCGTGGAGTGAATAGGATTACGCACCACATCCACCAGACCACTGACATGCTGTGGCACACCCAGACGCACCGGCATATGGAACACCTCTTCCGCCAGCTCGATAACGCCTTCCATCTTCGCGCAACCGCCGGTAAGCACCACGCCCGCGGCGCACAAATCCTCGAAGCCGCTGCGCCGCAGCTCCGCCTGCACCAGCGACAGCAGCTCCTCATATCGGGGCTCCACCACCTCGGCCAGGGTCTGGCGCGCCAGACGTCGCGGCGGGCGATCACCCACACTGGGCACTTCGATGCTCTCCTCCGGACTGGCCAGCTGGGTCAATGCACAGGCGTATTTGATCTTGATCTCCTCGGCGTACTGGGTGGGCGTGCGCAGGGCCACGGCGATGTCATTGGTCACTTGGTCGCCGGCGATGGGGATGACCGCGGTGTGGCGGATGGAACCATGGGTGAATACCGCGATGTCAGTGGTACCACCGCCCATATCCACCAGGCACACGCCCAGCTCCTTCTCGTCCTCGGTGAGCACCGAATAGCTCGAGGCCAGCTGTTCAAGGATCACATCGTCCACCTCCAGCCCGCAGCGGCGTACGCACTTGATGATGTTCTGCGCCGCCGACACCGCACCGGTGACCATGTGCACTTTGGCCTCCAGACGTACACCCGACATACCCGCCGGCTCACGGATGCCCTCCTGTTCATCGATGATAAATTCCTGTGGCAGGATATGCAGCACCTTCTGATCCGCCGGAATCGCCACCGCGCGCGCTGCATCGATGACCCGCTCCACATCGGCATGTGTCACCTCTTTGTCACGAATGGCGACGATGCCGTGGGAGTTGAGGCTGCGGATGTGGCTGCCGGCGATGCCCGCATAAACCGAGTCGATCTGGCAGCCGGCCATTAATTCCGCCTCCTCCACCGCACGCTGGATGGACTGCACCGTGGACTCGATATTGACCACCACTCCCTTTTTCAGGCCGCGTGAAGGATTCGAGCCGATGCCGATGATCTCGATCTCGCCCTCCGGCGTCACATCCGCGACGATGGCCACCACCTTTGAGGTACCGATATCCAGCCCCACCAGCAGATTCTGATCTGTTCGTTTGCTCATTTGCTCACTGCCCTACTATTCCATTAACCCGATCCATTAACCCAACTTGCCCGATTGAGTATCCGGCCCCATGCCCGGCTTCCAGCGCACCGCGAAGCCATTGGTGTAGCGCAAATCCACCCGTTCGATTGTCTCAGCGTGCGCCGCCAGCGCCAGTGGCCAGGCACTCATGAGGCGATCCAACACCGCCTCGTCGCCGCCACGTCCCAGCAACAGCAGCACACCGTTGTTCAATTGCAGGCGCCAGGCGCGACGCTGATTAAGACCCAATTCACGCACCGACAACCCCAGCGTGGCCAGCGGCGCCGACAAACGCTGATAGCGTGCCGCCACCGCCTCTGCTGCGCCCTCCGGGGCATGAAACAGGGGCAGCTGCGTCAGCTCCTCTGCCCCAACCGCCGCGAACAACTCCCCACGCATATTCACCAGCGCCGTCGAGCCATCGGCCTGCTGCCAGCGCGCCAGCGGCACCTGCTCCACCACCATCACCCGCAGGCTGTCCGGCCACACCCGGCGTACCGAGGCGCGATCCACCCACGGCAGGGACTCCGCCGCCAGCTTCACCGCACGCACGTCCACATTGAAAAATCCGCCACTGGCCGGTTCGCCGAGGGCGGCATACAGATCCGCCTTGTCCAGATAGCGAAACTCGCCCTTCACCTGCACCGCGCGAATCGACAGGGTATCGGGCTGCGCCAGCTGCCAGCCGCCGTAACCCAGCAGCGAACCGAGACCACCGAACAGCACCAGCGCGCCCAGCAGGCGTCGGTTCAGCCAGCCCGGCGTCGACCACTGCGGCAAACGCCGTACCGGCTTTTGTGTCTTCGGCTGAATGCGCCGCGCGCCCATCAGGCCACCTCCAAGGTCTGCGCCAGGATGCGCCACACCAGCTCATCAAAACCGATGCCCGCCGCCTGCGCCGCCATGGGCACCAGGCTGTGGTCGGTCAACCCCGGCACGGTGTTGTTCTCCAGCAGCCAGGCACGGCCCTCACCGTCGCGCATGATGTCCACCCGCCCCCAGCCGCGGCCGTCCAGCGCCGCAAAGGCATGCACCGCCAGCGCCTGCAACTCGGCCTCGTCATCCGCCGTCAACCCGCAGGGGCAGTGGTAGCCGGTGTCCTCGGCCTCGTACTTGGCGGCGTAGTCGTAAAAATCGCCGGGGGCCTGCAGGCGGATCACCGGCAGCGCCTCGCCGTCGAGAATGGACACCGTATACTCGCCACCCTCGATCCATGGTTCGGCCATCACTAGCGCATCGAATGCCACCGCCGCACGCCAGGCCGGTTCGATACCGGCCATCTCGGTGACCCGCGCGATACCCAGGCTGGAGCCCTCACGCACCGGCTTCACCGCCAGCGGCAGGCCCAGATCACTGGCCACCGCCGCCCAGTCGCTGTATGCATCCAGCCGCACAAAGGCGGGGGTGGGCAGACCGGCGGCCAACCACACCTGCTTGCTGCGGATCTTGTCCATGCTCAGCGCTGAACCCAGCACGCCGCTGCCGGTATAGGGCAGGCCCAGCGACTCCAGCAGGCCCTGCATCACGCCGTCCTCGCCACCGCGACCGTGCAGGGCGATGAAGGCGCGGTCGAAACAACCCGTCTGCAACACGCTCACAATGTCACGGCCCGCGTCCACTCCGTGGGCATCCACGCCGCGCGACTGCAGCGCCGCCAGCACCGCCGTGCCGCTTTTTAGCGACACCTCACGCTCGGCGGACAAACCACCCATCAGCACCGCCACCTTGCCGAAGTCCGTGCTCATGAGTGGGCCCCGGTGATGTCAACGCAAAGGTCGCAAAGGCGCAGAGAACGCAAAGAAAAATCAAAATAGACAGGTGCCATCCAGCGGTCTCGCAGCTGCTGCCGGACCACACCAAAAAATCTTTGCGCCCTTTGCGCCTTTGCGATCTCTGCGTTTATATCCCGTATTTCAAACATCACGCTCACAGCGCCTCCCCCACGATGTGCACTTCGCGCATCAGGCGCACGCCCTGTTCGCGTTCCACCGTGTCGGCGACGCGCCGGATCAAGCCCTCTACCTGCGCCGCCGTGGCGCCGCCGGTGTTGACGATGAAATTGGCATGTTTTTCCGACACACAGGCCGCACCTTCGCAGGTACCCTTCAGGCCGCAGGCCTCGATGAGGCGCGCAGCAAAATCGCCCGGCGGATTGCGGAACACCGAGCCGGCATTGGCCTGCCTGGTGGGCTGGGTCTCGCCACGCTTAGCCAACAATTGTTTGATACGGGCCTGTGCCGTTTCTGTGTCGCCCGGCAGTAACTGCAGCTCCGCCGCCACGAACCACTCGCCGACCGGGCCGCGCACGTGGCGATAGGCCACGTCATATTCCGACGGCAAGCGCCGATGGCAGCCACCGTGGCTATCCAGCGTTTCAACGGCAGCAACAATGGGCCAGGTCTCGCCGCTGAAGGCACCGGCGTTCATGGCCAGGGCACCGCCCATCGTGCCGGGGATGCCAGCCAGAAATTCAGCCCCCACCAGTCCGGCGCGGGCGGCCTCGCGCGCCACCTTGGCGCAGCTCACGCCGGCCTCGACGCGCAGGCGGTCATCGCCGATCGGTTGCAAGGCGTTGAGCATCCCGCTGGTGGCAATCACCGAGCCGCGGATACCGCCATCTCGCACCAGAAGATTGCTACCCAGCCCGAGCCAGAACACCGGCTCACCCTCAGGCAACTGAGACAGATATTCCGCCAGATCATCGATGTCCGCCGGGCGGTAGTAGCGATCCGCCGGGCCACCAATGCGCCAGGTGGTGTGGCGCGACATGGGTTCGTCGTGCAGCAGCTTGCCGCGCAGGCCGATCATCTGCAGCGCCACGTTCATTCCGGTGCTCCTGTTGGGCTCGGTGATTCAACGCAAAGGTCGCAAAGGCGCAGAGGACGCAAAGAAAAATCAAAATGGTCCGCCGCAACACGCAAGAACGCAGGCTTTCGCACGCCCCACACAAAAAAACTTTGCGCTCTTTGCGCCTTTGCGACCTTTGCGTTAATTCCCAGAGCCTTTCTCATTTCACCCCCTCCCCAAGCTCCACGGGCAGCTTGGCCGCGGCGGCGCCGATGGAACCGGCACCGAGGGTGAGCAGCACGTCACCATCGCGCAGCAGGCCGCGCAGGATATTGGGCAGCTCTTCGATGTCCTCGACGAACACCGGATCGACCCGTCCACGCAGACGGATAGCACGACTGAGCGCGCGGCCGTCGTCACCGCCCTGCGATTGCTCGCCGGCGGCATAGACCTCCAGCAACACCAGCACATCGGCCTCGGACAACACCTGGGCGAAATCCTCGAACAGGTCACGGGTGCGTGAATAACGGTGCGGCTGGAAGGCCAGCACCACACGGCGACCCGGCCAGGCCTTGTGCGCCGCTGTCAGCGTCGCAGCCACCTCGCGCGGATGGTGGCCATAGTCGTCCACCAGCAACACCGAGCCCATGGGCATGTCGAGTTCACCGTAGAGCTGGAAGCGGCGGCCGATGCCCTGGAATTCGAGCAGGGCCTTTTGCATCGCCGCGTCGGAGACACCCAGCTCACTGGCCACGGCGATGGCGGCCAGGGCATTCAGGGCATTGTGCTCACCGGGCATGTTGAGGGTGACGTCCAGCTCGCCGTCGTGGTCGCGACGGACGACACGGAACTGGGTATGTGGACCATCCTGACGCAGGTCGAGGCCGCGCACGTCGGCGTCCTCGGCCTCGAAACCGTAGGTCAGCACCGGCTTGGAAAAGGCCGGCAACAACTCACGGATCACCGGGTCATCGGCACACAGCACCGCCAAGCCATAGAAAGGCAGATGGTGCAAAAATTCGATGAAGGCCTGCTTGAGGCGCTCGAAGTCACCACCATAGGTGGCCATGTGGTCGGCATCGATATTGGTGACCACCGCCATCATGGGTGCCAGATAGAGGAAGGAGGCATCGCTCTCGTCGGCCTCGGCCACCAGGTAGCGGCCCTCGCCGAGGCGGGCGTGGGCACCGGCACTGTTAAGCAGACCGCCGATGACGAAGGTCGGATCCAGCCCGCCCTCGGCCAGCAGGCTGGCGGTGAGGCTGGTGGTGGTGGTCTTGCCGTGGGTGCCGGCGACGGCGATACCGAAACGGAAGCGCATCAGCTCGGCCAGCATCTCGGCGCGCGGCACCACCGGGATGCGCGCGGCGCGGGCCGCCACCACCTCGGGGTTGTCGGCGGCCACGGCGGTAGAGGTGACCACGACGTCGCAGCCGCACACATTGTCCGCCGTGTGGCCGAAGTGCACCGTCGCACCACCGGCCACCAGACGCCGGGTGACGGGGTTTTCGCGCAGATCGGAACCGGAGACTTCATAGCCCAGGTTAAGCAACACTTCAGCGATGCCGCCCATACCGGCGCCGCCGATGCCGACAAAATGGATCCGCCGGATACGGCTCCAGCCGCTCTCCATACCACCGGTGTTCATCAGACGATCAGCCATTAGTGCTCTATCCATGTGATAACTGCAAATTCAGTTAGCCTGTCAACGTTCACGGCAAGGCGCGCCTTGCCGGCAATGGCTTTTCCCTTGTCAAGAGGCGGAACGCAGTCCGTGGGCGTTGACAGGCTAACCCGAAGGGTGTCCCTGTGGTGTCCCGCAGCGGCGTTCCAGTGCTCGACAAGGGAATAGCCATTGCCTTCGCACTGCGCCTTGCTGCGAAACACCACAGGGACGCTGAATTCGTAGCTATCACATGGATAGAGCACGAACCACCTCCAGACAGTGTCCGGCTACCCGCACCGTGGCCTCGGGCAGGGCCAGCTTGTGTGCCGCCATGCCCATTTCACGCAGGCGCACCTCGTCCAGTTCCTGCAACAGCTGCAGCAACCGCTGCGCACTGAGTTCCTGCTGTGGCAACAGCACCGCCGCACCACCGTCGGCGAGATAGCGGGCATTGGCGGTCTGGTGGTCGTCCACGGCGTGCGGGTATGGCACCAGGATCGAAGCGGTGCCGGCAGCGGCCAGTTCGGCCACCGTCATGGCGCCAGCACGGCAAAGCACCAGGTCGGCCCAGCGATAAGCCTCGGCCATGTCGTCGATAAAGGGCTCGACGCGGGCCTCGATGCCGGCCTCGGCGTAAGCCTCACGGGCCTGTTCGATGTTGCGGCGGCCGGTCTGGTGCCACACCTCGACCCGCGCGCCGGTGTTCAGCACCAGCCCGGAGGCGTCGCTGCTGCCGCGTGCCAGCAGGGCGAGGGCCTCGGGCACCACCTCATTAAGGCGCACCGCGCCGAGACTGCCACCCACCACCAGCAAGCGCAGTACGCCCTCGTGGAGCTCGACGGCATCGAAATCGGTGGCGAGACTCTTATCAAGAAATTCCTGTCGCAGCGGATTGCCGGTGTGCAGGGCGCCGCGCAGGGTGTGGGGAAAGGCCTCCATCACCCGACTTGCCAGCGGCACCAGCAGGCGATTGGTGAGCCCGGCGCTGGCATTCTGTTCGTGAATCAATAGTGGCCGCCGCGACAGCCACGCCGCCACACCACCGGGACCGGTGACGAAACCACCCATGCCCAGCACCGCCGCCGGTTGCCGGCGGCGCATCACCGCCAGGCTTTGCCATAGGGCCTGCAACAGCTTGAAGGGCGCCGTGACCAGACTGGCCATGCGCTTGCCGCGCAGGCCACTGACATCGATGAAGTCGATGGGATAGCCCGCTTGCGGCACCACCTCGGCCTCCAAACCGCCACGGGTACCCAGCCAGCTCACCTCCACACCGCGCCCGCGCAGCTCATTGGCCACCGCCAGGGCCGGGAACACATGGCCGCCGGTGCCGCCGGCCATCAGCAGGATGCGCGTCGGTGCACTCATGCGTTCACCCTCCGCGCACGCTTCAGGGTCGGCGTGTGTTTTTGCTCGGACTGACGCACGACGCGCCGCACCGGCGGCTGTTTTTGTAGTGGATGCTCGTGCGAGACACGCAGCAACAGCGCACAGGCCATGCAGGTGACGACGATAGACGAGCCACCGTAGCTCATCAGTGGCAGGGTCAGGCCCTTGGTGGGCAGCACGCCCATGTTCACGCCCAGATTGATAAAGGCCTGCATGCCCAGCCACAGGCCAAGGCCGTAGCTCAGATAGGCACCAAAATCACTACCCGCCTGTTGCGCCCGGTGACCAATAACGAAGGCGCGCCACACCAATAGTGCAAACAAACCAACCACCACCAGCACTCCCACCAGTCCCAGTTCTTCGGCCAGCACCGCAAACAGAAAGTCCGTGTGTGCCTCGGGCAGGTAAAACAGTTTCTGCACGCTGCCGCCCAGGCCAACACCCCACCACTCACCACGACCAAAGGCAATCAACGCCTGGGTCAGCTGAAAGCCGCTATCGAAGGGATCGGCCCAGGGGTCGGCGAACGACGTCATACGCGCCATGCGGTAGGGTGTCGCCAGCACCAACGCCGCCGCCGCACCCAGCGTACCGGCAAATAACACGCCGAACTGCCACAGACGCACGCCGCCGAGAAACATCATCCCCAGCACCGTGGCAGTAATCACCGCAGCGGCGCCGAAGTCCGGCTCAGCCAGCAACAGGCCGCCGATCAGTCCCGCCAGCAGCATAGGCTTGAGGAAGCCCTTCACCGAACGGCGCACCTCTTCACCACGGCGCACTAGATACCCGGCCAGATAGATCACAATGAACAGTTTCATCAATTCCGAGGGCTGCAGATTGAACAGGCCCAGACCCAGCCAGCGGGTACTGCCGTTGATCTCACGACCCAGTCCCAGCACCGCCACCAGCAACACCAGGCCGAACAGCAACAGCAGCGGGCCGAGGCGTTCCCAATACACCAGCCGGGTACGCAGCATGAGGGCACCTACCAGCAGGCCGGCGGCGACGAACATGACCTGCCGCAAAAAGTAGTAAAAGGGTTGGCCGGTCTGCCGCTCGGCAATGGAAATGGAGGCCGAGGCGACCATCACCAGTCCCAAGGCCAGCAGGGCCAACACCGTACCCAGCAGCCAGGGATCGAGCACGAAACGACCATGACGGGCTTCGCTGAGGGGACGCAGGACGGGAATCGCACGCACGCTCATGACGGCTCCTCCAGTGCCCGTACGGCGAGAATGAAGGCATCACCACGGGCGGCAAAGCCATCGAACATGTCGAAACTGGCGCAGGCCGGCGACAGCAGCACCGCATCACCCGGACGCGCCAGCGCCTGGGCGCGAGCCACGGCGTCGGCCATACCACCAGCACGCTGTACCGGCACCACACCGTCCAGCGACCGTTCGATAATGTCTGCCGCCTCGCCCACCAGCACGGCCGCGCGGCCCTTGCCTGCCAACGCCGCACGCAGGGGTACAAAATCCGCACCCTTACCCTGGCCGCCAGCGATCAACACCAGCGGGCCATCCAAGCCTTCGATGGCCGCCAGGGTGGCGCCGACGTTGGTGCCTTTGGAGTCGTTGTACCAGCGCACGCCATCGATCTCCGCCACCCACTGGGTACGATGCCAGAGCCCGGCGAAACGCCGCAGGGTGGCCTGCATAGCCGCTATGGACAGGCCCACGACCTCACCCACGGCCAGCGCGGCAAGGGCATTGGCCTGATTATGACGGCCAGCCATGCGCAGCTCGCGCACCGGCATCAGCGGCATCTCGCCCTTGGCCAGCCAGTGCTCACCGTCGTGTTCGAGAATGCCGAAATCGCTCGCCAGCGGCCGCCCCAGGGTAAAGCCTACGGTCCTGCGGCCCGGCACCTGCATGGCCACCACGGTTGGGTCATCACAGTTCACCACCATCGCGCCGTGGCCATGGTAGACGCGCTGCTTGCTCGCGGCATAAGCCGACACGCTGGGGTAACGATCCAGGTGGTCGGGGCTGATATTGAGCACCACGGCCACGGCCGCATCGAGAGAGTGGGTGGTCTCCAGCTGGAAGCTGGACAGTTCCAGGATGTAGAAATCGGGTTCGCTGTCACTCAGCAGGTCCAGTGCCGGGCGGCCGATATTGCCGCCCACACGCACCGCACGGCCGGCGTCCGCGGCCATCTCGCCGAGCAGGGTGGTGACGGTGGATTTACCGTTGGAGCCGGTGATGGCGACCACCGGGGCGCGGGCGTGACGGGCAAACAGCTCGATGTCGCCGATGATCTCGGCACCGCGCGCACGCGCGGCCTCGATCAGCGGCTCGCTGACAGCCACCCCGGGGCTGACGATGAGCTGGCGGGCATGCGTAAACCAGGCCGCGTCGAAACCACCCAGGGCAGCGGGCACCTCGGCGAAATCCCGCGCCAGCTCATCGCGGCCAGGCGGATTGATGCGACTGTCGGTCACCGCCACGGACTCGCCGCGCGCACGCAGGAAGCGCAGCACGGACAGCCCGGTGGCGCCCAGGCCGACCACCAGCGTCTCGGGCTGCATCAGCGCCTCTTGCGTCGTTTGTGCCGTCACCGCCGTCACCGAATCTTCAACGTCGCCAGGCCCACCAGCACCAGGATCACGGTAATAATCCAGAAGCGCACGATGACGCGGGGCTCGGGCCAGCCCTTGAGTTCAAAATGGTGATGCAACGGCGCCATACGGAAGATGCGCTTGCCGGTGAGCTTGTACGAGACCACCTGCATAATCACCGACACCGTCTCCATCACAAATACACCGCCCATGATCAGCAGCACCAGTTCCTGATGCACCACCACGGCAACGATGCCCAACGCCGCACCCAGCGCCAGGGCGCCGATGTCGCCCATGAACACCATCGCCGGGTAGGCGTTGAACCACAGGAAGCCCAGCCCCGCACCCACCAACGCGCCGCAGAACACCACCGTCTCACCCACCCCGGGGATGAAGGGGATGGACAGATAGGCGGCAAACTTGGCATGGCCGGTCACGTAGGCAAAGATGCCCAGCGCACCGGCCACCATCACCGTGGGCAGCACGGCGAGGCCGTCGAGACCATCGGTGAGATTGACCGCATTGCTGGAGCCGACGATGACGAAGTAGGCCAGCACCACGAAGCCCCAGCCCAGCGGCACCGCCACATCCTTGAAGAAGGGCACGATGAGCTGGGTCTCCGCCGGCAGCTCGGCAGTGGCGTACATGAAGCCCGCCGCGCCCAGCGCCACCACCGACTGCCAGAAATACTTGTAGCGCGCAATCAGCCCACGCGAGTCCTTCTTCACCAGCTTCTTGTAATCGTCCACCCAGCCGATGACGCCGAACAGCAGAGTAGTCAGCAGTACCACCCACATGTACTTGTTGCCGAGGTCCGACCACAGCAGGGTGCTCACCGAAATGGCAACCAGGATCATTGCGCCGCCCATGGTCGGCGTGCCGGCCTTGATCAGATGGCTCTCGGGGCCGTCATCGCGCACGATCTGCCCCACCTGGTAGTGGCTCAGCCGGCGGATCATGGCCGGACCGACAAGAAAGGAGATCAGCAGCGCCGTCAGTGCGCCGAGGATGCTGCGCAGGGTCAGGTACTGGAACACACCGAAGCCGCTGTGGAACTGGGTCAGATAGTCGGTGAGGTAGAGCAGCATCAGGCGGGCTCCTCCGTCAGCGCGTCCACCACACGTTCCATGTGCGCCGAGCGCGACCCCTTCACCAGCAGCGCGCAGCTGCCGTGCAGGTCGGCCTGCAGGCGCTCGATAAGCGGTTCCTGGCTGTTAAAGTGCCAGGCCTGTCCGCCGCCCTGTTCGGTGAAGGCGTCCACGGCGAAGCGCGACAGTTCGCCGACGGCATACAGCCGCGTCACCCCGGCATCAAAGGCGCGACGCCCGGCGCTGGCGTGCAGGGCCTCGGCCTCACCGCCCAGCTCGGCCATATCACCCAGCGCCAGCCAGCGCTCGCTGGGCGTGCCCGCCAATACCTCCAGCGCCGCCAGTAGCGAGGCGGGATTGGCATTGTAGGTGTCATCGAGAATACATGCGCCGTTGATGCCAGCCTTCCAGCACAGCCGGCCCGGTACCGGCCGCAGGCTCTCCAACCCGGCGCGGATCTCCTCCAGGGTGCAGCCCGCCGCCAGCGCCGCGGCGCTAGCGGCCAGCGCGTTCATGGCATTGTGACGACCCGGCAGGGGCAGGGCCACAGACAGCTCACCCTCGGGGGTGGTGATCTCAAGGATGCTGCACAGCACGTCCTGCGGACTCCACTGGCCACGCACGTCGGCATCGTTGTCGAGAGCGAAGCTCAGCACGCGGTGGCCGCTGGCAAGGCCACGCCACAGGTCGGCGAAGGCATCGTCGGCATTGATGACGGCGGTGCCACCCTCGCCCAGTTCCTCGAAGATCTCGCCCTTGCTGCGCGCCACCGACTCCAGCGAGCCGAAGCCGGCCAGGTGTGCACCGGCAGCGTTGGTCAGCACCGCCACGGTGGGCGCGGCGATGCGGGTCAGGTAGGCGATATCGCCGGGCTTGCTGGCGCCGGCCTCAATCACCGCCGCCTGATGGCTGCCGTCCAGGCGCAGCAGGGTCAGGGGCAGGCCAATCTCGTTGTTGAGGTTACCGTGCGTCGCCAGTACTTCCCTTTTTTGGCCGAGGATGGCGGTCAGCATCTCCTTGACCGTGGTCTTGCCGTTGCTGCCGGTGATAACGATCACCGGGATGTCGAAGCGCGCGCGCCAAAGGGCGGCCAGCTCGCCCAGCGCGGCGAGGGGGTCGGCAACCACAATCTGCGGCAGCTCGGTCTTCACCTCACGCGCCACCAGCACCGCCACCGCGCCACGCGCGGCGGCCGCGGCGATGTAGTCGTGGCCGTCGAAGTTCGGTCCCTGCAGGGCCACGAACAGCTGCCCCGGTTGCAGCGTGCGGGTGTCGCTGCCGACACCGTCGAAGGCGCCGTCCGCACCCAGCAGGCGGCCACCGAGGGCGTCGGCGATTTTCTGCAGATGGAGGTGACAGCCGCTCATCGCACACCCTCCGTTTTTTGTTCGGAAAGCCGCGCACATAACGCGGCACGCACCTGTTCGGCGTCGCTGAAGGGCAGGCGTTGCTCGCCCACTCGCTGATAGTCCTCGTGGCCCTTGCCGGCCACCAGCACCACGTCGCCCTCGCCGGCGCCGATCACGGCGTGACGGATGGCGCTGGTACGGTCGTTGACGACCTCCACCACGTCAGCGGCATCGAAACCGCTGAAGATGTCGGCGACGATCACGTCCGGGTCTTCGCCACGCGGATTGTCATCGGTAACGATGACCCGGTCGGCACCCTGCTCCGCGGCGCGCGCCATTAGCGGGCGTTTGCCCACGTCGCGGTCGCCGCCACAGCCGAACACGCAGGTCAGCCGGCCTGCGCCGTGGGCACGCAGGGCCCCGAGCACCTGGGCAAGGGCGTCCGGGGTATGGGCATAATCAACCACCACCAACGGTTCACCCGCACCGCCACCGAGGCGCTGCATGCGGCCCGGCACCGGCTGCACCCGCGACAGGCGCGCCAGGGCCTCATCGAAGCCCAGGCCGCAGGCCAGCAGCGTGGCGAAGGCGGCGAGCAGGTTTTCCGCATTGAAGCGGCCGAGTAAAGGCACGCTCAGTTCGCCATGGCCCCAGTCACTCTCGATGCGCAGGCGCAGGCCCTGACTGTCGAGTTGCAGATCCGCACCCAACAGCGAGGGTGGCAGGCGTGAGTCATCGAAGCCGTAGCTGACCGTGCCCACGGCACCGGGCATGGACGCCAGCAGCGACTGGCCATAGTCATCGTCGAGATTGATCACGGCATATTTCAGCCCCGGGGTCTCGAACAGGCGGCGCTTGGCACGGCCGTAGCTGGCCATGTCGCCATGGTAGTCGAGGTGTTCGTGGCTAAGGTTGGTGAACACCGCCACATCGAAGGCGATGCCGGCCACACGGCCCTGCTCCAGGGCATGGGAGGAGACCTCCATCACCGCCTGCTGGGCGCCGGCATCGTGCATGTCGGCCAGCAGGCCGTGCAGGGTGATGGCATCCGGGGTGGTGTGGGTGCTGGGCTGCAAATCGCTGAACAGACCGTTGCCGATGAGACCGTAGCCAAGGGTTCCGATGACGCCGCAGGGGCCGTCGACGCGCAGGGCCTGAGCGATGAAATGGCTCACCGAGGTCTTGCCGTTGGTGCCGGTGACGCCGACCACGGTCATGGCCTGCGCCGGGTTGTCGAACCAGCGTTCGGCGATGGCGCCGAGCTTGAACCTCAATTCCGGCACAGAGATCACGGGCACCCCGCTACGCTGCTCCTTCTTCGCCCAGGTGGCCTCTTGCAGCACCACTGCCGCACCACGCTCGATGGCCTGATCGACAAACTGCCTGCCATGCACCTGGCTGCCTTCGAGGGCAAAGAACAAATCACCGAAGGCCACCTGACGACTGTCCAGCGCCAGACCACCGATCTCGGCCTCGGGCAGACCGGGCAGCTTGACGATACCGTCGAGCAGTTCGAGCAGGGAACGGGGCATCAGTGGGCACCTCCGTCACCGCGCAACAGCGCCAGGCGCTGGCCTGGCATAGAGGGCAGGTCATCGGGCGGGATGTCGAGCAGGCGCAGGGCGCCAGCCATGACCTTGCCGAACACTGGCGCGGCCACTGCGCCGCCGTAGTATTTCTCGCCACGCGGCTCATCGATCATGACCACCATCGCCAGCCGTGGCTCACTGGCCGGGGCGATGCCGGCGAACACGGCAATGTAGCTGTCTTCGACATAGCCGCCGGCACCGGATTTTTTAACCGTGCCGGTCTTGCCGGCGATGCGATAGCCCGACACGGCGGCACGCGTACCGGTGCCGCCCTTGGCCACCACACGCTCCATCATGTCGCGCACGGCATGCAGGCTGTCGGCGCTAAGCGCGGGCTCGTATAGGGCCGCCAGCTCGGCAGCCTCGCTGCGCGAGCGGCGCAGGAAACTGACCGGCAACGGACGACCATCGGTAGCCAGCGCGGCGTAGGCGCGCGCCAGTTGCAGGGTGGTCGTGGACATGCCGTAGCCGTAGGAGATGGTGGCACGCTGGATATCACGCCAGCTGCCATAGTCGGTGAGCAGACCGCCGGACTCGCCAGGAAAACCACTGCCGGTGGACTCGCCGAGGCCAACGCTGGCGAAGGCCTTCCACAGATGTTCCGGACTCTGCGCCAGGGCCAGTTTGCTGGCCCCCACGTTGCTGGATTTCTGGATCACGGTGGAGACATCGATGAGACCGTAGTTACGGAAATCACGAATGGTCTTGCGGCCAACGCGGAGGTAGCCGGGAGTGGTGTCCACCAGCGTCTGCGGACGGAATCGGCCGGTCTCCAACGCCGCGGCGACGGTGAAGGGCTTGATGGTGGAGCCGGGCTCGAAGACGTCGGTGACCGCGCGGTTACGCAGGCGCGAGCGCTTCAGCTTGTCGCGGTTGTTGGGGTTGTAGGCGGGCTGGTTGACCATCGCCAGCACCTCGCCGGTGTGCACGTCGAGAATCACTGCGGACCCGGCGTCGGCGCGGTTGCGGCGTACGGCGGCCTTCAATTCACGATAGGCCAGGTATTGCAGGCGGAGATCGATGCTCAACGCCATGTCTTCGCCGGGCTGCGGCTCGCGCACCCGCTCAACGCTCTCGACGATGCGCCCGAGGCGATCCTTGATCACGCGCTTGGCCCCGGGGACACTGCGCAGGCGCTCTTCGAGGGCCAGCTCCATGCCTTCTTGGCCGGCGTCGTCCACATCGGTGAAGCCAACCACGTGGGCGGTCACCTCGCCGGCCGGATAGAAGCGTCGATACTCGGGGACCATGGCCACGCCGGGGATCTCCAGTGCGCTGACACGCTGCGCCATGTCCGGGTTGACGCGGCGCTTGAGGTAGACGAATTCCTTGTGCTGACGCGCCACCAGCAGACGTTCAAGATCGGCGCGTTTGATACGCAGGGCCTTGGCCAATTTTGTCCAGCTGTCACGTTCCAGGATCAGCACCTGGGGATTGGCCCACACGGAATCCACCGGGGTACTGATGGCCAGTGGTTCGCCAAAACGGTCGGTAATCATGCCCCGGTGGGCGGGCTCGGAGACCACGCGCAGAAAGCGTGCATCGCCCTGACCCTGCAGAAAGTCCTTGTCCAGCACCTGCAGATCCACCGCTCGCGCCGCCAGCCCACCCGCGGCCAGCGCAAGCACGCCGAGCACCAGCAGGCGCCGGCCGCGATAGGATGAAGGCTTGCCTTGTTCACTCATTACGAAGTATTACCACGGATTCAGCGTCCGGCATTTTCATGCCCAGACGTTTGCGCGCCACGCGCTCCACCCGGCTATGTGTCGCCCAGGTGCCCTGCTCCAGCTGGAGCTGTCCCCATTCCACATTCATTTGGTCACGCAGCTTTTCCAGCACCTGCAGCTGTACGAATTGCTTGCGGCCTTCGTGCTTGGCATAGACCACGCCGATGGCCGAGGCCAGTACCGCCAACACCAGTGCTATCAGAAAACCACCGGTTCTCATTCACGAACCTCCGCCGCCACTGCCGGCCAGCCGCTCGGCAACGCGCAACACGGCACTGCGGGCACGTGGATTTTCATCCAGCTCCCGCTCGCCGGCGCGAATAGCCTTGGCCACCATCTTCAAACGGGGGTTCAGCGCCGACTGCGGCACCGGCAGACCCGGTGGAAAAGCGTCGCCTTTGGCCTCATCACGCATGAAGCGTTTGACGATGCGGTCTTCCAGTGAATGAAAACTGATCACCGCCAGCCGTCCGCCGGGACGGAGCGCCTCCAACGCCTGCGGTAGACAGTCGCGCAGGTCATCCAGTTCAGCGTTGATAAAGATGCGAATGCCCTGAAAGCTCTTGGTGGCCGGATCCCGGCCCGGCTCCCAACTGGGGTGGGCCTGGCGGATGATCCCGGCCAGCTGCGCAGTGCGCGTGATCGGCGCCTCGGCACGCGCGCCCACGATGGCGCGGGCAATGCGCCGGGAGTGACGCTCTTCGCCGTACTGGTACAGCACATCGGCAATCTCGCGTTCGCTGGCCGAGGCCAGCCACTGCGCGGCACTGCGGCCCTGCTCCGGATCCATGCGCATGTCGAGTGCACCGTCGTTACGAAAGCTGAAGCCGCGCGAGGCATCATCGAGCTGCGGCGAGGAGACGCCGAGATCCAGCAGAATGCCATCCACCTTGCCCTGCCAGCCACGCTGTTTCACATGCCGCCCCAGTTGCGTAAAGGAACCGCGCTCGATTGCAAACCGCCCGTCCGTGCCGAAACGGCACTCAGCCTCGGCCACCGCCTGCGGATCCTTATCCAGTCCCAGCAGACAACCGTGCGGCCCCAGTCGCTCGAGAATGGCACCCGCATGACCGCCACGGCCGAAGGTGCCATCGATGTAGATGCCATCAGCGCGGATCACCAGTGCTGCCAATACCTCGTCAAACAGCACCGGTCGATGTGTGAACGGCTGTGTCAAAGCGACAGCGACTCGAGTTCGGGCGGCAGGTCATCCAGATCATCCTCTTCCGCCAGCCATTCATCGCGGCGCTGGGTCCAGAGTTCCTCGTTCCAGATTTCAAATTTGTTGCCCTGACCGGTCAACACGGCGCGCTTTTCCAGTCCGGCGAATTCGCGCAGCGACGGCGGCAACAACATGCGCCCGGCGGAATCCAGCTCCACCTCGGTGGCGTGGCCGATATACAGACGCTGCATGCGGCGGGCCGCCTTATTGAAGCTGGGCAGCTTCTGCAGCTTGCGTTCGACGATCTCCCATTCGGGCAGCGGATACAGCAGCAGGCAATGATCGCGATCCACGGTCACCACCATCTGCCCGTCGCAGGCATCGGCCAGGCGCTGACGGTAACGCGCGGGCATGCCCATGCGTCCCTTGACGTCCAGATTCAGTGTGTTGACTCCGCGAAACAATGATCGCTCCCTAATGTTGACTCAAGGCAAGCAGGCGTGGCACAAAAATCCACAATTACCCACTTCACCCCACTTCGCCACACTATAGGAACCACCCCCACCCACTGTCAAGAAATTAACGCGCTAAAATCCGGGAAATCTTGCTTTTTACACAATGACTTAGCGTCATGACATAAATCCCGACAGGCACAAAAACGAACTACCTGACGGCAATCAAATCGTTGCTGTGTGAAGTTAAAGTAAAAGATTAGGTTTGGCGCACAGACGGGGTGCAAAGCAGGGAATCGTGCGAAAAAGGACAACACGGAAGGTGAAAAGCAATAAAAAAAGGAAGTCGGCCTGTAAGCCGGGTTCTGTCGAGAACAGTCATTCATCTGGGCGCCGCGTCACCGCGACGCTCGAGCGACCTACCCGGGAGCAACGCGGGCCACGCCAATGCTCCCCTATTTGGTCTTGCTCCGGGTGGGGTTTACCCTGCCACCGCTGTTACCAGCGGCGCGGTGCGCTCTTACCGCACCTTTTCACCCTTACCTGTGCGCCCGATGCGAACATCGGGGCCATCGGCGGTCTGTTTTCTGCGGCACTTTCCGTAGGCTCTCGCCCCCCAGGCGTTACCTGGCACCCTGCCCTTTGGAGCCCGGACTTTCCTCCACATGTCTTGCAGGCAAGACACACAGCGACTGTCCAGCCGACTTCCACCTATAGTAGACGCTATTCAGGCCCAAAAGTGCAACCTCCGCATGGCGTCCAGCGGCTTTTCCTCTCCCGCCGTCTTGCCCAACCCGTAGCGCGGTAGGTTGGGCAAAGGAGCGAAGAGACGTGCCCAACGAACGTTGGGCACGCTGCGCTTTGCCAGCTTAAGCCGGTTAAGGGCTTTGACCCCTTAACCTCTTGGCAAGCCCTTTGACCTTTCCGCACCTGGCTGGCTCTCCGCCACCGAACCCCGCCACCCTGTTGCAGCCGGTGATCCACATCGCCTGCCAGACGGGACAGTAACTGAGAAGCCTACCTAATTCGAGTCTGACCCCTATTTTCCCAAAAGAAGTGACCCCTATTTTCCCAAAAGAAGTAAAAGGTACGGTGTCAACTTGAATGATTGGTTATGCCACGGTGCTAATTAAAAACTGACTAACCGTGAATTACTTCTGCCAATGCTTCTTCAATCACTTCATCACTAACACCATGTCGCTTTAGACTTAAAACTAATGCAGACACCTTGTCTTCATCAAGGTGCTCTAAATCTTTTCTGAGTCCTTGACCTACATAGGTTCGTAACAATGGCTGATAACCTGAAAAACCTAGTAAGGGCATGGGCGTACCAACTGGAATCCAACAAGGCATTATAAGGCAATGAATAACGCCTTATAAGGGTCACTATAAGGCGCTATCGTTGTTTCCAAAAAAAAAGACAACTCTGAATTATGTACCCTCGAAG